>NZ_JBNAIW010000002.1:0-109563 GCF_052047895.1 Candidatus Pelagibacter sp. HIMB1517
TATATATTTCCAAGAAAAATTAAAAATAAAACTAAAGGAGCAACTATTAATGAAAAAATAATTCTATTAACTAAGTTTATAGTCATGATCCATAATTCTTTTGTGTTTTATTAAATTTTTCAATAATTCTTTTTAAATTATTTATTTTGAATTCAGGCCACAAATCATTAACAAAATATATCTCTGAATATGCAGATTGCCATAATAGAAAATCACTTAATCGATTATATCCACCTGTTCTTATAATTAAATCAGGGTCACCACTACTAAATGTATAAAGATATTTTTCTATATTTTTTTTAGTAATTTTATCTTTTTTTAAATTTATTTTTTTTATTGTATTTATAATTTCTAATTTTGAACTATAATTTAATGCAACATTTAGAATTAAATTATTTGATTTAAATGAAAATTTTTTATTTGTGATTTCAATCAATTTTTTAATATTTTTTGGCAAACCGTTACTCTCACCAATAAAATTTAAATTTATTTTATTTTTAAGAAAAAAATCTTCATTTTTCGGCAAATAAGTTTCGATCAAAAAAAAAATATTTTTTAACTCTTTTGATTTTCTTTTTAAAAAATTATCTCTTGATAGTACGTAAAGTGTAAGATTTTTAATTTTGTTTTTTAGACAATAATTAATAATTTGACCTATTTTTTTTACACCTTCTTTATGGCCTAACAATCTACTTTTAAATTTTTTTATACCCCATCTACCATTACCATCCATGATTATGGCAATATGATTTGGATTTTTCATACTTTAAGAATTTCTTCTTCTTTTTCTTTTATTTTGACCTCCACTTTTTTAACAAAATCATCAGTAATTTTTTGTAAGTCATTTGATAACTTTTTACTTTCATCTTCACTAATATTCTTGTTTTTTTCTTCTTGTTTTAAAAAATCCATTCCACTTCTTCTTATATTCCTGATGGAAACTTTGATTTTTTCAGATTGTTGACTTACAATTTTTGATAATTCTTTTCTTCTATCTTCATTTAATTTTGGTACTGGTATTCTCAGCAACTGACCATCGACAATAGGATTTAAATTTAAATCACTTTCCCTAATAGCTTTTTCACAAAATTTAACATTATTTGCATCCCAAACTTGAATTGCTAAGGTTTGTGGGTCTGAAACACTTATTGTAGCAACTTGATTAATTGGCATGGATTGGCCATAAACCTCAACCTTTACCAAATCTAACATAGAAGAGTGTGCTCTTCCAGTTCTTATGGTTGAAAGATCTTTATTTAAAGAAATAATTGAGTCTTCCATTTTTTTTTCGAAAGATTTTAATCTACTGTCCGTAGTCATTTTTTTATTTTGCTAAAGATTTTACTTCCTCACTAAAATCAGTTTTTTTAACCTCAATACCTTCACCTACTTTAAACTTATAATAGCTAATTATTTCAAAATTATCTGAATTATCTTTATTAAATTTATCGATAGCTTTTTTTACTGTTAAGTCTTGATCAACAACCCAGCTTTGTCCTAATAAAGTATTTTCTGATATTACTTTATTTAATTTTCCAGTCATAATTTTTTCGATTATCTCAGGTTTTTTTCCTTCTTTACTAAGTTGCTCTTCAATTATTTTTTTTTCACTTTCAAGAAAGTTTTTATCTAAATTCTTTTCATCTAATGCCATTGGTGACATTGCAGCTATATGCATACAAATATTATTTGCAAAATTTTTTGATTCATCTTTATTTGATTTATATTTAATTACAGATACGATTTTTCCAGTTAAATCACTCGATTTATTGTGAATATAATAACTGATTTTCTGCCCATCTTTATTAATATTTTCAAATCGCCTTAATTTAATATTTTCTCCAATTTTTGAAATTAGATTAACAATAGACTCTTCAATGGTAGAATCGTTTAATTTTTGATTTTGCAATTCATCTAAGCTATTTGCGTTCAAACTAACTTCAGAAACCTTTGAGCAAAATTCTATAAATTCATTATTCTTTGCAACAAAGTCAGTTTCGGTATTAATTTCTGTTAAAGTAAAATTATTTTGATTTTCACCAATAATGATTAATCCTTCAGCGGCGTCTCTTGAGCTTTTTTTTGATGCTTTCAAAACACCTTTTTTTCTTAAATACTCTACCGATTTATCTATATCGTTATTATTTTCTTTAAGAGCATTTTTGCAATCTTGCATACCTGCTCCTGTAACTTCTCTTAATTCTTTAACTTTCTCAAGCACTGACATTTTTATCTTCCTTGTTTATTTCTTTTTTATTGCTCAATTTTTGATCTTTGGAATCTTCAGTTGATTTTTCTTTTTTTTCAGAAACTTTGATATTTTTCTTTGCATCTAAAATAGTTTTTTTAATTAAATCACAATAAAGATTGATTGACCTACGCGCATCATCATTTCCTGGAATTGGAAAATCAATATTATCCGGATCAGAATTACTATCTAATACTCCGATAATAGGAATATGAAGTTTTTTAGCTTCCAAAATAGCTAACGACTCAATATTTGTATCTATCACAAAAATTATATCTGGAAGCTTTTTCATCTCAGAAATTCCGCCTAAAGATCTTTCTAGTTTTTCTTTTTCAAGATTCATTTTAATTAACTCTTTTTTTGTAAAACCAGAGTCTTCTTGTAGTAAATTTTTCTTAAGGTTTTTTAATCGTTTTATTGAATTACTAATTGTATTCCAGTTAGTTAACATTCCTCCTAACCATCTAAAATTTACATAATAATTGTCCGTTTCTTTGGCAACTTCGGCAACAAGTTCTGAAGCTTGTTTTTTGGTAGAAACAAATAATACTTTGCCGCCACTTGATACAGATTTGTGTAATTCTAAAAGAGCAGTTTTTAAAAGCTCTAACGTTTTTGACAAATCAATGATGTGAATAGAGTTTTTTTCTCCAAAAATATAAGGCTTCATTTTTGGATTCCATCTAAAAGTCTTATGACCTAAATGCACACCTGCCTCTAACAGGTCTTTTACTGTTACTTCTGGTAAGTTCATTTTATCCTTTCCGGTTAATCCTCCAGAGAAGCTACTGCATATGCAGACCGGGGGCATAAAGCCACTTTCTCTGTGCGTATTTTATGTGGCTTATATAACTCAATGCTAAAATTACAACTGAAAATTTATTAAAAAATTGGCTTTATTTGGTAATTTTCTAGGAACTCAATATCAGATGGCCTGACATTTGATTTATGGTGAAGTTTAAAAGAATACTCTGAATTTTTATCCTTATAAATAATATTTACATTTGAAGAACCTTTCTCTTTCAATCTACTTTTAATAACATCTAAAGATTTGATATTATCAATTTCGAAACTAACTTGATCAATTGTTTGATTTTTCAAATCATCTATAAAAAATATATTTTCTAAATTAATTCTTTCAATATTATCTTTATTGGTCTCCTTCTTTACTTTTACTAAAAAAGAATTTCCAACAACAAGATTATGTCTATTTTCTACTAATTTTTCTGAAAATATGAAAAGTTCATACATTGAACTTAGATCAACTAATTTAATAATTGCATAAGGATTTCCTTTTGCGGTTTTTTTTTCTTGAATTGAAATTAATGTTCCAGCAATCATTCCGTCTTTAAGGGCATTAGTGTTTTTTAATTCTTGATATGAATATACGTTATATTTTTTTAATACTTGAAGGTTTGATTTTAACGGATGTTCTCCAACAAAAAAACCAATTGACTCAAATTCTTTTTTTATTTTTTCATTTTTGTCCCAATCTAATACGTTAAACTCTTTTATATCTTTTTGATCATTCTCAATATCATTTGAAAATAATTGATCTTGTTCATTTTCGCTAACTTTATCAGAAGATTTTGATTGTTTTATGTATTCTGGAACATTCTCAAAAAGTTTTTTTCTATTATTGTCTAAAATATCTAATGATCCAGACTTAATTAATCCTTCTAATTGTAGCTTATTTAAGTTTTTACTTTCTACTCTGCTTAAAAATTCAGAAATTGAATTAAATTTTCCATTTCTCTCTCTCTCATCTACAATTTTTGAAATAGCGTCATAACCAACAGCTTTTATTGCTGATAATGCGTAATAGATAGTTTTATCACGAGGTAAAAATTCTGCATATGAAAAGTTAATATTTGGTGGCTTTATATCAATTCTTAATCTTTTTAATTCTTCATAAAAGAAATTTAATTTATCAGTATTAGATAGTTCTGTATTCATAGAAGCGCAAAAAAAATATATTGGATAATGGGTTTTAAGGTATGCTGTTTGAAAAGCAATTAATGCATATGCGGCAGCATGACTTTTGTTAAAACCATATTGTGCAAACTTTTCTACTAATTGAAAAATGTAAATAACCTGATCTCTTGAAATACCATTTTTAACAGCCCCATCTATAAAATCCTTTTTTTGACGCTCCATTTCTGCTGATTTTTTCTTACCCATAGCTTTTCTTAAAATATCTGCTTTACTTGCACTAAAACTTGATAACGCTTGAGCAATTTGCATTACTTGCTCTTGATAAATTATTACCCCATATGTTTCCTTTAAAATATTTTCTAATTTTGGATGAATGTAATCAACTTCCTCTTTTTCATGTTTTCTAGAAATATAAGTTGGAATATTTTGCATTGGGCCAGGTCTATACAATGCTACTAATGCTATAATATCTTCAAATTTATTTGGTTTTAACTGCTTTAAAACCTCCCTCATGCCAGAGCTTTCAAGTTGAAATATACCCATAGTTTCTCCAGAGCTAAGGAGTTCAAAAGTTTTTTGATCTGCTAAATTGATTTTACTAATATCAAAATCAGGTTTGTCTTTTTGAATAAACTCAATAGTTTTTTTTATTACTGTTAAAGTTTTTAAACCGAGAAAATCAAATTTAACTAAACCAGCGTCTTCTGATGATTTCATATCAAATTGTGTAACTGGAATTGGCAAGGTTGAAGATAAATCTTTATAAAGAGGAACTAGTTCATCTAAATTTCTATCACCAATGACAACACCCGCTGCATGTGTAGCTACGTTTCTATATAACCCCTCAAGTTTCAAAGCATAATTAATTAATTTTTTTATTACTGGATCATTTTTTTCAGCTTCTTGTAATCTTGGTTCTATTGCAATTGACTCTGCTAATGACAACGGTCTCGACGGATCGAATGGTATCATTTTGCAGAGCTGATCTACTCTTCCATAAGGTAAACCCAAAACTCTACCAATATCTCTTAATGCCATTCTAGCTTGAAGTTTTCCAAAAGTAATGATTTGCGCAACTTTATTAGGATATTTGTCTTTAACATAATTGATAACTTCATCACGACCTTCTTGGCAAAAGTCGATATCAAAGTCTGGCATTGATATTCTATCTGGGTTTAAAAAACGCTCAAAGAGTAGACCGAATCTAATAGGATCTAAATCTGTGATAGACAAACACCAGGCAACAAGCGATCCAGCACCCGATCCTCTTCCTGGCCCAACAGGTATATTATTTGATTTAGCCCAATTTATATAATCAGATACAATTAAAAAATACCCTGAAAATTTCATTTTTGAAATTACGGAAACTTCATAATTCAGTCTGTCAAAATAATTTTTTTTGGTTACATTTTTATCAGTATTTACACCTAGCCTTGGATAAACGTATTTTTCTAATCTTTCTTCTAAACCTTTCTCTGCTTTATCTTTTAATATTTGATTTGTATCTTTTCCATTTTCAGAAAAAGATGGAAGTAATGGATTACTTTTTTTTGGAAAATAATTAAATTTATATTTAAAGTTTTTGTTATTTTCGAGAGCGTCAGGCAAATCAGCAAAAAGATTGTCAAATTCACTTGTTTTTTTAAAATAATGCTGATTGGAATATTTCAACCTGTTTTTTTCATTAACATAATTTTTTTCACCAACGCAAATAAAGGCATCATGAGCATTATATGAATCTTGTTCCAGATAAAATACTTCATTGGTTGCAATTAATGGTATACTTGTATCAGATGATAATTTAATTAACTTTTTTTCAAGTTGTTTTTCATGAGGCTCATCATGTCTTTGAATTTCTATATAAATATTATCATTAAAAATATCTTTAAGTTTTTTTACCTCGTTGAAACAGTATTCATCTTTATTTTTTACTAATAAATCTGAAAAAAAACTAAAGCTTCCGCCAATTAGTATAATTATTCCCTCATGATATTTTTTTAATATATTTAAATTAATATTTGGCTTATCGTCATGTTCTTGTAGATCGAGATAAGATTTAGAAGATAGTTTTAGTAAATTTTTATAACCAATTTGGTTTTTTGCATATAAGGATACTGTTCCGTAGGTTGTTTTTCCATCTACATTTTCTTTTATATAAATTTTTGTTCCTATTATAGGTTGAATGCCTTCATTCTTAAGCTGAGAAGAAAATTCTAAAGCTCCAGATAAGTTTTCAGAGTCACAAAGTCCTACTGCTGTAACACTATGCTCTTTACAATAATTAACCAATTTATCAATTTTTATTGCACCTTCACAAATTGAAAACTGGGAATGTATTTTTAAATTAATTGCTTCTACAGACATTAATTAAAATTAACAGTTCCATTTGAAATTGTTAATTCTAAATCTGACTTATTAACAAGTGATTTATTGTGAGTTGCAAACAATATTAAAGAATTTTCATCTTTAAAATTTATAAACATATCTAAAATTACTTCTGCATTTTTTGAATCTAAGCTTCCAGTTGGTTCATCTGCTAAAATAAGCTTAGGTTTGTTTATTAAGCTTCTAGCAATGGCAACTCTTTGTTGCTCTCCACCTGATAATTCCTTTGGTGTATGATTTAACCTGTTTTCTAAACCAGCTTTTGTTAATAAATTTTTAGCCAACTCTAAAGATTTAGATTTGCTTTCACCCGTATAGAGATTGGGTAACATTACATTTTCTAATGCAGTTAAATCTGAAATTAAATTAAAATTCTGAAAAACAATTGAAATATTTCTTCTTCTATAGTCAGATTTCTCTTTATCACTTAAATTAAATAAATTCTTTGAAGTATCTAAATTATATTCTCCTCTATCGGGTATATCTAACAATCCTAGTAAATGAATAAATGTTGATTTTCCAGAACCTGACGGCCCTGTTAGTGCAATCAATTTATTTGTTGTTAAATCAAGGTTTATATCATCTAAAACTACAATTTCGTCAGTCGAATCAATAAATTTTTTTTTTAAACTTTTAATTTGCAAAAAACTTTTATTCATTTTTTAAGTTTTTAATTGGTTCAAGTTTGGAGGCGCTTAAAGCAGGAAATAAGGATGCAATAAAAACAATTAAAATTGAAAAAATTGAAATCAATAAAACAGAGTCATAATTAATATAAGATGGCAATTCACTTAAAAAATATATTTCTGAGGGAAAAATATTAATATTAAAATTATTATTCAAAAAACTTCTGATATTTTCTAGATAATAAGATATAAAAATACCGAGAATAACACCAAGTGCCGTTCCTAATAAACCTATTGTTGTTCCAGTTAGTAGGAAAATTTTAAGTATTGAATTTTTTCTAAAACCTATTGATCTTAAAATCGATATTTCTTTAGATTTGTTTTTAATCAAAATGGTTAATACCGAAATTATATTAAAAGCTGCAACAACTATAATTAAAGTTAAAATAATAAACATTACATTTCTTTCAACCTTTAGAGCATCAAAAAATGTTTTATTACTATCTACCCATGAATATATGAGACGATCATTATATTTTTGTTTCAAGACACTTGTAAAGTTATTTGAGTTGTCAGGGTTGTTTATTCTTATTTCAATTTCATTTTCTTTATTTGAAAAAAATTTACTTTGATCTAAATTTGAAATTAGAAAGTTATTATCAAATTCATACATTCCAGTATTAAATATAAAACTAACTTTAAAATTAAATTGTTTTGGCAAAATTCCAAAAGGAGTTGTTTCTGTGTTATTTGATAATAAGGTTAGATTATCACCTACACCTAAAGACAATTTGCTCGCCAATTCTAATCCTACTCCAATTCCATTTTCATTTACTTTCCCTTTAACAATAGAATTTTTTAGAAAATAAATATCTTTTATCTCATTTTTAGAAAAACTTTTTACTAAAACTCCATAATTTTTAGTTTGTGTAAGAATTAATGCTTCAGAATTATTTACTAGATTAAGATCTGATATTTTAAAATTAT
This sequence comes from Candidatus Pelagibacter sp. HIMB1517, assembly GCF_052047895.1. Taxonomy (NCBI): domain Bacteria; kingdom Pseudomonadati; phylum Pseudomonadota; class Alphaproteobacteria; order Candidatus Pelagibacterales; family Candidatus Pelagibacteraceae; genus Candidatus Pelagibacter; species Candidatus Pelagibacter sp. HIMB1517. The sequence goes on from NZ_JBNAIW010000002.1 coordinate 8,182, forward strand.
TTTTTTTAGCAAGGTTTATGATGCTTTCTTTTTCTAAATTATATTTTCCTTTAGACTGAAATGAAATATGTGGTTGGTACCCTAGAAGTTTGTCCAGCAAATCTATTCTAAAGCCATTCATAACAGACATTACTATAATTAATGTCGCTACACCCAGCATTATTCCAATAAAAGAAAAATTAGATATGACTCTTAAAAAACCATCTTTGTTTTTTGGTTTTAGATATCTTGAGATAATTAAAATTTCAGCTTTATTTATCAATGTTATAGATTTCTTTTAACCTATTAATAACTTCTTCTTTTGATAGAATTAATTTTTCTTCACCAATTTCTTTAAATTCGAATTCATCTTTTTTTAATTTTGATCCAATTATAATTTGATATGGAATTCCAATTAAATCAAAGTTTTTAAATTTACTAGATGGATTTTCAGATGTATCATCTAAAATTGGATCAAGATTAGCATTAATTAAATTCTGATATATTTCATTGGATTTTTGATCAGCTTCATCTCCATTTTTTCCGAGATTGATAATTGCTACTTTAAATGGAGTAACTGTCTTTGGCCATTTCATAAAAGTACCATTGTATTTTGCCTCAATAATTGCTGCTGGTAACCTTGAAACACCAATTCCATATGAGCCCATTTGAGGGTTTATATTTTTTCCTTCTTTATTATTAACTAAAGCTTTCATAGATTTTGAATATTTGTCACCAAAATAAAAAATGTGACCAATTTCAATACCTTTCGTCCTTAATTGATTTTCTTTAGATACATTTTTTTCAAACTCATTAACATCATGTTTTTCATCTGTAGCTGAATAAAATTTGGAAAATCTTTCTATAATTTCATTAATATTTTTTTCTGAATAATCTACTTCATTAACATCTATATCTAATAAATTTTTATCTAAAAAAACTTCACTTTCACCAGTATCTGCTAAAATTATAAACTCATGAGATAAGTCTCCTCCTATTGGTCCAGTTTCTGCTTTCATAGGAATTGCATTAAGTTCAAATTTTTGAAAAGTTTTAAGATATGATAAAAACATTTTCTTATAAGAAAACTCTGCAGTATGTTTATCTACATCAAAAGAATAAGTATCTTTCATTAGAAACTCTCTACATCTCATAACACCAAATCTTGGTCTTATTTCATCTCTAAATTTCCATTGAATATGATAAAGCATTAAAGGTAAATTTTTATAAGATTTAATATTATCTCTAAAAATTTGAGTAATTAATTCTTCATTTGTTGGTCCATATAACAAATCCCTTTCATGCCGATCAGAAATTCTTAGCATTTCTTTACCATAGTCATCATATCTGCCACTCTCTTTCCAAATATCTGCAGATTGAATTGTTGGCATTAATAATTCTATAGCTCCAGCTTTATTTTGTTCTTCTCTAACAATTTGCTCAATATTTTTTAAAACTTTAAAGCCCATTGGTAACCAAGAGTAAATACCTGAGGCGGACTGTCTTATCATACCAGCTCTTAACATTAGTTGATGAGATTTAATTTTAGCCTCTGAGGGATTTTCTTTCAAAATGGGTAAAAAATAATTTGATAATTTCATTAAGATAAAATTTCTCTAATGTTTAAAATATTAAAATAAGTCAAAACAAAGATGATCGCAAATAATAAAGACGTAATAAATGTCGTTATAACTAATTTTTTAACAATATTTGGGTTGGTAGGCGCTCCAGGATCGGTGCCTTCAATTATATCTCCTTTCTCATGTTGTGAATTTATATTTCTAGGTAAAATTATAAATAAAACAAGCCACCATAAAATTATAAAAACAACAACTGATCCTGTAATGGACATTATAAACGAATTAAGTTTATATTAGTAAAAGGTTTTTTTGATAATCTAGATTGTAAAATTTTTCTGAGAGAGTTTTTTAAATTATCAATAAGATTATTTTCCTGTTTTTTATTATTCAGAGAGTAACTTCTGCAAATATCCAATATTTTATCTTCTAATTCATATTTAATTTCATTTAATTCCTGATCGTGCAAAGGAAGTCCTCTAAGATTTATCAAAGGAGATCTTTCTACATTACCATTTCTTGAAATTATTAAATTAATATCCATTAAACCATTATATGAAATATTTTTTCTCTCTTTTAGAGCTGGAGACTCCTCATCAATTAATCTATTACCATCGACTAAGAGCTTACCAGAATTTACTTTATTTATTATCTCTGCTTTATTTGGAAAAATCTTAAGAACATCTCCATTTTCTATCAACATTGGTTGCTTTATTTTTTTTTCCTTTGCAAAAAGGTTGTGCTCTTTTAAATGACGGTGCTCACCATGAACTGGTACTGAAATTTCTGGTCTAATCCAATCATACATTTCATGCATTTCCTCTCTGCCAGGATGACCAGATACATGAATAAATGCGTTCTCCTCAGATATAACGTTTATACCTCTTCTTACTAAAATGTTGTGCATTGAATAAAGTTTTTTTTCATTACCTGGAATAATTCTTGATGAAAAAATTACAGTATCATCTTGTGCAATATTAATATCAGGATGTGTTTCGTTACAAATTCTATTCATTGCTCCTTTTGGTTCTCCTTGGCTTCCAGTACAAAGATAAACAATTTTTTCCCTTGGCATTTGTTTAGTATCTCTTGGATCTAATGGTGGTTTGATATCAGAAAAATATCCACAAGATTTTGCAGTATTAAATATTCTATGCATAGACCTACCAACTAAACTCACATGTCTTCCAACTTTTTCAGCACATTGAAATACAGTTTGCATTCGAGCAGCATTAGAAGCAAAGGTTGTTACTATTATTCTTTTTTGTTGTTTTTCAAAAATTCTAAGCATACTTTCTTTGACATCTTTTTCTGAACCAGATCTTCCTTGAGTAAAAATATTAGTTGAGTCGCAAATCATTGCTAATATCCCCTTGTCTCCAATTTCCTTTAATTTTTTTTCATTAATATTATTACCCATCATTGGATTAAGATCACATTTCCAGTCACCGGTATGAAAAATTTTTTTACCCTTGTATTCAATTAACAATGCGTTGGGCTCTAAAATTGAATGTGTTAAAGATACGAGATCAATTTTTAAAAATTCTAAATTTATATTTCCATTCAAAGGAATTATTTTCAAATATTCATCTATATTAATTCTTTTTTCTTTAAATTTTTCTCTAATTAATGCACCCGTGAAAGGTGTTGCAAATATATTAGTTTTTAAATTTGGCCAAACATGTGTCAAAGCACCTATGTGATCTTCATGACCATGAGTTATTATAATTCCAGCACAATTATTTTTATTTTGATAAATAAAGTCTGGGTCAGGAATTATAACATCAATCCCTGGAACGTTTTCTTCTGCAAAAGTAATGCCACAGTCTACCATTAACCATTTATGATTATTAGGCTCACCAAAACCATATAAATTCATATTTGCGCCAATTTCACCGGATCCTCCAAGAGGACAAAACAAAATTTCTTCTTTAGAACTCATCAAAAATTTCTCTATTCTGTTTAATAGTTTTAACAAGTCCATAAAGGGTAATGTCTTGATTTACAATTGTTTTATACTTTAGGGATTTTTTAAATAATTTTGAATAACCACCAGTTAAAATAATAAGGTATTTTTTTTTGGATTGTTTTTGAATTTTATCAATAATGCCGTCTATCAAACAAGTATATCCAATGAATACACCTGATTTGATAGCTGTAATTGTATCTTTTCCAATGACATTTTTTTGTTTAGTAATTTTTACCAAAGGCAATTTTGCTGTAAATCGATTTAAAGCTTTCAAGGCTAGCTCGATGCCTGGTGCAATAACTCCTCCTTGATAAATATTGTTTTTTTGAACAATATCAAATGTCGTGGTAGTGCCAAAATCAATAATAATACAATTTTTGTTGTAACAGCTTAAAGCGCCTACAGAATTTACAATTCGGTCTGAACCAACTTGAGATTTTTTTTTAACATTAATTTTAATTGATTTGGTAATTTTTTTATCATTAAATTCATAAAGTTTTATATTTTGCTTAGAAGTAAATGATTTTATAATATTAAAAATTTTTGGAACAACAGAAGTTGAAAATATCAATCTAATATTATTTTTTTTTAAATAAGATTTAATGAATGATAAAGTTTTTTTTGAGAATGTAAGTAAAGAGATTGGTTTGGTAATTTTATCATTTCTGGGGTTGTATAAAGCTAATTTTATACTCGTATTACCAATATCAACTAATAAAATCATTTTATAATTTATTAAAATTTTTTTTTATAAATTCTAAAAAGTCTAACTTGTTAACCTTTTTTTTTAAATATTTATTTAAAAATGTAGTTCTATATTTTTTTAAGTTAGGACTCGAGGCTAAATTAAGCCCAATTCCAGCTATTACAAATAAACTTTTATTATTTTTATAACTCTCAACTAATATTCCGCATATTTTTTTATTATTTATCAGAATATCGTTAGGATCTTTAATTTGAATATTTTGTTCTTTTAAGCCTTTTTTTATTAAAAAATTTTTTACTATTTTTAAAACTTTATACTGATATTTTATAATATCTCTTTGTAATTTAATTTTTTTATAAAAACTTAAAAAAATATTTCCTTTTTTTGAAATCCATTTATTTCCATATCGTCCTCTTCCATTTGTTTGGATTTCTGCAGAAACAATACCATTTGTTGAGATGTTATTCTTAATTAAATTAATACAAAATTCATTTGTACTGTTTGTTTTGTCCAATAAAGAAATATGCGGTAAGTTCAAATTTAATTAAAAACCTTAGATGCCATTTCAGTTATATTAACTAAAAAAGATGGATTTATAAAATAGAACAAAATTAAAAAAGACGATGAAAACAATGAAAATTTCATACCAAGTCCAGATATATCATCAAATTTTTCTTGTTCAGTGTCAAAATACATAATTTTTATTATTCTTAGATAATAGAAAGCTGATATCACCGAACTCAACAAACCTATCACGGCCAAAATATACATTTCTGACTCTATTACAGATTTAAAGATGTAAAACTTTGCAAAAAATCCAGCTAAAGGTGGAATGCCTGCAAGTGAAAATAGTATAATACAAAAACAAACAGCAACTACTGGGTGGTTTTTTGATAACCCTCCTAAATCTCTTATGTCTTCGCAATACTTTTTATCTCTACTAAAAAAAAGAATTGAGGTAAAAGCCGCAATATTCATCACCACATAAATAAAAATATAAGATAATGTTGCAGAAATACCTGATAAAGATCCTGTAGCAAGACCCGCTAGACCATAACCCATATGCCCAATGCTACTATAAGCCATTAGTCTTTTTATATTTGTTTGACCTATTGCGGCTACTGATCCTAAGATCATTGATGCAACTGATATAAATATAATAATAGTTTTCCATTCAGCAAAAGCTCCACCAAAAGCAACAAATAAAATTTGAATAAATGCACCCATACCTGCAACTTTTGGGGCAAGAGCAAAAAACGCTGTAACCGCAGTTGGCGAACCCTCATAAACGTCTGGCGTCCACATATGAAAAGGTACAGCAGAAACCTTAAATGCCAATCCAACGATAACAAAAACTAAACCAAATATTAAACCAATATTTTCAACAGTAAAATTCTCGTTAATAATTAAATAATTAGTAGAACCAGTGAATCCGTAAATCAATGAACAGCCGTATAAAAATAATCCTGATGATAATGCTCCTAAAACAAAATACTTAACACCAGACTCAGAGGATTTTAAAGAATTTCTGTCAATTGAAGAGAGTACATATAATGATAATGATTGTAACTCGATACCTAAATATAGGCCAATTAAATTGTTTGTACTCACCATCACAAACATTCCTAATGTTGAGCATAAAATCAGTATCATATATTCAAATTTTTCTATCTTTAATCTTTTTAAATATTGACCCGTAAAAATTAATGAAAAGGCTGAAGAAATTAAAATAATTATTTTTAATAAATTTGAAAAATTATTAATTGAATAATTATTATTAAAAATCAAAATCTGGTTATCATAATTAACATACACAAGCGGTATACAAATTAATAATAATATAATGGTTATTTTTTTAATTAACGAAAAAGAATTTTTTAAAAACACACCCGCAACTAATAAAAACAAAAGTGAAAGCGTTAGAAAAATTTCAGGAAAAATATTTTGTAATTCTATCATTTTATTTAACAGCTCCCGCCAATTTAATATAATCCGTCATATTACTAGAAACCTTGTCAACACTTGATGAAATTAGATCAAGTATTAAAGCAGGATAAAAGCCTAAAACAATAGTCATGATTAATAATGGCGTTAATATTAAATACTCATTTTTGTTTAAGTCAGCTAAATTTAGAATTTTTTCGTTTGTTATTTTTCCAAACACAACTCTCCTATATAACCACAAGCTATAACAGGCAGATAAAATCACACCTGTTGCTGCAAAAAATGCAATCCAATAATTGTATTTAAAAGACCCAATTAAAACTAGAATCTCACCAACAAAACCACTAGTTCCGGGCAAACCTAAACTGCCTAGCGTAAATACCATAAACATTACCGCATACTTTGGCATTATATTTACAACACCACCATATTCTGAGATTTCTCTTGTATGCATCCTGTCATAAACTACACCTACACATAAAAATAAGGCGGATGATATTATTCCGTGACTAATCATTTGAAATATGCTTCCTTCAATGCCTTGTTTGTTAAACACAAAAATACCTATTGTTACAAAACCCATATGGGCAACGGATGAATATGCTATTAATTTTTTCATATCTTTTTGCACAAGGGCAACCAAAGATGTGTAAATAATTGCGATAATACTTAAGGTAAAAACCAATGGAGCAAAATAAACTGATGCATCTGGAAATAAACCCAAAGAGAACCTTATAAAACCATAACCCGCCATTTTAAGTAAAATTGCAGCTAAAATTACTGATCCAGATGTGGGCGCCTCAACGTGTGCATCGGGTAACCAGGTATGAACCGGCCACATCGGTGTTTTGACAGCAAAAGATGCAAAAAAACCAAGCCATAAATATTTTTGATAATCTTTATTAATTTGAATATTTAATAGTTTTTCAACATCCAAAGTTCCTGCATCAAAATAAATATAGATAATTGAAATCAACATAAATATTGATCCAAACAGAGTATATAAAAAGAATTTAAACGCAGAATATACTCTTTTTTCACCGCCCCAAATTCCAATAATTAAAAACATTGGAATTAACCCAGCTTCAAAAAATAAGTAAAAAATAAACAAATCTAATGAACAAAAGACACCTATCATCATTGTTTCCATTAAAAGAAGGGCAATTAAGAATTCTCTCAATCTTTTTTTAACACTATTAATCGTTGCTAAAATACAAATTGGAGTGATGAAAGTAGTTAGTAATATAAATGATAGAGAAATTCCATCGATTCCAACTTTGTAATTTACAAAATTAAATATCCAGTCATGTTGCTCAACAAATTGGAAGTCAGGATTGTTATAATTAAAATTATTTAATATTAAAATTGAAGCTAAAAATACAATTCCGCTTGTTAATAAAGAAATATAACCTGATGTTCTGTTAACAAATTCTTCTTCCCCTTTTAAAAAAAGTAAAAAGAAAACACCAATTAAGGGTAAAAAAGTTGTTAATGTTAAGATAGGTATTTCGTTCATATTATTAAATAAGTTAATAAAATTGTTAATCCAATTAAAATCACAAACGCATAATGATATAAGTAGCCAGATTGAAATAATACAGCACGATCAGATAAAATTTTTATTATCTTTGCAAATCCATTTGGTCCAAAACCGTCTATAATTTTTACATCACCCTTTGACCAAAAAAATGAACCAATTGCTTTAGCAGGCTTTGTAAATAAAAAGTCATACAATTCATCAAAGTACCACTTATTAAGTAAAAAATTATATAATGGCTTATGTGTTTGTTTTAAATTTTCTAAAATTTTTTCATTTCTAACATAAAAATAATAAGCAGCGAATATTATGATAACACCAGAAATTGGAGTAAATAATAAAAACCATAAAGGAGGATGTTTTAGCTCAAACTGTTCTTTAAAAAATATAGCTGATTTCCAAAAATTTTGATGATCAGTACCAATAAATATATCTTTAAATACAAAGCCTGCAAATATTGCACCTATTGTTAATACAAATAACGGAATTAATATTACTGGAGGTGACTCATGAACTTTGTCGAATTCATAATTTTGATTTTTATAATTTCCATGAAATGTTTTATAAATTAATCTCCAAGAATAAATTGATGTTAACAAAGCAGTGAAAACACCGATTGATGTTGCATAAATACCCATACTGTTCGTTGAAAAATACGCAGCTTCTAAAATTGCATCTTTTGAATAAAATCCTGATAAAAAAGGAAACCCAGTTATGGCCAGAGTTCCAATAACCATAAAAGCATATGTGTATGGAATTTTTTTATAAATTCCTCCCATTTTTCGAATATCTTGCTCTTCATGCAAGCTGTGAATTACAGAACCTGCACACAAAAATAATAAAGCTTTAAAAAAAGCATGAGTAAACAAATGAAATATTGCGATATGATAAGCACCTATACCTGCTGCAAAAAACATATAGCCTAGCTGACTGCATGTAGAATAAGCTATGACTTTTTTAATATCGTTTTGAACCAAACCAATAGTGGCAGCAAAAAAAGCAGTTGAAGCACCAATGGTTACAATTAAGCTCTGTGAAAAAGGTGAAAATTCAAAAATCGGAGAGCATCTTACTACTAAAAATACACCTGCTGTAACCATTGTAGCTGCATGAATTAATGCTGAAACTGGTGTAGGTCCTTCCATGGCATCTGGTAACCAAGTGTGGAGGAAAAGTTGAGCTGATTTTCCCATAGCACCTATAAACAAAAATACACAAATATAAGTAATTAAATTTCCATCTGTTCCTATAAAATTAATTTTTTTATCGAGTAAACTTGGAACTGCCTGAAATACTTCTGAAAAGTTTAAAGAGCCTGTATATTTGTAAATTAAAAATATTCCAATTGCCAAACCAAAGTCACCTACTCTATTAACTACAAATGCTTTTATTGCAGCAGCATTTGCACTTGGTTTTTTAAACCAAAATCCAATTAACAAATAAGAAGCTAACCCAACGCCTTCCCATCCAAAAAATAATTGTAAAAAATTATCTGAAGTGATCAGCATTAACATTGCAAATGTAAATAAGGATAGATAGCTCATGAAACGCGGTTTATCTGGATCATGACTCATGTAACCAATTGAGTATACATGAACTAAAAATGAGACTGATGTTACAACTACTAACATTACAGCTGTAAGTGTATCAATATAAATAGACCAATTTAAATTAAGCTGACCTGACGAAATCCAGTTAAAAATAACAAAATTTAAAACATCAGATCCAATGATGAATTGATATAAATAATAACAAGATATTATAGCTGATAAGAAAATTAGTGAACTTGTAATAATCTGTGAACCAAGATCACCAATTTTTCTTCCAAATAAACCTGATATTAAAAAACCGATCAAAGGTGCAAAAATAATTGTATAAGCCACGATCTAACCTTTTAAAGTATTAATGTCTTCAACATGAATACTTCCTTTATTTCTAAAAAATACTACTAATATCGCTAAACCAATGGCAGCTTCACCTGCTGCAACCGTTAAAACAAACATAGTAAAAACCTGTCCAACTATATCTTGCAAATAAACTGAAAATGAAACTAAATTTATATTTACTGAAATTAAAATTAATTCAATTGACATTAAAATCACAATTAAATTTTTTCGGTTTAGGAAAATACCAACAATACCTATGGTAAAAATAACAGCGCCAAGAAATAAGTAATGGCCTAAAGAAATATCAATCATTTAATTTAACTCCTTTAAAGCTTTCAACATCTTCTAATGAAACACCATCGTCTCTTTCTCTAGAAACTTGTTTAGTAATATCTTGTCTTTTTAAATTTTCTTTTTGCCTAAAGGTCAATAAAATTGCACCAATCATCGCAACCAATAAAATTAATCCTGAGATTTGAAAATAATGAATATAGTCAGTGTATAATACATTTCCTATTGCCTCAGTATTGGTTAAGTTATTATTAATTTGAATTTCAGAAGTTTTAATAAAACTGTCTTTATATTTCCATGTTCCAATCATCATTCCAATTTCAATTAACAGAACCAAACCTATTAATGAACCAAAAGGTAGATAGCTTAAAAAACCAGCTCTAAGTTCTTTAAAGTTTACATTTAACATCATAACGACAAATAAAAATAAAACAGCTACCGCTCCAACATAAACAATCAATGTAAGCATACCCAAATACTCTGCCCCCATCATAATGAATAAACATGAAATGCTAACAAAATCTAAAATAAGAAAAAAAACGGCATGAACAGTATTCTTTGAGGAAATTACAGCTAATGAAGAAATAATTGCTACAAAAGAAAATAAATAAAAAATTAAAGCATGCGCTAACATAATTACCTATAAGGTTTATCCAATTTAATGTTATTTGCGATTTCAGACTCCCAACGATCGCCATTTTCGAGAAGCTTTTCTTTTGTGTAGTATAATTCTTCCCTGGTTTCAGTTGTAAATTCGAAATTAGGTCCCTGAACAATTGCATCTACTGGACAAGCCTCTTGGCATAAACCGCAATATATACATTTCACCATATCAATGTCGTATCTCGTGGTCCTTCTTGAACCATCATCTTTAGGCTCTGACTCAATGGTAATTGCTTGAGCCGGGCACGCAGCTTCACAAAGTTTACAAGCTATACATCTTTCTTCACCATTAGGATATCTTCTAAGAGCATGCTCACCTCTAAACCTTGGACTAATGGGACCTTTTTCAAAAGGATAGTTGACTGTTGCTTTTGGCTTGAACATAAATTTGATTGCTAAATATAATCCTTTAACAAACTCACTTAAAAATATTGTTTTTAATAATCTATTAAATTTCATATTAATTCACCGGCAACATTTTAAAATAAACTAAAAAACCTGACACAAGAATTACCCAAGCTAAAGATACAGGTAAAAAGACTTTCCAACCTAATCTCATTAATTGATCATATCTATATCTAGGAACAATTGCTTTAATTAATGCAAAAGCAACAAACAATAAAAGAATTTTTAGAACTAACCATAAAGGAGAAGGTATTGCATTTAATGGAAAAATATCTGCTGGAGGTAACCACCCTCCTAAAAATAATATAGAACCCATAGCACACATTAATAAAATATTTGCATACTCACCTAACCAAAAAAGAGCATACATCATACCGGAATATTCTGTTTGATAGCCAGCAACCAACTCTGCTTCTGCCTCTGGTAAATCAAATGGTGGTCTATTCGTCTCTGCTAAAGCTGATATAAAAAAAATTACAAACATTGGAAAAAGTGGAATTGCAAACCAAACTTTTTTTTGTGCAACCACAATATCAATTAGATTCAAGGATCCAACACACAACAAGACCGTCACTATAATAAAACCTATCGAAACCTCATAAGAAACCATTTGCGCAGCTGATCTTAACGCTCCTAAGAAAGGATATTTTGAATTTGAAGCCCAGCCCGCCATAATAATTCCGTAAACACCAAGAGATGAGACAGCGAATAAATACAAAATACCAACATTGATATTAGCTACATAAATATTTTCACCAAATGGAATTACTGCCCATGCCAATAAGGCCAATGACATCGTAACAACTGGGGCTAAAATAAATATTACTTTATTTGCACCAGCAGGAATTATAATTTCTTTAAAAATATATTTTAAAGCATCCGCTGCAGTTTGAAGTAAACCAAAAGGTCCTACAACATTTGGTCCTCTCCTTAATTGAACCAAACCCCAAACTCTTCTATCTACCCAAACAATCATTGCTACCGCAATAAGAACAGGTACGAGTAAAAACATAATTTTTAAGACATCAAAAAATATGATATTTAAATAATTGTTTAACATTAATTTTCTGTTCCAGTTTTTCTTGGTTGTTGTTTAGCTAATTTGCATTCATTCATTGTTTGAGAAGATCTTGCCACAATATTCGTTTGATAGTAATCGATATTATTTATTTCAATTAAATGGTCTTTTTTAACATGTCTTTCAATTTTAAGATTTTCAATATCTGATGGTTGAATTTCATCATAAACGCCTAAAGATTTATGTTCACTAATCATTTCTTCTCTTAAACTTTCAAAAGAAACATAATGATGATTAGATCCTTTGCTTTTTGCAATATCATTAAATATTTCAAAATCTTCTTTTGCAAAACCTGGAGGGTAGCTGGCTTTATAAGATCTTTGTACCCTTCCTTCTAAGTTTACAAAAGAACCATTTTTTTCTGAATAAGCAGCGCCTGGTAAAATTACATCAGCAATTTTAGAATTTTCACCACCATGAGAACCTTGGTAAATAATAAATTGATTGTTTTTTTTATCTATATTCACTTCATCAGCATTTAATAAATATAAAACATCAGCATCATAAACTTTCTGCAAATTTTCTGTTTGCAAACCTAAAATTAATGAACCTACATTTGATGCAGACTGGTGAAGTATATTAAAGCTATCTAATTTATTAATATCTTTTAATAATGTTTGAACTGAAGAAATTACATTTTTAGATATTTCAGATTTTAAAACACTCTCACCTATTATAATTACAGGATTTTTTGCTTCTTTTAATAGTTTTGATTCTGAGATATTGCCAAATACCAAATCATCTAAAATTGAAATATTATTACCAATAACCTTAAATTTATAATGCTGATCTCCAGGATCTCCGATTGAGAATACTTTGCATCCAGATTTAACTGCTTTTCTAATTCTTGAGCTTATTATCGTGGCTTCTAATCTAGGATTTGCTCCAACTAATAAAATAAAATCAGCTTCATCAATTTTACTTATTGTTGTGTTAAATTTAAAATTAAAAGTATTTGATGTATCGAATAAAATATCCTTTTGTCTAAAATCAACTAATTCAGAATTAAAAACATTATTAAATAACTTTTTAAAAGCATAACTTGTTTCAAGATCAACAAGTTGACCAACTAATCCACCAAAAGTTTTTTTATTTTCTAAGTTTTGATTTATAAAACTTAAAGCTTCTTTCCATGACACCTCTTTAAATTCTCCATCTTTTTTAATGTAAGGTGCATCTATTCTGTTATTTAATAAACCATCACAAGCATAACGGGTTTTGTCTGATATCCATTCTTCATTAATTTCATCATTAATTCTTGGTAAAACTCTTTTAACTTCCCAGCCTTTTGAATCCATTCTAATATTGGAACCAACAGCATCCATAACATCGATAGTTTCAACTTTATTAAGCTCCCAAGGTCTTGCTTCATAAGAATAAGGTTTTGAAGTGAGTGCACCAACGGGACATAAATCAATTACATTTCCAGACATTTCAGATTCAATTGTGTTTTCTAAGAAGGTTGTAATTTCCATATTTTCACCGCGATTAATTGCTCCTATTTCAGAAACCCCTGCTACTTCTTCAGAAAATCTAACGCATCTAGTACAGTGAATACATCTATTCATGTGAGTTTTGATTAAAGGACCCATATATTTTTGATCAACTGATCTTTTGTTTAATTCATATCTGGATCTACCACCTCCATAATTAAATGCCTGGTCTTGAAGATCACATTCACCTCCTTGATCACAAATCGGACAATCTAATGGGTGGTTAATTAATAAAAACTCCATGACGCCTTCTCTTGCTTTTTTTACCATCGGAGTATTTGTTTTTATCACTTGTCCATCCATTACAGGCATCGCACATGATGCTACAGGTTTAGGTGATTTTTCCATTTCAACTAAACACATTCTGCAATTACCAGCTATTGATAATCTTTCATGATAACAAAATCTTGGAATTTCTTTTCCTGCAGCTTCACACGCTTGCAGTACTGTTGACCCAGCTTCAACTTCTACTTCTATTCCATCAACAGTTACTTTTGGCATTAAGCAATCTTTCTATTAGCTAAGTTTGAACACTTCTCTTCCATTTGTTCTCTAAAGTGTCTTAATAAACCTTGAACTGGCCAAGCTGATGCTTCACCAAATGCACAAATCGTGTGTCCTTCAATTTGTTTTGTAACTTCTAACAACATATCAATTTCATGTATTTCAGCATCACCTCTATTAATTCTTTCCATCATTCTCCATAACCAACCAGACCCTTCCCTGCATGGAGTACATTGACCGCAACTTTCATGTTTATAAAATCTTGAAATTCTTGAAATGCAAGAGACGATATCTTGTGATTTATCGATCACAACTATTCCTGCAGTTCCCATCCCACTTTTGGCTTCTACCAAAGCATCAAAGTCCATCAAAATATTATCACAAACTTTTTTTGGTAATAGTGGCATTGAAGACCCACCTGGAATTACTGCTTGCAAATTATCCCATCCGCCTATGACGCCACCCGCATGAGTTTCAATTAATTCTTTTAACGGTATGCTCATTTCTTCTTCAACGTTGCAAGGGTTAACAACGTTACCTGATATACAGAAAATTTTTGTTCCTCTATTTTTAGGTCTTCCAAAAGATGCAAACCATTCGGGTCCGCGTCTTAAAATTGTAGGTACAACCGCAATAGTTTCCACATTATTTACAATTGTTGGACAGCCATACAAACCAACTAATGCTGGAAATGGTGGTTTTAATCTTGGCTGACCCTTATTACCTTCTAAACTCTCTAACAATGCAGTTTCCTCACCGCAAATATATGCACCGGCACCGAAATGAATATACATATCAAAATCCCAACCACTGCCAGCTGCATTTTTTCCAATTAAATTTTTTTTATAAGCTTCATCGATAGCTTGTTGTAAAACTTTACCCTCATTAACGTACTCTCCTCTAATATAAACATAACAAGCTTTAGCTCCCACAGCGTATGCAGCTATCAAAGAGCCTTCGATTAATTTTTGTGGTTCATATCTAAGTATATCTCTATCTTTGCAAGTTCCTGGTTCAGACTCATCCGCATTGATAACAAGATAATGAGGTCTATCAGTAGTTGGTTCTTTTGGAGCAAAAGACCACTTCATTCCAGTTGGAAACCCTGCACCACCCCTTCCTCTTAATTCAGATTTTTTTACTTGATCAATGATCCACTCTTTTCCTTTTGCAATAATTTCTTTTGTATCTTTCCAATCACCTCGGTTTAATGCGTTAGAAAGGTTAAAGCTTTCATCTCCATATAAATTTTTAAAAATTCTATCTGTATCTTTAAGCATTTTTATTTAATAGTGTTGTACGGTTTTGAATTGGCTCTGAGCCTTTTCTCCCGGATTGAGAACCTATATTTGGCAACTTACCTTCTTTAAAACCTTTAATGATAGTCTCAGCTTTTTCAGCATTTAAATCTTCAAAATAATCATCATTAATCTGAACCATTGGAGCGTTAACGCAAGCTCCTAAACATTCAACTTCTATCCATGAACTATCTAATTCCTTATTTAAATGTCCTTGTTTTTCAGAAATATGTTTTTTGCATACTTCAACAACTTTTCCTGATCCTCTAATCATGCATGGTGTTGTTGTGCATACTTGAACAAAATATTTTCCAACAGGTGCTAGATTATACATTGTGTAAAACGTAGCAACTTCATATACCTTAATATATGTAATTCCTAACATATCTGCGATTAATTGAATTGCAGCAAGTGGTATCCAATTATTATTTTGTCTTTGAGCGATATATAAAAGAGGCATCACCGCACTCTTTTTTTTATTCTCAGGATACTTCTTTAAAACCTCTTCAATCTTCTTTTTATTTTCATCTGTAAACGTAAAAGATGAAGGTTGATTTTTAGCTACATGTTTTCCGCTCATCGATCAACTTCTCCAAAAACAATATCCATTGATCCGAGTAACGCTGGAACGTCAGCTAACATATGACCTTTAATTAAATAATCCATTGCTTGTAAATGTGTAAAACCTGGTGCTTTAATTTTACAACGATAAGGTTTGTTTGTTCCGTCAGCTACCAAATAAACTCCAAATTCACCTTTTGGAGCTTCAACTGCTGCATAAGTTTCACCTTTTGGAACACTATAACCTTCGGTGTAAAGTTTGAAGTGATTGATCAATGCCTCCATTGAAGTTTTCATATCTGATCTCTTTGGAGGTCCAACTCGAGTATCCAAAGTCATAATCGGACCATCTGGTAAATTAGAAAGAGCTTGAATTATAATTTTTACACTTTCTCTCATCTCTTCAATACGACAAAGATATCTGTCATAGCAATCTCCGTTTTTTCCAACTGGTACTTTAAACTCATAATTTTCATAACCATCATATGGCTGAGATTTTCTCAAATCCCAAGGTATGCCTGAACCTCTAATCATAACTCCTGAGAAACCATGATCTAAAGCTTCTTGAACAGAAACAATTCCAATATCAACATTTCGCTGTTTAAAAATTCTATTATCAGTTAATAAATTTTCTAAATCATCAATTACTTTTGGGAAAGATTTACAAAACTCTAGAATATCCTTGTCTAATCCGGTTGGTAAATCAATATGAACTCCGCCTGGTCTAAAGTAATTAGCATGTAATCTTGAACCTGAAACTCTTTCATAAAATACCATTAATTTTTCTCTTTCTTCAAACCCCCAAAGAGAAGGTGTTAGCGCTCCAACATCTAAAGCTTGTGTGGTGATATTTAAAATATGACTTAAAATTCTACCAATTTCACAAAAAGCAACTCTGATATTTTTAGCTCTGATTGGAACGTCAATGTTAAGTAATTTTTCTACAGCAAGCGCAAATGCATGCTCTTGGTTCATCGGTGCTACGTAATCCAATCTATCAAAATATGGAACGGCCTGAGTATACGTTTTATGCTCTATTAGCTTTTCAGTTCCTCTATGCAACAATCCAATGTGTGGATCTGCTCTTTCAACTACTTCTCCATCCAATTCTAAAATGAGTCTTAAAACACCGTGCGCAGCAGGGTGTTGTGGTCCAAAGTTTAAATTAACTGTTTTGAATTCTTTAGACATTATTCCCCACTCTTTTCTTGTTCTTTTTTAATGTAATCAGGACCTTGCCAAGGACTTTTAAAATCAAAATCTCTATAGGCTTGTTGCAACTTTACTGGGCCGTAAACTACTTTTTTTGTTTCTGAATCGTATCTAACTTCTTTATAACCAGTTAAAGGAAAATCTTTTCTTAAAGGAAAACCTTCAAAGTTATAATCTGTTAAAATTCTTCTTAAATCAGGATGATCGCTAAATTCAATCCCATTCATATCGAAAACTTCTCTTTCCAACCAGTTTGCAGAAGGAAATACATTGGTTAATGTTTGAATTTTTTGCTGATCCTCTAAATCAATTTTAATACTTATTCTTAAATTATTTTCATGACTTAAAAATAAATAAATAATTTCAAAACGTTTTTCTCTATTTGGATAATCTACTGCAAGAATATCAACTAGTTGTCTAAATTTTAAATCTGAATGTCTTTTTAATTGAACAACATTATCAATCAATTGATCTACATTGCAGTGACAAACTAAATTATCATTTTGAAGTTCAATTTTAGCAAATCTAAAATTTGGGCTTCCTTCAATGATAGTTTTCACTTCATCTAATGATTTCATTATCGTTGTAAAGATCCTTCTCTTCTTATTTTTTTTTGTAATTGTAATATTGCATATAATAAAGACTCTGCACTTGGAGGACATCCTGGAACATAAATATCAACGGGAACAATTCTATCGCAGCCCCTCACTACAGAATAAGAATA
Source organism: Candidatus Pelagibacter sp. HIMB1517 (assembly GCF_052047895.1). Classification (NCBI taxonomy): domain Bacteria; kingdom Pseudomonadati; phylum Pseudomonadota; class Alphaproteobacteria; order Candidatus Pelagibacterales; family Candidatus Pelagibacteraceae; genus Candidatus Pelagibacter; species Candidatus Pelagibacter sp. HIMB1517. The sequence goes on from NZ_JBNAIW010000002.1 coordinate 26,009, forward strand.
GTGATAATAACCACCACCATTTGCACAGCTACCCATTGAGATAACATAACGGGGCTCTGGCATTTGATCATAAACTTTTCTCAAAGCTGGTGCCATCTTGTTTGTTAAAGTTCCTGCTACAATCATAACATCGGATTGTCTTGGTGATGCTCTTGGCGCTGCGCCAAATCTTTCAAGATCATATCTAGGCATTGAAGCTTGCATCATTTCAACTGCACAACACGCAAGTCCAAATGTCATCCAATGTAATGATCCAGTTCTCGCCCAATTAATTAAAGTGTCGCTTGCAATGGTAACAAAACCCTTTTCAGAAAATTCTTCTGCAACTTCTCTAAACTCTTGTGGAATCTGATCTAATTTTGACACCGCACTCATACTATTCCCAATCTAATGCTCCCTTTTTCCACTCATAAATAAAACCTACGGTCAAAATAAATAAAAAGAACATCATCGACCAAAAACCTAGTAAGCCAATATTTCCTAAAGAGACCGCCCATGGAAATAAAAACGCAACTTCAAGATCAAAAATAATAAATAGAATTGCTACTAGATAAAACCTAACATCAAATTTCATTCTTGCATCATCAAATGCTTCAAAACCACACTCATAAGCAGAAAGTTTTTCTGGATCAGGATTGCTTGGAGAAAATAAAAAATTCACAACAATAAAAGCAAATCCAAGACCAATAGAAATGAAAAGGAATATTAAAATAGTTGCGTAATCTCTTAAAAAATCGAATAACATTTGAGCATGTTTATATAGATAATCAAGCTTGGATAAATGTGTATTTTTGACCTTTAAGATCTAAATTGTGAACTGTTTCCAATCGATTTTAAGTTTTTTGTTACGATTAATTGAGTTTAATAGGGCTTTTAATAACGGTAACTTATTTTGGCCAACTAAAGTTAAAATTTTCTTACCAGCCGACTTCACTACTTCTGCACCTTCAACAGTAACGCCCTTCATTTGTTTTTTAATGATTGATTTAAACAAATAACCTTGTCCCAAATAAGAACCCAATTTTGCATTTCTTCCGCCAAGAACACTTACATATAAATCTCCAGCTCCAGCTAAACCAAAAACAGTTTCAGAATCTCCACCAAACTTTTCGGCAATGTATTTCATTTCTTTCAATGATTGTTCAAATAAACCTGATGAAGAATTAAAAAAATTTTCTTTTTTATTTTTTACTAAATCACCAACCTGACCTATCGCAGAACCAATGACGGTTGCATAGATATTTTTTATTGCAGCACATATTTCAGCTCCCTGAATATCTCTTGAAACTTCAGGATGATAATATTTATTTTCTAAAATCTTTTTCACATAGAGTGCATACGAAGTATTTCTAGATGCAAACAAAGTTCTTGTGTGGGCTTTATTAATCAACTCTTTTGCCAAGCATGGACCCGCAGACATAATAATTTTATGATTAAAACATTTAGTAAAAAAATAATCACTTATTGGTACTAATTTTCCCTTAAGTTGTGCAATCCCTTTAGTAATTAATAAAATTGGACAATCTATTTTTAATTTATTTAAAATTTTAATCGCCCAGTCAATTCCTTTAGTATTTGTTCCAACTATAATTAAATTTATACTATCGTGATTGATTAAATTAATTTCATCCTCATTATAAAAATGAATATTTTTTGAATATTTTAATTTAAGCGACTTATCTTTTCTTGTTTTTTTTAAGATATTAATTTTTTTTCGATCAAAAGGACTTCCGATTACAGAAGTTTTAGTTTTATTATGATCTAATAAAGAAGTGTAAGCATTACTTGCAACACCAAATCCTAAAACTAATGTATGAATTTTCATCTTAATTTAAAATATTTTTTCAAAAATAACTGTATCAAAAAACCTAGTAAGATTAAAAACAAAAACATTAAATTACCCATAACTTGAAATGGAGTTTTTTTGTTAAGGGTATTGTAAGTAGAGACAAAAGATGACTGTTTATAAGGCGAAGAAATATTTGACGAAACACCGTAAGGGTTTATGCTGGCTGACAATCCTTGATTAGTTGATCGAAAAATATGTTTTCCCTCTTCTATTGCTCTAAAAATAGAATGAGAGAAATGTTGATATGTACCAATTGATCGATTGAACCAAGCATCTTCTGATAAATTAAATATTACATCATAATTATTTTTATTTATATTTAAATTACCGGTATCTATAACTTCGTAGCAAATAAGTGGTAATATCAAATTTCCATTTATATTAATTTGATTTCTATTTTTACCTTTTGAAAACGATTGGTAACCAAAAGTAACTTTTTTTAAATTTAGTTTTGCAATTAAACTTTCAAAAGGAATAAACTCTCCAAAAGGAACAAGGTGAATTTTACGGTATTCATTAACCACTTCACCACTTGCATTAAAAACTATGAAAGTATTATAGATTTTACCTTGCTCATCCTTAGTATTTCCTCCTAATATAATTTTTTGATTATCTTTAAATTTGTCTTTAATTATATTTTTAAAATTATTTTTGCTGACAAAAGAATACGAGCCCTCAGGCCATAGAAAAATTGAGTTATTTTTTTTTTCATTAGGTTTACTAATTTTGATTAAATTTTTTAAATAATCATCTGGATAAGATGATATTTCAATTAAACCTTCATTAGGTTGCACAACTACAACCTCTTGATCTTTAGTCTCTAATTTAATTTGAAGTCTTCCAGTACCATACATGTAATTAATACCTATTATTAAAATAAAAATTAACATTCTGTTCACTGACTTTCTTTTGTTCTCACAAAAAAATAAATATGGAAAACAGAAGAAAAAAATGGTTATAAAATTTAAACCAAAGGTCCCAATAACATTTAAAATCTGAATACTTTGTATTTCATCACTTAAAGCGTAGACAAATAAGTTCCATGAAAACCCTGTAACGTAAGATCTAATATATTCTGTTAAAGCTAAAATGATTGTAAAATTTAATATAAAAAAAAAACCAAACTTAAAAAAACGTCTAAAAATATAAAAACCAAATCCATAAAACAAAGATAAGACAAAAGGTAAACCAATTATTGCAAAAGGCTTTAAAACCAAAACTTCAGGGTCAAAATTTAAAGAGTAACTAATCCAATATAAAGAAAAAGAAAAATAACCAAAAGCAAAACTCAAACCATAAATAAAGAAAACTTTTGGCCCATTAAGCTCGTTAATTTTTAATAGATATAAAAGTGCAGGAAAGATAATAAAACAAAAACTCACATTATTATATGGTGGCAATGAAAAAGAAAGTAATGCACCCAATAAGAAAATTATTATAAAACTAAATTTACTTTTTAAAAATTGTTCAAAATTCATTTTACTAATGAATATAATTATTTAATTGGTAATTTATCTGCCTTCCAAGAAGACTTATAAACTGTATCTGATCTTAAAAACCCATCTGAAACATTAAATGTTTTAAATCCTTTTTTTTCAAAAATTTCAGCTGCATTTTGTGAACGAGCTCCACTTCTGCATATAAAAAAAATATTTTTATCCTTGTCTAAATTTAAATTATCAATCTCTTGTTCAAAATTTGGGTTGAACTCTCTTTCTTCACCCTTTTGGAATTGATATGATACAAAATGAGTAACAAGTCCCAATGCTTCACCATCCGGTCTTCCAACAACATCCCATTCTTCTGGAGTTCTAACGTCAATTAAATAGTGACCGTCTTTACCTGCTAAATCTTTAAGTTCTAAAGCTGTAATTTGTTTGACCATAATTTTACTTTTATCTTACTAATTAAAAATAAAAAAGTATTGATTAAAGCGGTTAATTTGGGTTCGTTTGTCCAACTTATAAAGTCATGTGGGAAAGTGTAGGATTTTGTAAGATGGTGCCCAAAGAGAGAATCGAACTCCCGACCTACTGATTACAAATCAGTTGCTCTACCAATTGAGCTATTTGGGCACGTGGCGATTATTATAATTAAATTCTCAAAAATACAAATGAATTGTTGAGTTAAATAAAGAAAAAAAATAAATAACTATCAATGATTAAGCAGTATTTTTGCAAGTGTTGTAATAAAAAACAAACTAGTTTTTTGACGCCTAAAATTCTAAGAAAATCAATCTACCAAGATCAATATGAAATAATCTTTAAAAAAATTTGCAACCACTGCTCTCAAAATAATATCTATCTTTTAAAAAAATCTTCAAAAACGTATGAATTAAGATGGAAGGAGCTAAGTGATCTTGAAGAAAGAAATATTGATTTGGAAAATGAAATACATCGAATTGAAGAGAGGCTAAAATTTAGAAAGAAAAATCAAAAAATTACAAAAAAAGAAGAAGATTGGTTTATTAAAAAAATAAAACAGATAAAAACAAGTAACCAAAAAGAACTAGATAAAGTAAAAAAAGACTATAGAGCTAAAATTGCAATTAAACTAAAATATAAGACAAAATGATCAAATCGATAAAATCAAACTTAAATCAATTTATAATAGGTAATGATGATAAAATAGAATTATCAATGGCAGCAATTATTGCTGGTGGAAGTATTTTGTTAGAAGACCAACCAGGAACTGGAAAAACAACCTTTGCAAAACTTATTGCAAATAGTTTAGGTTTAGATTTTAAAAGAATTCAGTTTACATCAGATATGTTACCATCTGATATTAATGGCTTTGTTAAATATATTAACAATGAACCAAATTTTCAAAAAGGTCCTATTTTTTCTAACATTATTCTTGCTGATGAATTAAATCGTGGAAATCCAAAATGCCAAAGTGCTTTTATGGAAGCGATGGAAGAAAAATCTGTAACCATAGATGGATCAACGCACAATCTTCCACAACCATTCTTTGTTATTGCAACACAGAACCCAACTGAGCAAGTTGGTACTTATCCATTACCCGAGTCTCAGCTTGATCGTTTTATGATTTCATTTTCAATGAATAAGTTAAATCACGATCAAGAAAAACAAATTTTAAAACAAAAAAGTAATAACCAAGATATTAATTCATTAAACATTAATATTCAAAAAACTATGAATGAAGTTAACCAAATTGAATGCAATGATATTGTAATTAGCTATATTCAAAGTTTAACGGAACAAACTAAAAAAATTAAATTTGAAACCATTCTGTCAACTAGAACTCTTCTTTATACTGTTCAAATCTCAAAAGCTTTGGCTTATTTAAATGAAAAAAAATATGTCACATTTGATGAGGTACAAAAAACATTTCCTTACATATTAAAACATAGAATTAAAAATGTTGATTTTGGAGTTGATATTTTAGGATATATTCAAAAAGAAATTATCGAAAAAGTACCTGTACCTCGTTAATGATTTCTAAAGCATTAAATCATTTTTATTTCAAAATTATTAGAAAAAAACTAAAGCAATACCCAGATCCAAGTATCAATAGAAAAAACATTTATATCTTTCCAACAAAAGATGGATTTCAATTAGGATTATTTTTAATCACCGCTCTTATTGCATCAACAATTTATCAAATTAACCTTGGATTAATTATCCTGGTTACCCTTTCGGTTCTATTCTTTCTTTCAATTTTAATTACTTATGAAAACTTGAACCACATACAAATTAAAGACTATGAAAATATTATTGATAGCAATGGAAAAGAGCCTTTAAAATTAATTATAAATAATAGTTCTAAACAAAAAAAAATTAACCTAGACATTATTGATAACAAAGATGTTTTAAAGTCTGAGACTTTTAATTTAAATACTGGCGCTAATATCATATCATTTACAAACCCTTTTCTAAAACGAGGGTGTTATGATTATCCTTTGCTTAAAATCCAAACGATTTTTCCATTTGGAATTACAAAAGCATGGAATTGGTTTCAGCTAAAAGAAAGGTTCTACGTCTACCCTTCACCTATAATGTATTTTAAAGATCTAAATCATTTTTTAGTTGAAACTTTAAAATATAAATCAGATTTTAGTGAAGATTTTGATGGAATAGATCAGTTCCAAGAAGGAATGAGTGAGAGTAAAATTGCTTGGAAAATATCAAATAGTAAGGATCAACTTTATATTAAAAAATTTGACTCAAAGTCAGAGTCTAAGAAAATACTCATAGATTATAATCAAATCCCAATTCAAGATCATGAAAAAAAACTTGGTATTATGGTTTTTCTATTAAAGGAATGTCTTCAGCAAAATAAAATTTTTGCCATAAAAATAAAAGATCAATCCTCTGATTTTGGAGATAACAAAAAACACTTTGAGCATTGTTTAAAACTTATTGCGGAGGCTGATTAATGAACATTTATTTTAAATTATCAGTATTTATTATTCTCTCTCAACTTGCGTTGATGTTTCAAAAGCTTGAATATGAAAACTTTTTATATGTTCTTGCAATTACAATCACAGTTTTATTTATTAAATATAAGAACATTATCATTCATGCCTTAATCAGGCATCCATCTTTAATTATATTAATGGGAATTCAGTTTGTATTTGAAGATTATACGATCACTAAGGATTTTTTTATTAACTGTCTTTACATTCTTCTTTTATTTAAGTTCTTAGAAACAAAGAAAAAAGATTACTTTTTCTTTGTCGCGCTATCTATTTTTGTAACCATCTCAAACCTGATTAATAACCAAAATTTATTAAGCAGTATCATTAGCGGTTCATCTGCAATTACTGCTATTGTTTTATTATACCTAATCAATCAAAAAGAGCTAATCACTCTAAACATACAAAACTTAAAACGAATTGTACTGATTAGCGTATTTACAGTTCCTATTATTATTCTTACCTATCTTTTCTTCCCAAGAGCAGAAGTAAAGGTAAGTTTATTTGCTAATAAATCAAACAACCTTGGAATTCCTGATAAAATTTCACTAGGCTCATTTCAACAAATCACGCTTGAAGATGAAGATGTATTTAATGTTAAATTTTTTGAAAAAGTTAATCAAAATCAACTTTATTTTAGAGTGAAAACCTTTGAAATACTTGATCAGTTAAAAAATTGGAAAAGTATTAATACCAAAGTGACTTTTAAAAAAAATGATCAAATTATTAAAAGATCAAAAGATCAACTTAAATATGACCTTATATTATTTAATCACGGGAAAAATTGGGTACCAGTTTTAGATTATACAACCCCAAGAACTTACGACTCTAAATTTGATAGTTACAATTTAACTTACCGGTTATATCAAAAAATGAATACTAAAAAGAAATTTGCATTTTTTGCTCAAAGCATCTCTCCTATCACCAATTTAAGCGTCAAAGAAAAAAGTTACTATTTACAAATTCCAAATACCGTAGACCCAAAATTAATCACTTGGGCTCAAGATAAAAAAATAAATAAATCTGATTTAGAGTTTGCTGAGTCCTTAATGAGTCATTTTAAAAACCAAAATTATTTTTATAACCTAAAGCCCAATCCCATTGGCAACAACTATTCCAAATTCTTTTTTGAAACGAAAGAAGGTTACTGCGAATATTTTGCGGGAACCATGGCCTTACTATTAAGAGCCGCTGATATTCCTTCTAGAATTGTCACTGGTTATTATGGAGGTCGTTACAATAACTTGGGTGATTTTTATACTTTCTCTCAGGAAGATGCGCATTCATGGGTTGAGGTATGGATTAGTAATACAGGCTGGGTAAGGTTTGATCCAACACAAGTTATACCGCCTAGTAATATAAAAAATACGATTAACAGTTTTGAAAGAGAAGAAAACAATATTGCCATTGAACAAAACGAATTTGTAAAATTTTTTGGAGATAAAGGTTTGAATCTCTGGGTTAAATATATCGATTATCAATGGACCAATTTTTTAATTAATTATGACTCTGACCAAAGAAGTAAGCTCATATCGCAAATTAAGTCTCTTAATCAAGCAACCATTTTTGAGATCATAAAATATATTATCTTATCAATCACATCATTAATATTTGTGTTGGTAATGTTTGTTATTATAAGAAAAAAGAATTATTCCGATTTATTGTTTTTTTTAATTATAAAAAAACTAAAACTTAAAGTTAAAAATTATGAAACTCATCAAGATATAATTAGCAGAGCAAATATCACTGACACATTAAAAAAGATAATCTTAATATATGAAGAGAGTAAGTTTTATAAGAAAAGGTTAAATTTAATTCATTTTATAAAAATACTCTTTGATCTAGCTGTTTCATCAAGTAAAACGGCACGATGAATTTAATTTTAAAAAAATTTATTAAAGATCCAAAGAATATTGGCGCCATTGCACCCTCATCAAATCGTTCTGCAAAAAAAATTGCTGAACTCGTAAATCTAAAATCTACTAAAAATATTATTGAAATTGGTGGAGGCACAGGCGCGCTGTCACAGTTTATAAAAAATAAAAACCTAACAATTATTGAGCGAGATAAAGATCTTTATGAGGTTTTAAAAAGGAAATACAAATGTAATAATATTGTTCATAGCTGCGGTTTAGCATACCTTAAAAATGTAAATGAAGAATACGGCTTAATAATATCGATTCCAATGATGAAAAATGATGTAAAATTAAACTTAATTAATATTATCAATCAACATTTATCTGAAAACAAAATTCAATGGTTTATTATACTTGGATATCGGTATTTTAATCAATTTGAACAACTTCGATTTAAAAATAAAAAAAGACATTTAGTCATCAACAATATTCCTCCAGCATTTATATGGCATTATTTTTAAAAAAATATCTTATTAATTTTATTTTTTTATTTTTAGCTTTTGCACTATTTCAAAAAGTTATTTGGATTAAAGATTTTTTTGGAATGAGAACCAATTATATTGAAATATTATATAATTTTACTGTCAATTATAATGGGGTGAAAGATATCCCTTTTCATTTTAAAATGCTTTTTATAAGGAATATTTTAATCTACCCTTTCCTTGCTGCAATAATTTGGATGTTTTTGTTAGAAAAAGCGAAAACAAATACAATTGTCATAGACTTTTTTGAAAAAATTAAAGACTTAAAATTTATTAATATTGTCACAAAGATAAGTTTTAAATTATTGTTAAATTTTAAAGTTTATTTTCTAATAAGCTTATTTTTTTATTTTCAAAAATTAGATTTTTTTGATTTTATTTTAGTAAATAAAGATTTAAAAAATACTAAACAACTCTATTACAATCCAAATAATATTGAATTTAATAATCCTGCACAAAAGAAAAATTTAATCCTATTTTTCACAGAGTCTTTAGAGTATCAAATAAGATCATTAGATCTAAAAAATCCTATTCAAAAAATAGATGATATCAAAGGTAATTACATTAATAACTTTAAACATGCACCTGCAACAGGCTTTAGTATTGGTGCGGTAGTTTCAAGCCAATGTTCTGTACCTTTTTATCCAGCAATTTCTATGAATTTAACTTTGTTTAAAAAAAATGAACTCATGTGCCTTAGTGATGTCCTGGCAAACTATAATTATGAACAAATCTTTTATATCACCGTTTCAGGTGATTTTCATCTATTTGGCAATTTTAACAAAGAACATAGTTTAAAAGTCATTGATAAAAATAAAATTGTTGAAGACGGTCTACCTAAAGAAAGATTAACTGGTTGGGCAGACGGTGTGCATGATGATGATTTTTTAAAACATGCCAGCAAAAAAATTATTGAATTACACAAATCAAAAAAACCCTTTAATGCAACAATTATTACTACCGACACTCATTTTCCCTACCTAATCTCACCACGATGCAAGGAACCTGTAAAATTAAGTAAGAACAAAAAAGAGGAATATTTTAATAAAATTGTCAGATCATACAGATGCTCAAGTGAATATATTAGTAATTTTTTTAATGAGCTTGAGGAAGCTGGTGTTCTTGATAATACTGTTGTTGTTATTACGGGTGATCATACTATGGCTAATAAAAAAGAATTTACTATTTCTGAAAGTTTAGACAGAAACATTTACTTTAAGATGAATAATATAAAACCCTTTTTAAGAGATAAAATTAATCACTTTGATATTGCACCAACTATTTTAGATTCATTAGGCTTTTTGCCGCCTGATAATTCTAGATTTGGTTTTGGTGTATCAGCGCTTAGAGATGACTTTGACTATAAGTCTCATTATGAAAAAGTTATGGATAAGAAAATTGTAAGTGATTATTTGATTCACGAATTATTTAATACATCCCAATAAAAAAGGCCTCAAATCATTGAGGCCTTTTTCAAATGTAAAATTAAAAAAAATTATTTTAATTCTAAATCTTTAGTTTTGTAACCATTTGCAGTTGTCTGCGCTGATAATGCTGGGACAGCAGTCTCGTTTTTTCCAACATAAACAACTGTAATCTTACCTGCAGTTGTACCTTCTGTTGCAGTAGCACCAGAAGTTAAACCGTTTTCACCAGGTTGAGATGTTCTGATTAAAATAGAACCTTTTTGATAGTTACCAACTGCACCCGTACCTGCACCACTAATTGCGATCACCGCATTAGTAGTCGAAGATTTAAATGGGTTTTTAAACTTTAAACCACCATCTTGAGTACCAAAGTGACAAGCGATACCACCTTTTAACCCAGCAACTGTTCCATTAGTGGTACTTCCTCTAGTGAAAGCAGTAGATCCGCAACTTGAATAAGTTGATGCAGGAGTTGTGTGGAATAAAGCTCCTGATGCATCTTGTACACCGTTGTTTAACAATGTTAATTCTGTTTCAATAAATCTTACAACCGAGTTAAAGTTTGCTTCAGCAACTTTTTCTTTTGCTGACTCAGTGTATGATTGATATCCAACGATTCCAACACCTGCTAATACTCCAATAATTGCAACAACAACTAGAAGTTCTACAAGTGAGAAACCTTTTTGAAGTGTTTTTTTCATATATATATATTTCCCTTTTATTTAGCTAAATTTAGGGATTAATTAAATAAAGTCGCCCAATAATGCAAGTATTTAACCAAAGTTTGATTTGCACTTTATTATTAGTATTCTGAAATTATAAATGAAAAAAACGCTTAAAATGCTTTATTTAGGTAGTTTTCCTTTAAAAAGGGCCTTTTGGTTCTATGGAAACATTATACCTTTAATTTATTTTATTTGCTTATTCTCAGTTGTATTGTTTTTTCAAGAAGAACCTTTAGAATCGATTTTAAATTTAAAATTTACTTTCAATTACACCTATCAGAAATTAATCGTCATTGTACTTGGGGCAATATTTTTAATCTACGCTTATATTTCAACTATTGGAATATGGAGAAGTGCTAACAAATTTGAAGGTAAAAAGTATTGGTCAATACTTGCAAAATTATCAATCTTATTAGCCATGTTAAGTTATTTAAAGGATATGTATAAATATTTTTTTTAGTTACCTTAAAGTAAAGTTCTTTATATTTGGTGTATCGATTTGATTATCATCTTTATAATAAATCACTTGAAATTTTCTATCTCCGGTTATTTTAGAACCATCAGTAGAATAGTCAGGATGAACTCTAAAGACAATGTTTCCTTTTAATGTTAAATTAGCATCATTTGCATCATTTGGGTCACTTAAAGAATAAACTTGTTTGAGCGTTCTGTTTTCAAATGGATTTTTAAAATTAGCTAAACCAAAGCCAAGATCATGATATTGCGCTGATCCAGTCAGAAAAGAGTCAAGATTATGAGTCTCTTTTGTCCATTTAGCATTTCCAACTTTGATTAATGCAGATTGGTTTTGGATATTATTATTTAAAATAATCAGTTCAGTTGAAAAAAAATCTACAACAGTATCTAAGTTTTGTAGAGCAACTTTTTGTTTTGCTGTTTCAGTGTACCTTTGAAAACCAACTATCCCAACTCCTGCCAGTACTCCAATAATAGCAACTACAACAAGTAGCTCAACCAGTGAAAAGCCAGAATTTTTTTTCATGAAGATTATTTGTATATGATCTTTTTACAAATTTCTTCAATATTTTTCTGATTATTATTAATCCAATTTTTGGTTTCTTTGATTATTAATTGTTCAATAAAAGACTTTGCTTGATTTATTTCATCAAACTGCTTCACTTCGGATAAATCAAAGTTAAGTTCCTCAAGGTTTCTCAATTCATGAGATTTGAAGTATTCAATAAGTTCTTTATTACTATTGGAGTCTAAAATTACTTTTTCTAATTTTTCCTGCATTTGTTCGATTTTTGAATTGGTTAGGCTGTAAACTTCTTTGATACCCTGATCATCAATCTTGACTTTGCTCGACAATTGTTGACTTAAGTGTTCTAATTTGTCTAAGATTTCTTTTTCGTTTCCACTATCCTCTTTCACTTGAGCTGGTGTTATTTGCTGAGTAGCTAGATTTGGATGATTAGCGACTGTGGTTGGTTGAGTTGTAATATTGTTAACAAGTGATTGGCTAATTTGCATCTCAATAATTTTATAAATATTATTTAATCTTAAATTTGATTGATATTCAGGATCGTTCTTTTTTTCTTCTTCTTTTCTAATTTTTTCCTCTTCTAGGTACTTGTGCAGCTGATCTATGCTAGTTTTCATTTGACCTTCAATGGCATCAAAACGATTTTGGATATTTTGCTCGTACTCTTTAAGTTTAAAGTTAATCTTTTCATCTTGAGCAACTTTACTTTGTTCAAGTTGCGAAATTTGTTGTTGAATATTGTTATTTAAACTTTCATTTAAATTATTTGATAATTCTTCAATTTTAAAATCTAAGTTTTCAATACTGTTTTTTAAATTTTCTGATGAGCTTTCTATTTGAGTTAATCTTTCCTCAAAAATACTATTTTGATCATTGATTTTAGATATCTTCTCATCAATCTCATTATTGATTTGATTATTAAAAATATCTAATTTTAGTGCAATTTCCTCTGAAGGATCCTTAGACTGAATTTCGTTAAGAGCCTGATCAACTTTGTTGAATAAAGTTACCTGTTTTTCTTCAAGTTGCTCAATTCTTTCAATAAATGGATCTTTTTCTTCTGATCTTTCTTTTAATTCATCTATTTCACGATGAATTTCTTTTAATTCATCTGAGTACGGTCCTTCATATTCATTATCTAATAACAATGTCTCCTCGTCCGCTACCTCTTTATTTAAAACAAGTACTTCATTCTCATGAACTTCATTGCTCAGTAACAAAGAAGACCCTGTTCCACTGGTTACTTCTTGATTTAGCAATAAAGCGCTTTGATGTTCGACAATTTCAGTTATTTTTTTTGATCTTTGATCGATATTATCTTTCGAATCGCTCCCATAGATTTTATTTAAAACCAGAACATTGCCATCCAAAGCCTTTGATATCTTTTGGTTAAATTCTTCTTTCTCTGATGTTAAAGCGTTGTCTTTAGACAATTTTTCTTTCGCCTCTTTAAGTATTTCTTTAATAGAATTGTTCTTTTCAAACATATATATTACGAATCAATAGATAAAATTTAACAAAAGCGTTACATTATGCAAAACAATAGCAAAGTAGATGTTGAGGATTTAATCAAAGCTACGCAAAGAGTATATGAGTCTCGATACGAAAATCCTATTCTGCAAAAAGATCAAATCAATCATGTAGAAAAATTTGTTATAAACTCATCAAATCAATTGTGCGCTAAAATAATTAAAAAATTAAGTTTAGGATTATTGTAATTTAAGTGTTTGGATCAAATAAAAACAAAAGCAATTCAGTACAAGATGAAACTTTAAAAGATCATTCCAAAAAAATTGTTATAGGTGTTTCGGTACTTATATTTTCAATCATTTTAATACTTGCGTTAGAAGTTTACACGATCAGTTTAAAAGGATCACAAGCAAGGCAAATCAGAATTGGAAAAAGCGCTGAAGAAAAGTCAAAAACAATTATGACTCAAATGGCTAAAATTGGCAAAGAAACCAAAGATTTAGAATATAAGTATATTAAGTCGTTACAAACTATTATGTCACCAATGGAGTTTCAAAGTTTTAAAAATTCTATCTCAGGTCTTGCGAGCGATAATAACGTATTTATTACTACAATTAATGAAGGTAAAACCCAGAAGGTAAGGGATTATAAAATGTATTCGATTAATCTTGAACTGTTATCTGGCTATACCAACTATGTTAATTTTAAAAAGGATATTTCAAAAACACCTTTTAGAATAAACTTTGAAAAAGAGACTATTATTAGAGAGACACCATCTTCTTCAAAAATTAAAGTGAATGCAATCATTAGTGCAATTATCTTTGAAAAAAAAGACAAACTCTTTAAAGATAAAAAAAAGTTTATAGAACAAATGAAAAGGGCTGAAGAACGAAAACTTGCAAGAGAAAAAAAATTAAAAGAATTTAAAGAGCAAAAAAATAATTAATTATTTGAAAATTGCCTGATACAAAGGCGTTAAGCCTTCAAACACAATCGATAATTCTGGGAATACTGCTAAAACACTATCTTTATAAGGTATGCTAACAGTTACTAGAGCCAATAATAAAAGGATTAATAAATAAACAAGCATTCTTGTTCTTGCACCTTGCGAAAGTGAACTTTTCTTTTTCTTTTTTCTCTCTGCTTTAAATTTTTCTAAATTTTCGTCCATCTCACTTTTAGATGGCATTGTGTTATCATCATCATCAAAAGAAAAATTCATTTTTTCATCTTGTTCAGCAGCTGAAATTGCTTCTTCGGTAGATGATGGTATTTGAACATCATCATTAATTTGATTTGAAGTATCTAGGTTTGTTTGATCTAATTGTAAGGTCGCATCATTCTCAACTGGTTTATAAAACCATTCTTTAGAACATACTCCACACTTAACTTGACGACCCTCGGTTGGAATTTGGTCGGCGTTGACCTCAAATTTTTTTAAACCACAGATACAATCAATAATCATAAGAAATCTTGTTTTTACAGTTTAATAGTATAAAGTTTATCACATGTCTATCGAACAAAAAATCAATGGGGATAATGGTATTTTAGAACTGGGACAGGAGATTGATTTAGACCAATCGCCAGTAGTCAGAGAAAATATCAAGGAATTATTTGAAAAGTGCAAATCTGTGTCAGTTGATTTGGCAAAGGTCAGTTACATTGACTCTTCTGGAATAGCTTCATTAGTTGAAGGGATGCAAACTGGAAAAAAAACGAATAAACCTTTTGCCCTAATCAATGTCAGCAATGAGGTAATGAAAGTTATCAAACTAGCTCACCTTGATAAAATTTTTAAAATTGAAAGTCAAAGTGGTAAAGATGCGGGATCCGCACCTGCACCTGAGCCTGAAGCGGCACCACAAGAAACAGCAAGTGATAATATCGATATGACAGGTAGTGAACCAGCAGCAACACCTGCTGAAGAAGCTCCAGCTGAAGAAACAGCAACCGGAAATGATAATATTTCTCCTCAAGTTAGTCGTGATGATGATGGAGACGATAAAATTAAATTCAAAAGATAATTTTAAGTGGTAGTTGAGATCTACCTTTTTTTATTTGGCCTTATCATTGGAAGTTTTTTCAATGTCTGTATTTTAAGATTACCAAAAAATCAGGATATATTTTTAAAACAATCCGCCTGCCCAAATTGTAATAACAAGCTCAAATGGTTTCATAACATACCATTAATTAGTTTTATTTTTTTGATAGGAAAATGTAATTTTTGTAAAAAAAGAATTAGCTTTCAATACCCTGTGGTAGAAATACTTACGGCTATAATTTTTGTTTTTAGTTATTTAAAATTTGATCTAACCCTAAATGCGTTGTTCTTTTCAATTTTTGTATCTTCATTACTCATAATTTTTTTTACTGATTTAAATGAATATTTAATCTTAGATATTTTTACACTACCTCTGAGTTTGATTGGTTTCATCTTGTCGGCAACAAACCTTAATCCCTTTAATGTTCTAATTGCAGATTCATTTGCAGGCTTAATCATTGGCTTTAGTGTGTTTTATTTGATCCGCTGGTTTTTTTTCAAATACAAAAAAATTGAAGGTATGGGGCTTGGAGATGCAAAATTAATGATGATGATTGGTGCTTGGCTTGGTTTAAAATCAATCTTATTTGTCATGTTTTTTTCTTCAGTTGTAGCTCTAATAATAGCAATTCCTTTGACTATAATTAAAAAAGATAAACGTTATCCTATACCTTATGGCTGTTTTATAACGTTAGCTGCCTTTTTATATATTTTGGTGGGTGATACTTTCTACAAATTCCTTTTATAATCATTTATGATCTTTTGTAGAGATTCGTAATAAATATGGAATTAATTAACTCCGAAATTCAAGAAACCAGAAGCTTAATACAAGATAAAAAATTTACCTATGCTGAAAGTAGAGCTTCAGTTCTCTTAAACAAACAACCTGGAAATCCAAAAATTTATGAACTTCTAGGTGATATTTATTTTAACCAAAACTTTTATAAAAAATCGATTTGGTATTATCTTGATGCGTCCACACGAGATCAAAATAACAAGGATGTTTTATATAAGCTCGGAGAAAATATTTATTATCTCAAATATTATGAGCTCACTGAAGCTTTAATGAAAAATATTATTGAAAAAGATCCTTTATATACTCAAGCATATATCACTTTAGGTCTAGCTCAACAGGAAATGGATAATACTGAAGAAGCAATCATGTGTTATGAGGATGCCATTAATATTAATCCTAAAGAAGTTTTCGCCTATCTTAATTTAGCCTTACTTCATAAAAAGAATAAAAATTTTGATGAAGCAATCAAGGTTTATCAAAATGCAATTACAAATAACCCTAATAACCACTTTATATTAAGCAATTTAGGAAACTTATTTTACCTTCAGAGAAAATATGATGATGCAGTATTATGCCATGAAAGAGCAGTAAAAATAAAACCAGATTCTACAATTGCTCATTTTAATTTTGCTAATACACTTTATCACTCAGGGAATTTTGAACGAGCAAAAGAAATTTATGAGATGACCTTAAATTTAAACCCCGATTTTAGTCGTGCAAATTCTAACCTAGGGTCTATTCAGCTCTTAACTCAAAACTTTAATGAAGGTTTTGAACGCTACCACTCTAGAATATTTAATGATCCATTATTAAAAAATATCTTAAGTAAAAAGAAAACAATTTGGCGTGGTGAGCCTTTGACCGGAAAGAGGATACTGGTTTGTAGCGAAAGTGGTTTTGGAAATATCATACAATTTTCAAGATACATCCCTCTTCTAAAACAACTTGATTGCGAGATTGTATTTAGTTGCCCAATGGAAATTCAGCACTTATTTGAAAATATATCTGAAATCGATGAATTTATTTTACCTGATCAAAATTATGATAATTTTTTTTATTGGGTCCCACTATTAGATCTACCTAAAATTTTAGCACCAAATATTTTAGATCAATGCCCACAACCCACGGATATTAAAGTGAATGATAATAAGCTTGAAGAATGGGAAATGTTGCTTGGAGTTGATCAAAAAATAAAAATTGGCCTTTGCTGGCAAGGGGATCCTGCAAATCCAAGAGATCACTTAAACAGTGTAAATCTAACTATGTTTAAAGATATACTATCTATCCCAAATGCATCATTTATTTCACTTCAAAAAGGTTTTGCAAGAAACCAGGTGCAAGCAAATGAATTAGAAAAACAAATCATTGATTATGATCCTTTAATTGATCAAGGGTCAAATAAGTTTCTAGATACTACAGTCATATTAAAATATTTGGATTTAGTGATTACTACAGATACATCAATTGCTCATCTTGCGGGTTCTCTTGGAACTCAAACATGGGTATTGTTGTCTAAAGTCCCTGACTGGAGATGGTTTTTAGAAAAAGAGGAAAGTGTTTGGTATGATAATATGAGATTGTTTAGGCAAAAAGATCATCATTGGGAAGATGTTTTTAAAAATTTAAAAAGTGAATGCGAAACATTAGTTCATAATATTTCAGAAATTAGAAAAGAAAACGATCCTACTTTAAAAGCTTAGACCAAAAATTTCCATTTATATCACCAGATAATGATTTCATTCTCTCAATCATCAATTTGGTTTTTCTAAAAATAACAACATCTTTTGTCATAACGGATCTCATTTCTTTATTCTTTGTAACAAGATAAGCAAACAACTCTGCTTTATCCTCAAATTCATTATTTTTTGCATAGTTACTTACAAAACCTCTTCCGTCAGATAAAATTTCATTTACGTTCGCTTTCAAGTTTTCTGGACTATATGGATTTCTATTAATATTAACCCAATCATCATCCACAACTGCTTTGGTCAATGTACTGTCAATTACATGATAATATTCATGATGAAAGATATGTTTAATAATTTGTGGTTGGCCAGCATCAATTTGTTTTTTTATTTTTTGAACCGATAACATAAAAACACCTGGGGATTGATCATAATGAGACGGCGCTAATCCTTCTGGTGATGAGCCTAGGGCTTTAATGTCACCACAAATCAGAACAAATTTTAGACCAGCCTTTCCTAAAAAAGATGTTGGGTAAAGATCGATTTGAGAGACAATGATATCAACAATAAAGTCATTATCTTTATTTGTTTTGGCACACGTAAAGTCTTTAGCCTGATAGTCTGATGTAGAAAATACAAATGATATACCCTTGTGAGATAACATGAAATTTGATGGGATATCTTCCATGCCTACGTTTAAATTTCCTTTACTTTTATCAAATACAGCTAACCGGTTATAGTCAGGATTAATAGCAAGACCTCTAAATCTAATTTTGCATCCCTTGTTATTATTTTTTTTACAACTTTCTAAAGCTTGGGCTTCAACTTGATCTTGTGATTTCTTATCTAATGCTTGAAAAAAAGAACCAGTAAGAGACTCAGCAATCGCCCCATTATAATCTGGGTCTTTTTTTCGGAGTACTTGTAATTCATTAATATATTCTTTTATAAACTTAGCTCTTCCTTCATAAAAAGCTTTGTTATTAGATAAAGATGGAAAAGCATATAAACTAAATATTAGTAAATAAAAACTAACTCTCATTAATAAATAATTTTAAAGAAAAGTAACTTTTAATATCTCTGTAAGACTCTGGGTAACAGCTCATATAAACTTCTGATGGTTTAATAGATTTTGTTATTAGCACAAGCTGATCAAGATTTTCTTCTTTGGTCTTAGTTTCAAATTCAAAATTTTTAAAATACTCCCCCCATTCCCCTATTAAAGATCTGCAATAATCTACATTACCTATGCGATGATCTCTAAAAGCGATCACGCCATAAACCTCTTTATTGCCATTTAGATAATAGTAATATTTATTAAAATGGTTTGATTTTTTTTTAGGTTTTACAATTTTACAGCTATAACCTTTTTGAGCAGGTGAGCAGTCACCTGTTACTATTGCATATCTAGGATCTAAAACCTGTCCTAAAGGTTGAAAAAAGATTTTGTCTATTGGATTTTTTGGTAATTGAATATCTGTATTTACTAATTTTTCTTTAACAATTTCTTTTTTTTGAATTTTATTTTGGGGCTCTTTGTTATCCACTTGCTCAACTTTAGTAGTTTCTGCTGTACCAGGCTCACCTGCATGAACAATTTCTTTGGGTAACATTAAACATATTAATAAAAAAAATACTTTTAAAGTTGACATTAAGTAATGTATATCAATATTCGATTTTAACTGAAATCTTTCATGAACGAAGTTATTGAGCAAAATATAAAAGAAATTATGACTTTACCTGGCTTAAAAAAGGTAAAGGATGAGGTAAAATCTTTGGTTGCTTATCTTGAAACTGCTGCTGAGAGAAAAAAATCTGGCCTTAGCGATTCTCCAGATATTTCAAATCATTTAATATTTTCTGGAAACCCTGGAACTGGTAAAACGACAGTGGCTAGAATTTTAGCAAAAATTTTTAGAGAACTTGGACTAATTTCTGGTGGAAAATTAATTGAAATTACAAGAAGTGATCTTGTGGTTGCTCAAAAAGGTGAAACGGCAGTAAAAGCTGCAGACAAATTCAATAGTGCCATTGATAATGTTTTATTTATTGATGAAGCATACACATTGGTAAAACCAGATGATCCTAATGACTTTGGACAAGAAGCTATAGATGAATTGTTAAAATACATGGAGGATTATCGTGATCGATTAATCGTCATTGTTGCGGGCTATGAAAATGAAATGCACAAATTTATTGATGCCAATGCGGGTTTAGCTTCACGTTTTAAAAGAACAATTTTATTTGAAGATTATAATGATTTAGATCTTTATCAAATTTTTTATAAATTTACGAAAGACAACCAATACCTGATTCAAGGTGATGCAAACAACACTCTTAAAGACTGTTGTAAAAAAGTTATATCCATCACTGGAGACAAGTATTCAAATGGTCGAGATATTAGGCGTTTCTTTGAAGCAACGCTTCAACAGCAAGCAGTGAGACTTGGAAAACAAGAAAATAAAACTAAAGTTGATTTAATGATGCTTAAAAAACAAGACCTTGAAAACGCTATTCAAAATTTTGGTTAATAACTTGCATCAGTTGATATAGCAATTGCAGCATTACTCCATCCATCAGTTCCGCAAAGTGCCTGACCTGCTGCTACGGTCATGAATGGCATTGAAGCGTTATAACGATCAGCAACTGGTACGTTTGTATAACCTCTGTTAAACCACTCAGAATGTTTTTTTCCAGTCGCATTGGATACTGCGCTGCCTCCTTGCAAACTATTTGTATCAGTTCTTTCAGTCCCTGCTAATCCATCTTCATAATAAGCTATGATATGAAATAATGAGTCTTGTATTTTACAATTCCAACCAAGTTGAAAACCACCACCACGGTGACAAACAATTTGTAACATTCCTTTTTTATGAGTATCTTGCCCTTGAGTATCAATGGTTATCATTTTTTTATCTGGAAACCACGGATTAGTAAAATCTTTAAAATGTTCTTTAACAGAGTATACAAATTGCCCACAAGTAGTATCTGCATTAATTTTCATTCCAGTGGCAGTGCCATCAGTATTAATTTCATTCATTGCTGAGGAAAGTTCGTTTGCTATTACAGTATATTCAAAATCTATAGCTCTAACGACTGTTTGAACATTTTGTGCATAAACTTTTTGTTTTGCATTCTCAACATATCGGTCATACCCAACAATTCCAACACCAGCTAATACCCCAATGATAGCTACAACAACAAGTAATTCTACGAGTGAAAATCCTTTTTGCATTCTTCAGAGTTAATAATACTATTTGATATTAACTGCAAGGTTGACCAGATGACCCACCACAAGCGCCACCTGCATCTGCAGCTATAGTACTATTTTGAATATACCATGGACTTGGGTTTCCACAATCTGCTTGGGCTTCGGCTTCGGTAGCTCTTTTATTTCCACCAAAAAATTTAATCCAAACACAATCTGATTGCGTTTCTGTTAAATCTGTTGTTCCAGGTGACATAGTTCCACCACATAAACCATCTGTCGTATTCCAACGCCCTCTATCTTTTAAATAATTAATTACAAGGACTCTACAAGCATCCATACCAATCGGACAACCTCCTCCATTACCAAAATTGCCAAACATTGAATAACAAACTAATTGTATCTGGCCTTGTCTGTGAGAACTTTGACCAACGGTATCAACAGTAATAGCCTCTAAACTTGGATTCCATGGGTTTTTAAATTCAGCAAAATGCTCTTTCACACTAAATAAAAAATCATTGCATGTGGTTGTAGAACTAATTTTGTTTCCAGTTGCTGTACCATCAGATTGAACTTCATTAACTGCACTTGAAAGCTCGTTGTTTGCTACCGTTAACTCAAAACCTACAGCTCTTGAGACTGTTTCATAATTTTGTATAGCAACTTTAATTCTAGCATTGTTGACATATCTGTCATACCCAACAATTCCAACACCCGCTAATACTCCAATGATAGCTACAACAACAAGTAATTCTACGAGTGAAAAACCTTTTTGATGCATGATAATTCAATAATAAAATTCTTTTTATATTTCAATACCTAATATTGTAATATCATCATGAAGCTTTTGATTTTCTATAACTAATAACTGGTTGATTAAAGATATCACTTTTTTTATTGGCTGATCTTTTAATTGGTTAATTGTTTTTTTAACTCCGTCTCTTCCAAATTCATCTCCAGACTGAACTTTACCTTCGGTAACGCCATCGGTAAAAGTAAGAAAAAGTGCTTTTTCATTTTTTGGGTTATAAGTTTGAACGATAAAGTCATTAAGTTCAATTTCCATCATTCCCATAGGTGGAGATTTGCTTTCAAGATCAACAAATGAACCATTGTCCTTTGCAATCATGACAGGCTCATGCCCAGCGTTTATAAATTCGATAGCTTTAATTTTTTTGTAATAAATTCCCATCACTAAAGTGACAAACATGCCTTGAGATGAGGTTTCGCAAAGTTCTTTATTTACTCTCCATGCAATTTTTTGTAAATTTTTTTCAATCTTTGTTAAACTTCTGAAAAGTGCAGAAGTTTTTGCCATTAAAATTCCGGCATGCATGCCTTTGCCAGATACATCAGCTAAAATAAATGCATATCGATCACTATCAATGTCAATACAATCATAAAAATCTCCAGAAACCCCTTTTGCAGCAATGTTACTTGCATAAAAATTATCTGGAAAATAAGCCTCAGATGGAATTAAACTTTTTTGAACATCTGCAGCAACTTGAAGATCATGTTTTTCACGATCTCTAAACTTTTTTCTCTCCAATGAGGAATAAATTTTTGCTTTTAATAGTGTGCTATTAATAGGTTTGGTTAAATACTCATCAACCCCAGCTTCGATACATCTTACAATCGTATCCTCTTCTTTAAAACCACTAATCATAATAACCGGAATATCTTTGAGTTTAAAACTTTGTTTCATTTCCATTAAAACTTCATAACCATTTTTTCTGGGCATCAACACATCAAGCAAAACAGTATCATAATCAGATTTATTAAGTTCATTCATTGCCTCAACTCCATCAAAGCAAGTCATTGTCTTATGCCCTTCTCTTTGCAATTGTCTCTCAATCATTTCGCAATTACTTTTATTATCATCTACAATTAAAATTTTACCTGTAATTAAATTATTCTTATCTTGCTTAGCCAAAGGTTTAATCATTGATGCAAGTTTATTTAAAATTTCACTCTCTTCTGAATTTATTTTTTGTTCTTTTGTAGATACATTTAGCTGAACAAGTTCTTCTAAATTTGAATTAAATTTTTTTGTCTCTTCTAAAAGATTTTTAATATCAGGATGATTTTGATGTGAAGAGTCAAGATCCTCTAAAATCATTTCGCTATAACCAAGAATAATGTTTATGATGTTTCTTAAATCATGCCTTGTTTTTTTTTGGTACTCCAAGACCTCATTGGACTCTAAATTTAAAACATCATCCGAAACAGCTTGATTGATTTCATCAATCAGTTTTTGTGAAGCATCAATGATTTTATTTAATTCATCTTCAAATTCATCAAGCGATTGGGAGACTCTCTTTTCATTTAATATACTAGCATAAGATAGAATGATATTTGATGGCTCTAACAAACGTTGTTTAAGTGCTTCTATATTGTTTCTATCAATTGAAGACATATGCAATCATACTTAACATAATTGATTAATAATCTAAAAAAAATTTAGATTATAATGTTAAAAAAATAGGTAAATTAATATAAAGAATAACAATGTTAAGAGCGCTTAAAGTACTCACTATTTCTATCTTTTCTTTATCTAGTTCCATTGTTTTTGCATCAAACCTCATCTTGTTTGATAAACCCATCAAGGAATACAGAATAAAAAACTACGAAGGTGAAAATAAAATTAGTAGAATTAAAAGCTTAGATGACGAGGTTATCATTACCCATAAATCTAGTAGTTCGGCATCTGGGTTGTTTTATGATATTAATATTAATTTGCGAAAACAAGGTTATCGTTATTTAAATTTTGAATGGAAAGTTGAAAAATTCAAAAATACAGATGAGACGAAGAAAAAGTTTCATGATTTTCCAGCTCGAGTTTATCTCACCTACAAAGATGGAATGATGCCGTGGAACAAATATTTTATTAATTATGTATTTTCTAATACTAATTTGAAAAATACTCATTGGAAAAGTCCATATAACAATCTGTTTACCAAATCTTATGATGTTGCTTTAAACGGTTACCATGATCCAGGTTTTTATTGGATAAAACACAAAGTGGATTTAAGAAATGATATTCAAAAATTTTGGAACATCGATATTGATTACTTAGAGTCCATTGCCTTAATGGTTGATACCGATAATACAAAAACAAAAACTGAAACTTCTTTTAAAAACATTTATTTAAGTAAAAACTAATGCAATTTTTAAATAAAATAAAAATGAGCTTATATCAAAAGCTATCCGTGTTGGTGTTTTTGATATCAATGATGGCAATACTTGTTTTTGGAACATTTACTTTCGTACAATATTCTAATGATGTTAAAATTGAAAAATCTGCTTTGTTAAATAACCTAAGAGACAGACAATTAGAAACAATCAATGAATATTACAAAAATTTAGAAAATTTAATTTTATCAAAAAGCCAATCACTTGACACAAAGATGGCTTTAACTGATTTTGATAAATCTTACAAAGAAATTAAAATCACAGAATTTCAAAAGGAAGATTTAAAAAAAAATATAAGAATTTTTTATGAAGATCAATTTAAATTTAGAATTCAAAATGAATTTAAAGATGTGGATCAAACCCAGTTAGATCTTTTCTTAAAAATAGCTTACGCATTTGGAGAACAACAAGATCAAACACTTTATTTACAAAACGCCTATCTAAATAACCCTGACCACCCGATGGGTTTTAAAGATAAAATTTATTATTTAAATGATGATACAAAATATAACTTGGTAACTCATCCAAAATATCATGATAGATTTAAAAAATTCAAAGATTCAAATAATTTTTACGATGTATTTTTAATCTCTAAGGAAAATCTGCAAATTGTATATTCGGTTGTTAAAGAAACTGACTATGCAACAAGTTTAAAAGATGGCCCTCATAAAGATACAAATTTTGCTAAAATGGCAAAAAGAATTGTAAATGAATATGAAAGTAATGCATTTAAAGAACCTGAAGTTTATTTTACAGATTTTGAAAGATACGGCCCCTCATACTTTGCGCCGGCTGCATTTGTAATGGCACCTATTTTTAATGCAGATGGCGATTTTAGCGGGGTGTTTGCTGCACAAATTAAAGCTGACAATTTAAATCGAGTGATGGCTAATAATTATCAATGGAAAAAGATTGGTTTAGGTCTTACTGGAAATTCTTATCTTGTTGGTGAAGATTTATTACTAAGATCAGATCTAAGATTATACATTCAGGATAAAGAAACATTTTTTAAATCAATTAGTAATCAAGATAATAAAAAAAATATAAATAGAATTAGAAATTTAACCACCTCAAACCTTCTTTTAAAAGTTGAAAACGAGTCTGTTGATATGGCTTTTGATCGTGAAACTGGAATAAGAGTTTCATCTAATATTCAAAATAAAGAAGTCTTGTCATCTTATACCTTATTTGAATTTAAAAATATTAAGTATGCTCTTGTTACTGAAATGCAGACAAGTGAACTATTTGGTCCAATTCGAAACTTATTCATTAATATGTCATCTGCAGTTTTGGTTGCTCTATTATTGGCTTTTGCTTTAACAACCTATTTGATTTTAGGCCTATTAAAACCACTCAGGAGTTTAATTGAAGTCTCAGAGAGAATTAAGCTTGGATATTACAGTGAAAGAGCTCGAGTTCAGACAAGAGACGAAATAGGTGAATTATCTAAATCATTTAATGAAATGGTAAATGCTGTTGAGTCAGATGTCATTCGAAGAGAAAAAGATAAACAAACGGTAAGTGTTTTAAAAGAAGAGGCTGAGCAAGCAAATAAAGCTAAAAGTGCTTTTTTAGCAAACATGAGTCATGAACTGAGAACTCCAATGAATGCCATTATTGGGTACAGTGAAATTTTAACTGAAGATGCTACAGACAATCAGCACCAAGAATATATTCCGGATTTAAAGAAAATTAATTCTGCAGGAAAACATTTGTTACAATTAATTAATGACATTTTAGACATTTCTAAAATTGAGGCTGGAAAAATGGAACTTGATGTTCATGAAGTTGATTTTGTATCACTGGCTCAAGAAGTGGCGGATACCAGTGAAGCACTTGTGGTTAAGAGAGGAAATACATTAAAAATTGTAAAAGATGAAAGTATTAAAAATATAAAGGGTGACAGTGTTAAAATTAAACAAATCTTATTTAATTTAATTTCAAACGCTGCAAAATTTACAGAAAATGGAACGATTACATTAGGCTATAAAACGTATCAAGATGACAACAACTTTTTGAGTATTTATGTTCAAGATACTGGAATTGGAATTGAAAAAGATAAAGTTGCTAAAGTTTTTGAAGAATTTGGACAAGCAGACAGTTCCACAACAAGAAAATATGGGGGCACAGGATTGGGGCTGTCTCTTGTAAAAAAGTTTTGTGAACTCATGGGTGGATCTATAAAACTTGAAAGTGAAATTGGAAAAGGATCCATCTTTACCGTAACCATACCTAAAAATGTATCAACGTCAGAAACCATAGCAGACGATGTAAAAAATAACGAAATAATTGAAACTGGAAAAAAAATAATTCTTGTTGTTGATGATGATAAATCAGCAAGGGATTTGATTAAAAGAAATCTGGAAAAAGAAGGGTACATTGTTTTAACCGCATCAAATGGAAATGAAGCCATAGAAATTGCAAATCAAAAAAATCCTCATTTAATTACGCTTGATATTATGATGCCAAAAAAAAGTGGCTGGGAAACGCTTAAGACGTTAAGAGAATATATCAAATTTAAAGATACCCCTGTGATTATGATCTCTATGTTAGATGATGATAATACAGCAAAAGGATTGGGTGCAGACGATTATTTAAAAAAACCGGTCGACCGAAATAAATTAATTGATGCAATAACAAAACAAAAAGAAAAAATGAAAAACAATAACATCATGATTATTGATGATCTAAAAGATAACCGTGACATCGTAAAAAGACATTTAAAAGATTATAATTTCAATTTTTCAGAAGCGAATAATGGACAAGATGCCATTGAAAAACTTTCAAAAAAACCAGTTGATGGAATAATTCTAGATCTGATGATGCCTGTCATGGACGGATTTGAATTTTTAACAAGGGTTAAAGAGTATAATCAATTAAAAGATATTCCAATTATCGTGCTTACTGCAAAAGATTTAAACTCTGATGAAGTTATAAATATCGAAAAGGATGTATCTTTAATTATTCAAAAAACCGATCTTGGAGAAAAAGCAATTAAAGAACTGGTAAATAATTTAGTTATTGAAAAAAATTAAATATCAGAATCTATATCTGTTCCAATATTACCTTCTTTGCGCTGTTGTTTTTTTAAAATATCTTGAATATTTCTTCCATTTCTTTCAACAACATAAAGAATTTTCCTTAATCCCACTTCAATCCGATACACTAAAAAGATAAGAATAATAACAATTAAAGATATGAAAATTAATTCTGCCATTAGGATATAAATTTATTAATTTTTTCTAATAATCTTGGAAGTTCAACTGGCTTTGTATCAAACTCATCACAACCAGCATCTAAACATTTTTTCTTATCAGACTCCAATGCATGAGCAGTTAAAGCTATTATTGGAGTTTTTATACCATCTGCTCTCAATTTTTGCGTAATCTCCCATCCATCCATTTTTGGTAAACTCATATCCATTAAAATCACATTATAATCTGGAGACTTTCCTTTGTTGTAACCTTCTTCACCATCTATCGCCATATCAACTTCAAAACCTTTTTTAATAAGTCTTCTAGATAACATATCTCGGTTCATCTCATTATCTTCAACTAAAAGAATTTTTGTCATGATATTTTTATACAGGAATTTGTAAAAATCTAAAAGATAAGATTAAATTTTAAATAGTTCAATTTTAAATATACCCTCTTTGATCATGTTTACAAACCCACCTTCAATAACTGAAATATTGTCTATTCCCATTTGATCCTGAAGAAATTTGACAGTAATTGCGCTTCTCCAATTTGATTTACAGAAAAATATTTTTGGTGTCTCTAACGGATACCCTTTGTAATAAGGGCTTTCAGGGTCTAACCAAAATTCAATAACTCCCCTTGGCATATTAATTGCGCCTTTCACTGTCCCTGTCTTTTCCAACTCTCTAGGATCCCTAATATCAAAGAGTAAAGGTGTAGGATTATTTTTTTCTAATATATCTTTGGCTTCTTGAGGAGTTAAAATATTTACCTCTTTTTGAGCTTCTTCAACTAATTCTGTAGATGTTTTTTTTAATTTCATTAAATGAATTAATAGTCAGCATCAGTCGAGATTGGATAGTTAGTTCCAATTTCCCAGTCAATACCTCGGTTAGTTGAACCGCACAGAGCTTCACCTGCGCCAGGCTGCATAAATGGACCATTGGCAAAACCTGTAGCACCATTGTTATCCCAAATTTGTGATGAAGTATAACCTGCTCTCGTTAAATTAGTTAAACCTCTATTATATGATATTCCAATAATTGATTGGTCAGCATTAGATCTTGCAATAAATTCTGATGAGTCACCACTTTCAGTATAACCTTCTGCACTATATGTGGTGCCATCTCGGTAATGAGCGTAAACCATAAAATTAGAGCTTTCAACTGGACAATTCCATCCTTTTCTAAAACCATTCCCACTTGGTGTGGACCTGTTGCACATTATTTGCACCATCCCTTTTTTATGTTCTCCTCTGTATTCAGAGTCTACTGTAATCATTTTTTTATTTGGAAACCACGGATTAGTCATATCTTTAAAATGTTCTTTTACTGAAAAAACAAAATGTGCGCATGTGGAATTAGAAGATATTTTGTCTCCTGTAGCAGTTCCGTCAGGTGCAATTTCATTCATGGCTGAGGACAAATCATTTGAGACAACGGTATATTCGAAATCAACCGCTTTTAAGATTGTTTGAATATTTTGCTCAAACACTTTCATTTTTGCATTTTCAACATACCTATCGTACCCAACAACCCCAACACCAGCTAAGACACCAATGATAGCTACAACAACGAGTAACTCCACGAGTGAAAAACCATTCTTAAATTTATTCATTAAATATTTATATTAAATTAACTCCCAGGGGTATATGCGGCATCAGTATCAATATTATCGGTTCCCGTATTCCAATCTCCATGGGTGTCTTGATCCCATCCACACTCAGTTTGTGCAGTAGCTATGTTTTCAGTGTACTTGCCGCCTATGCCTTTATGTGATTGTCGTGGTGTAATTCCGCTTACACCTTTTGGGTCGTAATAAACAATTACTCTAAATCTAGCTTCTAACATTGGGCACCCTCCTCCTGAACCATAACCACCTGATGCCCTATAACAAAAGAAAGATATCATGCCTGGTTCATGGGTATTCCAGGCACGGTTATCAACAGTGATACTAGTTTTATCTGTTCGGTATGGATTTCTAAAAGCTGTATTATCTTTTAGTAAATGTTTTTTCATTGATACCAAAAATTCAATACAAGTCGTATCACCGCTAATTTTATTTCCTGTAGCATTCCCATCTTTATCATATTCATCAACGGCACTTCCAAGATCATTTTTAACAATAAGATCTTCTGTTTCCATCATTCTTAAAATTTTTTCATAATTTTGGTCTAGAACTTTTCTTTTTGTATTTTCAACGTATCTATCGTATCCAACAACACCAACTGAAGCCAAGACACCAATGATGGCTACCACTACTAATAATTCGACAAGTGAAAACCCTTTTTGAGTCATAGAACTACTTTACCAAAAAAATTAGATTATAGAAATTTTCTTAAAAAATACTCAATAATCAGCTTCAGTTAAAATTGAATTGGTAACACTCCAGGCACCGTATACAGGATCTGTACTTGCAGAGCTATCTGACCATCCGCAATCAGATTTTTTTTGAGGCCAATTTGTTGAAAAATTCCCCCCACCTATGTATGCAACCATTTCTTTTGGTTGAGGACCAGATCCTTGTGAACCTCTATCTGTAAAATAAGTATGCACCCTAGCAGCGGCAGCTCCGGAACTTATTGCGCAACCAGATCCTGATCCAAAACCTCCATTAGTTAAATAGCAGTACATTTGGATATGGCCTTTTTTATGATTTGCCCTTCCTTCAGTATCTATTGTAATAGCTTTTTTTCCTTTCACCCAGGGGTTTTGAAATCCGTTTTCCTGACCTTCAAAATGCTTTTTCAAAGACCAAATAAAATTATAACAAGTCGTAAATTCTCCAACTTTTGACGCAGTAGCCTCTGTTATTCCTGATGTTGTTGGTGTTCCATCTGAATCTCGCTGTATCCAATTTCCCGCATTATCTCTTTCTCTCATTGCTGAACCAAGATTGTTTTGTAAAATTGTAAATTCAGTCTCAAAAGCTCTTACAATAGTATTATGCATTTGTTCCAAAACTTTACGTTTAGTATTTTCAACGTACCTGTCATACCCAACAATCCCAACCCCGGCTAAAACACCAATGATGGCTACCACTACTAATAATTCGACAAGTGAAAATCCTTTTTGAGACATTCTTTTTGGTAACATGATTTACCTGATTCTCCAAGAAACTGGGGTTAAAATAACTTTTTCTCTAGCTTGTAAATTTTTTGTAAATCCGTGAGTTTCATTGAGCGCTGGGTTGGTATAATTAAGATCTACCTTTATTCTTCTTATGCCAGGAGTATATGTTTCTGGATTTGAGGAACAGTCATGTTCTTTTCCACAACTTTTATAAAATACATTCGTTAATCCAGCTTTAAATTGATCCATAGTAATTCCAGTTTGAGGTGTGATCCTTAAAGGTGTAGAGTTTCCATCAAAGGATTGGTTAACTGTCCATCCTGATGGAATATTGGTTATGTCAATACTATCCTCATCATCCATGTAAATTGAATTTGATGACCCATCATTATAAAAACTAAATTCAACAGTATTTGGAACAGTGGTTGATGTAAAACCATAATCAGCTGTAACCGTTGCAACTTCTCCTTCGGTTCCAATATCTCCTTTTACCACAGGAGCTGAAACAATGGATTCTAATGGTATGAGTTGTCCTTCTGGTCCTCGACCACATGATAATATTCTATAATACGCAACGTCTTCACCAGGTGGAACGTTTATAGATGGAGCGGTATCATGGTCAGTTACTAGAGGATATTTAGCAAATGTTGTTTGCCATTTTGTTTGATTGTCTCCTGTTAAACTTAATCCCATCACAGTTAAATGATTTTTATCAGCATCAGCTTTTGTAGCATTATCATTTACAGTGCTTCCGCTGCCTTCATTAAATTTATAATAACTTATTAAATTAGGTTCAGAACCAGTAAGACGCGTTCTGTAATTATCAGCAATATTTGATTGTGTTCTAGAGTTGCTCCAGATTCTAACTTCGGTAATATTCCCAAGCCAAGGAACGCCTTGAAATTCTACACCATTATTTTTTGCTGTTGTTACAGTATCACCCGTTGTCCCTTCATCAAAACCATTAAGTCCATTTCCAATAACAAGTGGCAAATAATCCACACTCGTATCACCATCTGTATTTTGATTGGGGAGCAAATTGGCTCCTGTTGCGGATGTCCCAAACGTTGTGTCAGAATTGTTAAAACTCGCATCCCAAGTACCGGTGAGCATTCCATTTTGATAAATACGAGTATTTCCTGTTGCAGATCCTCCATCCCAAACCCAGGCAAGATGTGTCCATTGTTTTCTAACAACATTTAAATTATTTGCTGGATCTGTTGATGTTAATTCGTATGCACCAATTCTAGGAGAGTATTTATGATCATAAGAATCGTTATTGATAACTTTTAAAACAACATCCCAGTATCTTCCATACTCCCAGGCATGCATATTATAATTCACATCATCCTTGTCATTGTAAACCCACATTTCAACAGTAAATTGATCTTCCGGAAAATCTTTGAACTTTCTGACATATGCTCCAGATCGAGATTCTCCTAAGCCATCTGATGCTCCGCCTGGACCAAATCCTCCAAAATATAATGACCGAATATTATCCGCATATCGTTGGATAAAGACTTCATATTGAATTCCTGCAAATTTAGAGTCGGTTCCTAAATTTCCTTTAATCCATTTTGTAAAATGAATATCTTTTGTGTTATCAGTATAACCATGACGATTTAAACATTGGTTGTTAGAATTATCAATGTGAGAGGTGTTTTGAATATCAAGCAAAGAAAATTGATCCTTATTCATTTCAGTCAGTAACCAATTTTTAGCCGCTTGAACTCCAGATTCTGATGCAAGTTTAACTTGCTGATAAACGCTATTTCTTGTCGTCGATTTTAACGCATTGTCATAATAAAAATTCATTGAAGCTGTCATTAAAGACAGCGCAGCGACAACAGCAATGACAAATACTAAAACAAAACCTTTTTCATTATTATTCATCAATAACTCACATTCCTCATAAACGCGGCAGCGTTATATTTTTCAATGATTTTGTCACCTGGATCTTCAAGTTCAATATCAAAATTTAAAATATTATTTTTCTTTTGTATTTTAAATTTTTTAAAGTGTTTAGCTACAGGTTCCCAAGATAATGGCATGGTATCATCATTATTTAATGTACAATTATCCGAGTCATAAATTCTTTTTTTTAATACTGTCTTTTCTGTATCACCTGATTGTTCAGTTCCAATTTCATATTCAACAATTTTTCTCTGAATGGTTCCATCATTATTTTCATGATCAAAACAAGCAGATACCCTATCTGCATCATTTCCATCCGTGACCGCATTGTTGGATGTATCGAATAATCTAATAGCATTTGCATCTGTTATTTCAGTTGAGGCATCAATATGTTTATATCCTGCAGTTTTTAAATCGAGTTGCAGTGAATGAATTGCAAACCTTACTTCTTGTTTGATGACACTGTGATTGAGTTGTCTGACAAACGTTTGTTGGAAGTTGTTGTAAATAAAATAAGCGGTTCCCATAACAATCGTAGAAATCACAACTGCCATCAATGCCTCGGCTAAGGACATACCACTTTGATATTTTTTACTTTTATTAAGAACCATTGGTAAAATGTCTCCTAAAAATTTCTGTAACCGTATCTTGTTTAATCGTGATGGTAACTTGGGTTTTAGTAACAGATGTAAATTGATCGACCCCACTAATCTGATCTGTGACCCCATCATTATTATCATCAACCGGAATATTAACGGTAACGTCATCAACTTCTAATAATCTTTTATCTCCACTCAGTGCACGACCAAGATGGTTGTTAAGTAAGTCACCCCACTTTTCTAAATTGGTCACAATATCAGATGATAAAGTCGCCTTGTAGGTGTTGTCTTGATATTTTAATAAATCCAAATCATCATAAGGTTCTAAAGATCCATTGGCATTTAAAGTAAAAGTTAGCTTTGCATTAGCTACCGCATTGGTAGCCAAGCTTAAATTTGGTAAAGTATTTGGAACATCTGATCGTTTTACTGTCAAAGTTGATCTTGTATTTGTAAGTGCAGTATTAGCTGTAATTTCATATGTTCCTGGAACTCCTGCAATTACAAAGCGATCACCCACCTCAGGCAATGATGTCAGTGCACTAATGACGATTGATTGAGTTGAACCTCCTGAAGGGTTGGTGTTTTGAAAAACAACGGGATCTCCATATTGATTTGGTTTTGGAGCATAAACTGCATTGAGTTCCTCAAATATTAAATCAACTGCATAAGCAGCTTTGTCAAATTTTCTAAGAAGAGTGAATCTTTTCTCTTGTTCTGACTGGAGCGTCATAAAAACTACAACTGAAATTGCAAGTATCGTTGAGGCGGTAATAGCCTCTACAATCGATAATCCTTTTTGTTTTTTAAATTTATTTTTAATCAATTCGACTCCCAATGTTAAAAAAGCCTGATGAGTAGACATTTAAAAAATCTGATTTTCCTCCAGCTCGATTTGAAGCTGTAATGGACCCTCTTGCATTCTCAGGCATAGTTGCGTTTGGTAAAATACAAAAATAATTATTTGCATCAGAAACAGCCGTACAATTTCCAGTAAGTGATGTGCATTTTTTAATTACAAAATGTTCTAATTCCTTTGTGAGATCATCAACTTTTGCACCGTTGTTACCAACACCTGAAAAACTAGAACAAGGTGGTGATGAGCTTTTGTGAAACTCAGTATTAAAACGGTTTAAACTCTCATCTTTATAAACTTCTAATTCTGCCGTGTTATCACTGTCATTATTTACAATTTTAATACGGTACGCATTTCCATCTTCCATAGCCATCTGACGTACTAAATTAAATTGTGATCTAACAATTGAAATATCACCTTGATAATTTTCACTCACACCAAAATTATTTATTGCTGGTAGACCTATTCCAACCACGATGGATGCCACTGCAATTACAACTAATAACTCGAGTATACTAAAACCATTGCGATTCATCTTCTTTATAGTAATGTATTTACAATGAATTGGCCGATTTTAAAAACTAAGTTTTTCTTGCGTGTTTATCTCATGGTCACCTTTTCTTGTATGGTCAATATGGTTTCTGGTAAGATCTTACTAATATCCATGAAGCATTTTATTATTGCTTCAAAAGTAGGTTTGGTATGCGCTGGAGGTTTTGCGTTAGTGACGCTTCTCACGTCAAAACTGATTCAAAATAAATATTTTTTAGCAGGATATGTTTTTTTAGCCACTGGAGTGATTGATTATTTTACTCATCCAACACATTTTGGAGCTCACTATACTGAAGCAGTTACAACTGGACTTGGAGCAGCTTTAATTTCAATTGTTGTATCTTTTATATTAGATAAAAATAAGTAAACATATACGATATGAGATTAAAATTATTATTGCTTATCATTTGTTTATCACTTTCAAAACTAAGCTATGCGGATAATCGTTACTTTGGAGAGTTAAGATACATAAACCCTATTTTTAGTACGGGTGATAATCAAGATAATCAGCCGTTAGCAGATGCTAGGTTTCCATCGGGATCAAAAATCTTTACTGAAGAAGAAGAAAATTATGGAATTGCCCTGGGTTTAGAATTTAATAAAAATCACTCATTAGCAATATCCTTTGAAGATAAAGATACGCAGTGGAGACAAAATAATTTTGCATCACCAGGTACACCACCCACAAATTATAATTATATTTTTAGGGATCTTGAGATTCAAAATCTTTTACTTGAATATAACTACATTATACCAGTAAAAAATTGGTTTAAAGTTAAAGGTATTTTAGGAGCAGGTTTATCTCATTTGGAAACCAATGATATTACCTATTATGATGCACCAGCTCCTGGACCTGGTGTAGGCACATCAACTGATACTCCTGGAGCGGGCGTTTATGATTTTTCACACAAATTCGGTTTTGGATTAGAAGCTAGGTTAACAGGCGAAAATTATATTAATCTTTCATGGGTCAGAACAAATTACGGAAAAGCTGAAGCTAACAAAGGTAATTTTAGACCAGCCACTGAAACTGAAATTATTGAAGAACAAGTTATTTTAGGGATAAAAAAATATTTTTAACCTACCGCTTGACCTACACTGAATATCGGTAAATATAAAGCGACCATCAACAATCCAATAATTGCACCAATAACAACAATCATTAAAGGCTCAATGATTGATGATAAGGCTGCAACAACACCGTCAAATTCTTCTTCATAATATACAGCAATAGATTTAAACATTTCTTCCATATTACCTGTTTTTTCACCAACTGCTGTTAATTGAGATAGTGCGAGTGGAAATACATGTGTTTCATTTTTTAAAAGCTCAGACAAGGTTTGTCCGGTTACAATTTTTTTTGAAATTCTCTCTATAGCATAAGCAAAAACTAAATTGGTTGTAACTGTTTGAGCAATTCTTAAAGTTTCTATAATGCTTACCCCAGCTCGTGTAAGGTTTTCCATAATCATACACATTCTTGAAACAGTAGACTTAATAATCAAGTCTCCAAACAAGGGAAATTTTAAAAAACGTTTATGCATCATATGCCTAAAACCTTCGATGTTATTGTATAAAAATTTGTAAATAAATCTGAAAACAAAAATAGTGATTGCTATTCTCATGATATTTCCACCATCTGCAATAAACCGACTTGCGTCTACAATAATCAGTGTTGGACCCGGTAATTTTACACCCATATTGGCATACATCTTCTCGAAGACAGGGACCACTTTCCATAGCATGAATATGGTAATGGTTGTTGCCACAGTTAAAAGCATAATAGGGTAAAACAGAGCGCTTTTAATTCCAGATTTTATTTTTTGATTTTTTTCTAACAATTCAACTAACTTGATTAAAAATTCATCTAATTTACCACTGGCTTCACCGGCAGAAATCATATTGATATAAATGTTATCAAATATTTTTGGATGTTTTTTAAATGCATCAGTTAAATTCATTCCTGAATTTAAGTCTTTCACAATATTATGTGCTGTCATCTTCATTTTCATATGAGCCGTTTGGTCTCTAATCATCATAATAGACTCTAAAATAGGAAGACCTGCTTTAATCATCGTTGACACTTTTTTTGTAAATTGAAGCAGTTCTTTTGCAGGAACTGTTGCCCAGGGTCCAAAGTTTAAATAAATCTGACCGCCTTTAAAAATAATGGGAGCGTTACTAACTGGAATGTCTTCAATTTGATTAACTTCTTTTTTTTGAGCTGAAGCTTTTTTAATTCCTGTAACGATAATTTTTTTTTGTCTAAGAGCTAAAGATGCTGCTTTTGGATCTGAGGCGTTAATTTCTCCATTAATCCTTTTTCCTGCTTGAACGCCTGAATATGCAAATGTAGCCATAAATTACGTAACCAATATTCTAGAATATTCATGGATATCTATAACACCGCTTTTAATAAAACCTCGACCAATATCTTGCATCGTTTTAAATCCACCTTTTTTTGCAACTTCTAGCAACTCGTCTCCTCTTGCATCTCTTAATATAGCCGACTCCAATTCAGGAGTTTTTTTTAAAACTTCATAAATACCTTGTCGTCCTTTATAACCTGTGTTGCCACACTCACCGCAGCCTCCGCCTTTTTTAGCTTTAAACGTAGATAGCTCTTCTTGTTTAAAACCAAGTTTTAGCAAACTAGGTTCCGTTGCTTGATCATCTTCGATAAGACAGCTCTGGCATGATTTACGTGCAAGACGTTGCGCAACAATTAAAGTTAAAGCTGAAGCCACCATAAAGTTTGGCACGCCCATATTTGTTAATCTAACAACTGTGGAAACAGCATCATTCGTGTGTAGCGTACTTAAAAGTAAGTGCCCTGTAAGTGCAGCCTTAATTGCAATGTTTACAGTATTTTTATCCCTGATCTCTCCAACGAGTATCACCTCGGGATCTTGTCTTAAAAAAGATTTTAATATGTTTTCAAAAGTTAAACCTATTTCTTCATTTGCTTGAACTTGACCCACACCTTTTAAATAAAATTCAACAGGATCTTCTGCGGTCATAATGTTTTTTCCTGGACTGTTAATTTTTTTTATACAGCCATAAAGAGTTGTACTTTTACCACTTCCTGTTGGGCCGGTTACCAAAACCATTCCTTGGGGCGCTGTTATTGCTGTGACTAAATTTTTGTAATCTTCAGGATCTAATCCAATTTGTTCTAATCCAAGGTCTGGGCCAGCTGCAAGCAAACGCATAACCACACGTTCACCCTCTTTAGCAGGTAAACATGAAAACCTGACATCAATATCTTCATCATCTGCACTTTTTGGTTTTGGATTTTTAAATTGCAATTTACCGTCTTGGGGTAAACGTCTTTCGGAAATATCACACCCCGCCATAATTTTTAAACGAGTAATAATAGCGTTATAATTTTCCATTAAAAAACTAGTAAATTGAGTTTGCTCTTGTAAAACACCATCTTTTCTAAAACGAAGTCTAGCTTCACCCCTTCGGTAAGGTTCAATATGAATATCAGATGTGCCAGAGTGAAATGCTTCTAATAGTATTGCATCAACAAATGAAACCACGTCACCTTCACCAGGTTTAGCCCCTTTAGCGCCTGGAATTTTAATTCCTTGAGCCATGGGCTTTGGCTTAGCTGCAGTTTGTTCCCCACCCCCTGATGATTTTAAAGCTTCAACAACTACTTTAAATTTTTTTGCGTTTTCAATGTTCGAGGGTTTAGCAACATAAATCTCAATATTACACCCTGTCATACTTTTCATTTTGCTTGCTAATGTTGATTTTGTTGGATCAAAAATTGCAACTTTTAATATTTTACCAACTAGATCAAAGGGAATGATTTCATTTTGTTGGATAAACTCCTTTGGAAGCTTTGCTAGAGCTTCTTTTTTTACCGTTTGCTCAGTTAAATGAATTTTTCTAAGGGCATAGTTTCTAGAAATGGCGGCAACAATATCATCCTCGGTAACTTTTTTGCCTTCGATTAAGTAATGCAAAATACCAAGTGGCGCTTTTCCATTACCATCATATTTTTTTTTTGCTTCAGCAATCATGGGTTCAGATAATTTTCCCATGGTTTTTAA
Source organism: Candidatus Pelagibacter sp. HIMB1517 (assembly GCF_052047895.1). NCBI lineage: Bacteria > Pseudomonadati > Pseudomonadota > Alphaproteobacteria > Candidatus Pelagibacterales > Candidatus Pelagibacteraceae > Candidatus Pelagibacter > Candidatus Pelagibacter sp. HIMB1517. Next base: position 64,497 of record NZ_JBNAIW010000002.1, read on the forward strand.
AAGATTTGTTACTTTTAAACTAATCTCTGGTGAAATCGATGGCATAAACAGAATATAAAGGTTTGGCCAATTTATACAATATTTGCGGTCACAAATATTAACAGCTGAGACTTGGTATCGTTTTTAGTTTTAGTTTTAAAAAACTCACCTAAAATTGGTATTCTATGTAACAAAGGAACAAAAATAATATCGTCTTGCTTCGTATTTTTATATACCCCACCAAGAACCGCAACATCTCCAGAATTTAATACCACTGTAGAGGTTACGTTTTCAGTATTTTTTGGAGTATTTGAGTCTGTTCCACCTGATCCAAGCGAGTCATTAGCTAAAGTAATTTGCAATCTAACCTTGTCACCAATGATTGTAGGTGTAACCGCAAAGTTTAAAGTAAAATCTAATGTCTCAAATCCACCCGCATCTCCTCCGGATGCCGGAACAGATCTTACTTGTTGAGTACCTTGGCTAATTGTTGCTTGCTCTCCATCAATTGCAAAAATTTTAGGATTGGATATGGTTTCAGAGTTCGTATCAGAAACTGATGCAGCAATCGTTGCACCCAATCTTGCTCTACCAAGTCTTGCTAAAATAAAAACACCCCCTTGTAATGTTGGTGCTGTAATATCCGTATCAGCACCAGCGCTCGGTGTACCCACTTGAAGATTATTTCCCTGTGGATTTGCAGCTCCAACCATAGTTCCAATACCATCTTGACCACCAGCTCTCCAGTTACCACCAGCATCACTCACAGCCTCTAAATTAGCATCAAATTTTTGTGTAAAACCATCTTCTGCATTTACAATAAACGCTTCAATCATGACTGATTTTTTTTCAATATCAATTTTATCCAGTAGTTTTTCAGTTCGGTCTAATTGTTGTTTTGTTCCAGTAATAATGAGCTGGTTATTAATTTGATCATTAGTAACTGTCATTCCGTCAATAACAGCATTAATACTGGCCACTAAGTCATTAGATGTTTGGTTGAAAACTTTAAAAATTTCAGTTTTTGTTTCTTCTGCAACTTCACTCTGAGCATTGCCAGCATCTGTTGCTGTGTTTGCGGGAGCGGTTGATGCACTGTCATTTCCAAGTGACTGAAGGTTTTGATTAATTGTATTGGTATTATCAATTTTTTGTTTTTCTAATTCTATAAATTTCTTTTTAGTATGAACTCTAAGCATCCCAGATGATTGATCATGTAACATCACAAGGTTATTCATTTCTAAAATTGCATAAACCGCTGATCCCCATTTAATATCTTGAAAATCAACTGTAATGGTTCCAGTAACTTCATCACCTATAATTAAATTTCTTTTAACAATACTAGAAAACAATTTAAGCGCTGACCTTATATTTATAGAGTCAAATTTAAGTGTTATTGGTACAGTTTCTAAGGTTTGAATTGGCAAATTTAAATCAATGATATCTTTTGGGCCTAGCGATGCTTCAGTTGCAATAGGCTGATCCAAAGAAACTCTTCTTGAACTTTTTTTTGTTACCGATTTAAAGGATTTTGCATCTTTGGCAAATTGATCAGAATTTTTCTTTAATTCTGTAATTGATTTTTTAACATCAAAATTTTCTATATCTTGCTTAGTGACTTTGTCTTTACTTTTATAAGCCATGTCCGGTCTTTTCTTGCCACATGATGCTGTGAAAATTAAAAATAACGATAATGTTAAAACTAAAATTTTTTTCATTACTTAAATAAATCCTCTACATTTGTAATTGAATTTTCTTCACTTGATGCTTGCTCTTGAGCTACAGGTGTTTGGGCTGCAGGTGATCCTTCGCTTCCAGGTTCAGCAGGTATCCCACCGGCTGAGGGAGTTGCTGTACCTGCGGGTGATGGCGTGGTTGGTGCCTGAGGTATTGAAGCAACCTGTCTTACGATCGGCGCATTAATTTGAAAAGAAAACTCTTCATAATTTTCTAAAACTTTCATTTCACGGTTTGTAATTTTAACAATCTTGCCATCATTCTTTCCAAGCTTATCACCTTCTCTAACCATAAATTGTTTTCCTCGAATTTCGATAATAGCTAAATTTTTTGGGTTAATAGTGTAATTTAATAATCCCCTTTTTGTTTTCATCACCTCAACATTTAAAACAGGATTTACGAAAATTGGTATTTTCACATACTGATCTTTGTTTAATTTATCATTTCTAGAAAGATTATTTATTTTTAAAACTTCTTCTTTTGTTCTTCTAAATTTTTGTGCAATTTGTTCGATCGTTTCTTCTGTCGCTGTTCTATAAACATAGAAAGGAAGTAGCAATTTTTCACCAAGTTTAAGTTCATCACCTGGCATTAAATTATTAAAGCCGATTAAATCTTTTAAATCTAAGTTGTAAATTTCAGAAATCATTTCTAAAGATTGACCCTTCTGAACTTTATGCACTCTTGCTGGAAGGGTAATTCTTGTTCCCATAATTAATTTAGAACCAGGGATAATTGAATTTGCAATTTTCAACTCTTCAGGGGCATATCCGTACTGCCTTGCAATACTCTCGATTGTATCGTTTTGATTAACGATATGAGTTGTTTTAATATTACCGTAGTCAACTTTTTGAGCTGAGCCTTCACGGTTAAATGCAACCATATCTAAGTTGCCTGTTGTATTAAGCGCTGTTCCTTTGAGCGTATAATCAATAAGCTCATAAGCAATTAATGGGTCAGGTGCTAAAATATTTCCAATCGGATCAATTTTATCTGAGGACGTTTGCATTACAGGTTGTTGCATCTGCGGTTGAGGAGCTTGAACTTGAGTAACCGGATCATCTGTTTGGGGGTTTGTGTTTTCAGTTGTTCCAACGGTTTCTTTTGTTTCTTTTTCAACTTCTTTTACTAGTTCACTGCCATCACCAAGACTTCTGGTAAAAGGATCCTCAGTATTCGCAATTAAAGGTTTATTTGAAATCATGATAAACAAAGCAAATGTAAATAAAATTCTAGTCATTTTTTATCTTTTCTTTTTCATAATTTTGTCGAGCACTTTAAAATTATCAAATTTTTCACCTTCAATAGGCGCCATTGCGATAGTGGCATTGAACTTTTTTGTAATGTCCTCGTTTGGAAAAGTTTTTGGTGTAGGTTTTCCTTTTTCACTATAAAGTTGTTTTTTGTCTTGTTCAGTAAAATTTACTACATTGTTTAATTTTGCTTCCTTTACAATTTCAGCTTCGGAAAATTTATCAATCATTTGAATAATTGACTGATCATCTTTAGCTACTCCGTCTATCTCAACTTGTCTTTTGTCACTAATTTCAAACTTAGTTAATCTGACATTTTTTGGAACACTTGTTGCTAAAGAAGCAATAAGCTCGGCGGTTGTTTTTTTATTTTCCCCAAAGTAATTTGATGTTGTAACTTGTCCGCTAATTTTTCCAACTTTACCTTGATACGCTTGAATGAGCTGCTCTTTAGACTGAACATCTTTTGTAATACCTGCAAGTTTAGAAATTTCTGAAGAATTATCTAAAATTTTAAAAAGACTTCCAGCAACTAAATGGATGCCACCAAAAAAGAATATTAAAAAACTCATGAAAAAACAATATTTAGAAAATGAATTGGCTTTCCTATTAACTTTTAATTGTTCAGCGCGTGGCAACAAATTAAAATCATACATCTGATTTTCATTTGTTACATTGTATGCATTTAACTTTCTTAAACCTGCTCCAATGCAATTTATCGTTTTTGACTTATTTGGAAGTGCATCAAGATATTTTTTTTCATCATCTCCAAATGTAATACTCTCTTCTGGATCATAAGTTTTAATCACAACTTCACCAAGTTGTTTTTCTAGTCCTGTAAATAAATTTTTTGTTTTAGATTTATCAGTTACAACATTGATTAAAGATATTGGTTCACACTCATGCTGAGTTTCAAACTCAACTAAACCTTGTTTGATTTGTGATGCAAGGCGATCAAAAATCTCATCCCAAAATTCTGTTGTCACATCATCAACTTCTTCAATGGTATCTAAAAGAACTTGATCTGCTTCAACGATATTAATATCTGAAATGTTTAAACCTTTATTAGATGCAACCGTTAAATAACTATTATCTTTACTGTAATTAAATATAGCAACCGGGCTATCAAACCCTTCTTTTCCAAGTGAAGCATATAATGCATTTATTTGTGAAGCTGGATTAATATCAATGATAATTGGATTTAATCCTGCTAATCTAAAAATGTTAACATAAGCTTCGACTAGTTTTTTTTCAATTGTAACCAAAGTTACATTCATCACGCCTAACTCTTCATTAGATGAAATGATTTGATAACTAGTTTCAAGTTCTTCTAAACTTTCAGGTGTTTCATCAAACTGTTCCCAAAACCCACCAAGACTAACAGTTTCTGCTAAATCTTTTGGATCCATAAGTGGAATTTGAAGATTATAAATTGTTGAACTTAACCTGCCTAAAGTAATCGCAACATCTTTGGTCTTTGTATCAATAGAATCTAAACAGTTTTTAACTTGATCGCTTAAATAAGTTGATGCTGAATAAATATCTTGATCTTTTCCAATCCCAGCAATTTGTTGGTAAGTGTAGTCTTTAACTTGCCAAGTTTTTTTCTTATAAACAAGTTCGATTAATTGAATTTCGTTATCTTTAAACGCAACGCCTAAAATTTTTTCTCCATTTAAAGAGATTTTTCCTAATTTTTGAAAAATAGGTTCTAAATTCTTATTTAATAGTTCTGTTATGTTAGCCATCTCTATTTAAAAACAAATCAACTATGCGTTGTAAATGTAACATTAGTTAATTAGTGTTTATTTTCAATGCTTTTGTTGGTAATGCTAGATTCTTGAGACTCAAATTAATGTTGTTAATCAAAGGTTTTAGACTGTCATGTTAGAAGACTTACTTCGGGACTTACCTAAGCAATACGACTTATCGGATATTCACATCAGATCGAATCAACCCATTGCGATTAGAGAAAACGGTGAAATAAAAGTTTTTAATGAAAATGTAATTAGAAGAGAAGATTTAGAAAGTTATTGGAAAAAAGCGTTAGATAAATCTCAATTTGATTACTTGATCAACAATGGGGATTTGGATTTTGCAATTGTTGTTGATGGACAAAGATTTCGTGCCAACGGTTATTATTGTTCTTATGGACCAAGTATGGTGCTTAGAAAAATTGTAACTGAAATTCCTGATATCAATAAACTTGGATTACCAGAAGCGGCACACGTTGCCATTACTCATAAAACAGGTTTGGTTTTAGTTACCGGTCAAACTGGATCTGGTAAATCAACATCGCTTGCTGCAATGATTGATCAAATCAATTCAAACCGAGCAGAAAATATTATTACCATTGAAGATCCGATAGAATTTGTTCACCCTGCAAAAAAAAGTATTATTTCACAAAGGGAAGTTGGAAAAGATACTGGAAGCTTTGCACGAGCACTAAAGTCTGCACTAAGACAAGATCCTGATGTTATTCTTGTGGGTGAGATGAGGGATTTGGAAACTATTTCTCTAGCACTGACTGCTGCTGAAACAGGTCACTTAGTTTTTGGAACGCTTCACGCTAGTAATGCAGGATCAACCATTACAAGGATATTAGATGTATTTCCCGCTGCACAAAAAACACAAGCGCAAACAATGCTTGCAGGGTCTATTAGACTAGTAATGTCTCAACAGTTATTAAAAAGAAAAGGTGGTGGAAGAATTGGTTGTCATGAAATTATGACTGGGACACCTGCAATAAGAAATTTAATCCGTGAAGGAAAAGTTGAACAAATTCCATCAACACTTCAAACATCCGCTAAAGATGGAATGTTTACGATGGAAAAATGTTTAGAGGGCCTTAAACAAAAAGGCTTGGTTGAATAATTATTTTGGCAAATCAGGTTTTTCAACAAAACGTTGTTGAGGAAATTCAGCTGTAAAGGTTCCAGTTCCTTTGCATTGATTTTTTGTATTTTCTCCCCTGCCCCGATTATCTTTAGTTCCCTTTGGCAAAACTGTTCCGTTACAATCTAAGTCTAACTGAACATTGCCAATAATTTTTACTTTAATTTCTTTAAATGTTATTCCTTTGGCAACTGTTTCTGTGCTAAAGTTATTATAAATAAAACTTGCAAATAAAAATGCAAAAAAAGCTAATGCAAAAATTTTTAAATCTCTTTTGTTCATTAATTCTTATCTTAATAACAATACTTTTATTTAGCAATCAATCTTTTGCTAATATTTATGGAATAGATTGTTCAAATAAAAAAGGAACAACAAAATGGGTTTATTCCTTTAAGAGAAAAGCTATCGTTTTATATGAACAGGATAGCAAAAAAACTAAAGTTAAATTTGAAATTAAAAAAGAAACTCCAAGCTTTTTAGAAGCTAAAGGAACGTTAAATGACTTTAAAACAACAGTGACCTTTGATATTGGAAAAAAAGAAGTCACTGTTTTGCAATCAGCAATTCAAGGTAAAAACTATTTCATGCAGTGTTCTGAACCTAGGGTTTTAAAGCAAGAATAATTAAAACGTTAAGGTAAGCTTGGTTCCACCACCTTCATCCATATGTTGATAATCAACTTTTTCACAAATATTTCTAATAAAATGAACACCAAGTCCTCCTGGTTTTACATCATCGAGTTCTCTTGGTTGAATTTGTTCAATTGGAACCTGTTTACCGTAATCTCTAATTTGAATAATTAAATTTGGATCTTTAACCTCAAAAGTGACATCAATTTTTTTATCTTTTTCTAAATTATATGCATACCTCATAACGTTTTGAACGGCTTCATCCGTTGCAAGAATAACACTGTCCTGGTCTACTCTTTGAAATCCTTTTTCTTTAATAAAAGATTTAAGGTGATCCCTAACTATTTTTAAATTTGATGGATCTGATAAAATACTAAAATTCATATATTTTAATTAATAATACTTTAATCTATAACAATTCATAAAGAATAACCATGAATGAAAAAAAAATTATTCAAATTGCAGCAAACACAGAAAGTTTTGGTTTAGAAAATAAATTTCCTTTAAAAGCAAAGTCAAAAAATAAAGTTTGTGGTGATGAAATTGCAGTTGAGGTAAATAAAGATATCAATGAAATGAGATTTGAGACTCAATCTTGTATCTTTACTCAAGCCTCAGCAGCTATTCTTGCTAATCATTTAGCTAAAATGCATAAACTCGGGTTAGAAAAAGTTCTTGATGCAATCAAAAAAAAACTTAATGGTGAGACAGGAGATTTACCAATACAAATTAAAGATTTAGATTTTTTAACTCATAAAGATCACAAAACTAGAAAAGAGTGTATTGCACTACCCTTTAATGCTGTCATAAAAGCTATTCATGATTAAAGATTTAATTAAAGCAAAGGGTGATGAAATTTCTGTATTAGAAGGGACAGATCGACTTCAGTATTTAATTGATCTTGCTAAAGAAGCTGGCGCTTTGGAAGATAAATATAAAGTTGATCAAAATAAAATATTTGGATGCGCATCTAATCTTTGGGTTATAGGGAAAAAAGATAATGGAAATATGAAATATCAATTTGATGCAGATGCTTTTATTACAAAAGGGACAACTAAATTTGTAATTGATATTTTAAATAATCAATCCGCTGAAGAAATTTCAAAATTATCTAAAGAAGACTTTAAACCCCTTGGTATTATGGAGCTTCTGACTGCTCAACGCCAAAGTGGATTGAGTAATTTATTAGATTTCTTGATTAAACTGGCTAAATAATCAACATAATGTTGCCAGAAACAATATTCAAAAAATATTAATATGAAAAAAATTATTCTTTGTACAGGTGGTACTGGTGGGCATATCTTTCCAATGATTGCACTCTATGAAGAATTAAAAAAAAATCACAAAGTTAAAATTATTACAGATAGTAGAGCAATAAAATATTTAGATCAGATTGATGATTTAACAATTATACCAGCAGAAAGTCCTTACCGAAAAAAAGGCTTTATACATTTTATAAAATCAGCATTTATTATTTTTATTTCAATGATTAAAAGTTTTTTTATCATTCTTTTTTATAAACCAAATATCGTGGTTGGATCAGGTGGCTATGTTTCGTTTCCAGTATTAATGATCGCAAGATTTTTAAAAATTAAGTTTTTTCTTTATGAAACCAATTCTGTTTTAGGTAGAGTGAACCAATTATTTTTACCTCATTGTTATAAATTATTGACTGGATATGAGCTTATTTCCTCATTTCCAGAAAAGTTTAACGACAAAATGGTTTATGTAGGCCAGCTTGTTAGGTCACAATTTAATAAAATTAATGAAGAAGGATTATTTTACGGAAAAACATCAAAAGAAGATGAGGCATTAAATATATTAATATTAGGTGGTAGCCAGGGTGCAAAAGTATTTGGTGAAAAACTACCAGAAAAATTTCTTTCTTTGGCAAAGAAAAATGTGAAACTTTCTTTGAGTCAACAAGTTCAAGAAGATCAAATAAAAAAAGTTGGCAGTTATTATGAAAATAATATCAAAGCCTCTCAGATTAATGAAAAAAAACTCGGGTTTAGCTTTATGTTATTTACCTTTTCTAATCAGATTGAAGATTTTGTTAAAAAAGCAGATATTGTTATTTGTAGATCAGGTTCATCAACTTTGTCTGAACTTGCAAGTGTAAACAAACCTTTTATTGCTGTACCATTAAAAAATTCTTTAGATAATCATCAATATCACAATGCAAAGTATTATGCCGATCAGGATTGTTGTTGGTTAGTTGAAGATAATCAAGAGATGGGTTTTAAAATTGAAAGAATAATTGAAAATGTATTTCAAACAAGAGTTTTACTTAATCATAAAATTGAAAATTTAATTAAGTTAAAAAGAGGAAACCCAATAGATAATTTTATAAACCAAATTACAAAATAAATTAGGTCACCATTGGTGAGGTAAGCTCATATAATCTACTTTTAGTTCTTTTAAAAACAAACTCTAATGCACTGGCAGAACTGATATCTTCTAATGAAGTTTTTGAACTTACCATTAATTTTATTCTGTTTTCATAAAAGACGTCAATTAAAGTAATGAAACGTTGCTGTTGATTTGCAATTCCTTCATGAAAATTTGGAATGTTTTCAATGATGATAAATTTACAAAATTTTGCAATCTCAATATAGTCTTCTGCACCAAGGTTTTGATCACATAGTTCTTTAAAATCAAACCTTGCTACACCATCATAAAATTGTTCAAGTGGAAACTTTCTTCCTCTAATAATAATTTCTTTTTGTAGTTTCTTTCTATCCTTTGTAAGTTTTCTAAATAATTGATTAATACTTGATAAAGCTTTTTTATCATTTGGGTAAAAGAAACGGTTAATTTTTGTGACATCTTGTTTTCTAAAATCAACGTCGCCTTTAAGTTCATACTCGTGAATTTTTTCTTTAATCACTTTTAAAAAAGGTAAAAATTGTTCTCTTTGTAATCCATCTTTATAAAGATCATTAATTTTTATATTCGAAGTAATTAAGATAAATATTTTTTCATCAAATAAACTTTCAAATAACTTTCCTAAAATCATGGCGTCAACGATATTGGTGACTTGGAACTCGTCAAAATATAGAAAATCTATTTTTTCTTTTAATGCTCTTGCATATTGAGTGAGTAAATTTTCAGCTTTATCATTTTTTTGGTTTTGTTGAAGGTAATCATGCACTTCAATCATAAATTTATTAAAATGAGTTTTTTTCTTTTTAATATCTAAGTACTGGTAAAACTCATTACAGATCATGGTCTTACCCACTCCAACATCGCCATGGATATAATAACCAAGCTGAGCAGGTGCTTTTGAAAATAATTTTTTTAACAGTGTTTTATCTTGCTTTATAATGGCATCGAATTCTTCAAATTTTTCAACTAAATCAAGCTGTTCGTTGTTTTTTTTAATGCTGTTTTTTTTGCAAAAGCTTTCAAATGCCTGTTTAAATGATTTCATATTTTTAATTCGAATATGTTATAACAAATTTTGATACCAATAATGAAGTCAATAAATTTACATATAATTGCTGATAAAACTAAAAAAGCTGAAAAAGTCAGACAATCATTAATAAAATCTCATTCAAATTCTACTGCTGCTGCCTGTGACTATATTGTCGTCATTGGTGGAGATGGTTTTATGCTCCATAGCTTAAAGAAACTTCAAAAATACAATAAGCCCTTTTATGGAGTGAATACGGGTAACAGAGGTTTTCTTTTAAATAAACATGGCGCTGGAAATATTATTTCAAAAATAAAAAAAACATCGTCAATAAGTTTGTATCCACTGGAAGCAAAAATAAAAACTCAAAATTCAATTAAAAAAATAATAGCCATAAATGAAGTATCCATTTTTAGACACAGTAGGCAAACCACTAAATTAGAAATTCAACTTGATAAGAAAAAAAGAATTAAAGAGCTTGTTGGTGACGGTGTGTTAGTGGCAACGCCTGCAGGAAGTACGGCATATAATTTATCTGCAAAAGGGCCTATTTTAAATTTAGATAGTCAGTATTTAGCGGTCACACCTATTAGTCCTTTTAATCCAAGAGGTTGGAGGGGTGCAATTGTATCTAATCAGTCAAAAATTATTATTAAAAATCTAGATTCTAAAAAAAGACCAGTTAATGCAGTTGCTGATAATATTGAAGTTAAACATATAAAAACTGTAGAGATTAAACTGAATAAAAATAAAAAATTTATTTTGCTTTATAATAAAAAGTTTGGCTTAAAAGAAAGAAACTTAGCGGAACAATTTAAATTTTAAAAGACTCACCGCATCCACATCGTTCAGTTTCATTTGGATTATTAAACACAAATGATGATGTAAATTTATCGACTTTGTAATCCATTTCAGTACCAAGGAGATACATAATTGCTTTAGGATCAATAAAAACATTTACGCCTTCAACTTCAATTTTTTCATCCCCGTCAACAAGTTGTTCAACATAATTCATATCATAAGTCATTCCAGCACAACCTCCTGATTTAACTGATATACGTAAACCTAAAGCATTTTTATATTCATCAGAACTCATGATTTCTTTAAGTCTTGTTTTTGCTTGATCTGAAAATGTTAATATTGAACTCATAAGCCTAATTCCAATCTTGCAGCCTCTGACATTTTAGTTTTATCCCAAGGTGGTTCCCAAACAATTTTAACTTCTACTTCTTCAAGCTCATCAATTTCTTCAATAGTTCGTCTTACTTGCATTGGTAAAGTTTCAGCAACTGGACAATGCGGACTGGTTAATGTCATATCAAGTGAAGCTTTTTTTCCATCGATTTTAACATCATAAATTAAACCGAGCTCATAAATATCAACTGGAATTTCTGGATCATAAACTGTTTTTAATTTCTCAACAATTTTATCCATTAATTTTGTATCTTGCTCATTCATACTTTGACCTCTGTATTATAATTATCACGATTCAAAGCTGCATTAAAGGTAGACCAACTCATCGTTGCACATTTTGAGCGCATAGGAAATTTTTGTAATTCAGAAAAAGTCATTAATAATGTTTTTTCCTCATTATTTAATAAATCAAAATTAAACTCTTTATTTTCAACCATTTTAATAAAATTTTCTAAGATATTTTTTGAGTCTTGTACTGACTTTTTATTTAAAACTTTTGTTAGAATAGAAGCTGATGCAATTGAAATTGCACACCCCGCTCCTTGAAAACAAATTTCATCATTAATATCATTCTTAATATTTGTAAAAATTTCAACCTTGTCTCCACACAAAGGATTGTTACCGTTAGCTTGGTGGGTACAAGTTTTTAGAGATTTAAAATTAAGTGGATTTTTACTGTGTTCTAAAATGGTCTGCTGATAAATTCCAATCTCACTCATTTAACCAAAAATCTTCTGACATTTTTTAATAGCCTCATCTAAAACTAAAATGTCATCTTTATTATTATAAACTCCAAATGATACTCGAACTGATGAATTTACATCTAATCTATCATGTAAAATTTGACAGCAATGATGTCCTCCCCTAACTGCTACGCCCTCCTGATCAAATATAGTGGATACATCATGAGAGTGAATATTTTTAATATTAAATGAAAATACACTTCCTTGCTCTTTAGGAGAACCAACAAACTCTACTGCATTATTTTTTTTAAGTGTCTCTACAGCAAAATCCTTTAATTCATCTTCATATTTACAAATTTTTTCTTTTCCTATCTGATTAATAAAATTAATCGATTCCTTTAAAGCCACAACTTCAGCAGTTGGCATAGTTCCAGCTTCAAATTTCCAAACCCCTTTTGCGTAAGCAACATCATCTTTTGAAACAAAATCAATCATACCGCCACCTCCGATAAAAGGATCAAAAGCTTCTAACCATTTATATTTTACATAAAGCAAACCTAGTCCTGTTGGACCGTACATTTTATGAGCTGAAAAAGCGTAAAAATCACAACCCAGTTCTTGCATATCTGTTTTTAAATGAGCAGCACCTTGTGTTCCATCAACACAAACTGGAATGTTATGTTTATCTGCAATTTCTTTAATTTTTTTTATGTCAACAATTGTACCTGTTACATTTGACATGTGTGTTACAGCTATAATTTTTGTTTTATCAGTAATTAATTCTGGAAGTTTATCGATCAGTAAATTTCCATCATCATCAACTGGAATAAATTTAATCACAGCTTTTTTCTTTTTTCTAATAAAGTGCCAAGGAACATAATTTGCGTGATGTTCAAGTTCAGTGGATATAATTTCATCTCCTTCATTGATAAATTTTTCTCCAAAACAATGAGCGATTAAATTTAATGATTCTGTTGAGTTCTTTGTAAAAATAATTTCTCCATCATCTTTACAGTTAATAAATTTTTTTAATTCTTGCCTTGTCTCTTCATATTTCTCAGAAGCATTAGATGCTAACTGATAAATACCTCTTCCAACGTTTGCAAATTCAAATGAATAAAACTCATTCATTTTATCAATCACTGATTTTGGTTTTTGTGATGAGTTTGCGCTATCAAGGTAAGTTAAATTTTTACCTTTAATTTTTTTTTCAAAAATTGGAAACTGGTCTTTAACGTCTATCATTTCTAGGCGTTATTAATTTCATTTAATTTATTGTAAAAAATGTTTCTCACATCCTCATTTTTTACTTTATTTATCACTTCGGCTAAAAAACCCTCAATCATCATACGTTTTGCTTGTTGTTCATTAATACCTCTTGATCTTAAATAAAATATAGATTCTTGATCAATGCTTCCAGAAGATGAACCATGAGAACATTTTACATCATCAGCATATATTTCTAATTCAGGTTTAGATAAAAATTTTGATCTGTCTGATAATAATAATGCTCTTGATAATTGATACCCGTCAGTTTTTTGAGCTTTTGAATCGACAAAAATTTTACCTTGAAAAGCTGCAACAGAGTCATCATGAAGTGCAGATTTTACAAACTGAGAACTTCTCGTGTTTTCTTCATTATGATTAATTTCCCATTTAATTTCATGAAAACATTTTTGACTTAAATGCTGAATGTTATTCAATGATACGAATGCATTTGTTCCATTCAAATCTGCAATAATTTCATCACGGCAAGAACTCACATTATGAGAAAAGTTAAATTTTTCAAACTCAGAGTTTTGTTTTAACTTTGATCTTATAAAATTATAAATTGTTTTATTATTATTTGTGCTATTTAAATAATATTTTACTAAATTAGCATCTTGTTCTAATTCAATGTCTAAATTTTTAGTAAAGAATAAATCTTTTTCATCTTCAAAAATATTTTTTTCATAAATTTCAGTTTTTGAATTTTTATCCAGATAAATAAAATTTTTGTTGTTGATATTGTTTCCATCAAAGTCTTTTGAAAAATAATTATAAATGACTATAGGCTTTTTAATACTTACATTACTATCTACTTTAATTTCAAATCCAGGTGTAAAGAATGCATTATTAAAATCTAAGATTTGATTTTTTTTAATCTCATAAAATTGATCTTGTTTATATTTAGTAATTTCTAAACCTTCTTCTTTAATATCATCACTAATCAGTACTCCATCTTTTAACAAAACTTTATAATGATCAAATTTTTCAAAGTGAGTGTCATTAAAAGATTTGTCCTGATTTAAAGAAAACTTTAAATTTTGAAACTGAATAAGGTCTTTGGATAAAGGTGAATATTTCCAATGCTCTTGCTTTAAACTTGGAACTCCTTTTTGACAAAATCTTTCAAATGCATCAACACGTGATTGTACACTTTCAGAATTAATGAATTCTAAGTTTTTAAATCCTTCAAAATGATTTTTGAGTTTTTCTAAATCGTTCATTTAACTTACAAATTTAGCGTAACCATCGTTTTCTAACTCTAACGCTAATTTCCAATCACCACTCTCAACTATTTTTCCATCAGAGAACACATGGACAAAATCAGGCTTGATATAATTTAATAATCTTTGGTAATGCGTAATAATTAAAAAAGACCGTTCAGGTGATCTCATTGCATTAACACCATTTGATACGATTTTTAATGCATCAATATCAAGACCAGAGTCAGTTTCATCCATAATAATAAAGTTCGGCTCAAGTAATGACATTTGTAAAATTTCATTTCTCTTTTTTTCACCACCAGAAAATCCAACATTAAGTGGTCGAGATAACATTTCTTTATCAATTTTTAGTTTTTGAGATTTTTCTTTAACCAAATTTAAAAACTCAACTGCATTTAATTCTTTTTCTCCTTTTGCTTTTCTTACAGCGTTGAGTGAAATTCTTAAAAAATTATTTGTAAAAACTCCTGGAATTTCGATTGGGTATTGAAATGCTAGAAATATTCCTTTTTGGGCTCTTTCTTCAGTATTAAGTTCTAATATGTTCTCACCATTATAATTAATCTCTCCTTCTGCCTTGTACCCTTCTTTTCCTGATAAAGCGTAAGATAATGTGCTTTTTCCAGATCCATTTGGACCCATGATGGCATGAACTTCACCTTTGTTAATTTTAAGATTTAGCCCTTTAATAATATCTTTATCTTCAACACTTACTTTTAAATCTTTAATATCAATCATTAACCAACACTTCCTTCCAAACTAATTCCAACTAACTTTTGAGCTTCAACCGCAAACTCCATTGGCAATTGTTGTAATACTTCTTTACAAAAACCGTTTACAATTAAACTCACTGCCTCTTCTTGATTTAAACCTCTTTGTCTACAATAAAACAATTGATCATCGCTAATTTTTGAAGTTGTTGCTTCATGTTCAACTTCTGAAGAGGAGTTTTTATTTTCAATATAAGGTACGGTATGAGCTCCACATTTGTTTCCAACTAAAAGAGAGTCACACTGAGTAAAGTTTTTTGACCCTGTTGCTTTTGGATGAACTGAAACTAAACCTCTATAAGTATTATCAGCTTGACCAGCAGAAATTCCTTTTGAGATAATTTTACTTTTAGTATTTTTTCCAAGGTGTATCATTTTTGTACCTGTATCTGCTTTTTGAAAATTGTTTGTTATTGCAACAGAGTAAAATTCACCTTGAGAGTTATCACCTCTTAAAATACAACTTGGATACTTCCAAGTAATTGCAGATCCTGTTTCAACTTGTGTCCATGAGATTTTAGAATTTTTTCCTCTACAATCTCCTCTTTTTGTTACAAAATTATAAATTCCACCTTTTCCTTCTTTGTCTCCTGGATACCAATTTTGAACAGTCGAATATTTTATTTCTGCACCATCTAATGCAACCAGTTCCACGTTTGCAGCATGAAGTTGATTTTCATCTCTCATGGGTGCCGTACAACCTTCAAGGTAAGATACATAACTATCTTTATCTGCAATAATAAGTGTTCTTTCAAACTGACCTGTATTTTGAGCGTTAATTCTAAAATATGTTGAAAGCTCCATTGGACATCTCACACCAGGTGGAATGTAAACAAAAGATCCGTCTGTAAAGACTGCAGAATTTAATGTTGCAAAAAAATGATCTGTAACTGGAATAACTGAACCTAAATATTTTTTAACAAGTTCTGGATGTTCTCTTGTTGCTTCTGATATTGAACAAAATATAACACCAATTTCTCTTAACTTATCTTTAAAAGTTGTTGCGACAGAAACAGAGTCAAATACGGCATCAACAGCAACACCTGATAACCTTTTTTGTTCTTCTAATGGAATACCTAATTTGTCATAAGTTTTTTTAATTTCAGGATCAATTTCATCTAAAGATTTTGGTCCATCTTTAAAACTCTTTGGAGCAGAATAGTAATATAAATCTTGGTAGTTAATTTTTGGATACTTTGGTTTTTGCCAATCAGGCTCTTCCATTTTTTGTAGCCTGTTATAAGCATTCAATCTCCAGTCTAACATCCACTGGGGTTCTTTTTTTTGTTTGGAGATAAATCTTATCGTCTCTTCAGATAAACCTTTGGGAACTTCAATAGTATCAATATCAGTTACGAAGCCATGATCATATTCTGATCTGTCTTGATACTGTTGTATTATTTCATCGCTTGCGCTCATTTTAATCCCTAAATTTAGTTAATTCCCCTTCGAAAAAACTTTATTTTTAAAGGTTACTTATGATATAAGCCACCTTCTTTAATTTACAACTATAGTATGAAACTTAACAATTCTGAAATATTTATCAACGGCCCAGACGGGAAATTAGAAGCAAAATACGTTCAAAGTAAGAGAGAGAACGCACCTTTAGCAGTCATTTTACATCCTCACCCAGAGTATGGCGGCACGATGAATAACAAAGTAGTATATCACGCATATCATACATTCTTAAAAAATGGTTTTTCAGTTTGTAGATTTAATTTTAGAGGCGTTGGAAAAAGTGAAGGAAAGTTTGATAATGGTCTTGGTGAGTTATCAGATGCAGCAGCAGCACTAGATTTTATTCAAAGAAATAATGCAAACTCAAATGAAAGTTGGGTTGTTGGGTTTTCATTTGGAGCACTAATTTCAATGCAACTATTAATGAGAAGACCAGAAATTTTTAGATTTATTTCAATCTCACCTCAACCGAATATTTTTGATTTTAATTTTTTGGCACCATGCCCTACATCAGGTCTTGTCATTCATGGTGACCAAGATCAGCTTGTACCAAAAGATACAATGATTGTTCTAAAAGAAAAATTAGTTAGTCAAAAAAATATTACCGTTGATTTTAATGAAATCAAAGGCGCTAATCACTTTTTTACAGGTAAAGAAAAAGACTTAGTTGATTGTATTGACGGTTATATCAAAAAAGAATCTAGGCTTTTTTAATCTCACCACCACTCATCGGATTTGCAACTCCAGTTGTATCTGGGAAAGTAATTGGTAATTTATTTGCTGATCTTGCAGCTAAATATGCAAAAGCTTGAGACTCTATAAAATCTCCATCGTAATTAAATTCATCAATGTCAAATGCTCTATCCTTAAGATAATTCATAATAGCTTTATTTTTACGTCCACCACCAGAAATTAAAATTTTATTAATTTTTTTTTCATTTAAAAAAGTCAAAATTAAATTTGCGGTAATATAAGACAAGGTTGCAAGTCCAACATCTTTTTCTAGGCTTCTAAATTCTGAGATAGAAAAATCATTAAAATCATAAGATGTATTTTCATTAAAACTAAAGCGATCAATATAATTATTGGCAACAATTAAATCTGGTTTAGACGTTAATGATTTCTCGCCATCTTTGTCATAATCAATGTTAAAAAATATCTTACTCCATTCATCTAAAAGACAATTTCCGGGACCTATATCAGTTGCAAATAATTTATCATTTTGAATGTAGCTAATATTTGATATCCCTCCGATATTTACTACTGCATCAAGGTTTTTATTTTTTAATTGCTGTAAAATAAATTCATGAAAAACAGGAGCTAAGGGTGCGCCCTGTCCTCCATGTTTAAGATCATTTTGTCTAAAATTGTAAACGATAGGTATTTTAAGTTCTTTTGATAATTTTTCAGTATTTCCTAATTGATAAGTAAATTGTTTTTTTGCATCATGAAATAATGTGATCCCATGAAAGCCAATTAGATTAACTTCATTTTTACTCTTTAAAATTAATTCTTTTATTAGTTTAATGTGAAGATTGGTGACTTTGTCTTCTGTTTCTATAAATAATTTTGTTTTTTTAATTTCAATTAAATCTTCGGGATTTTTAATGCTATTTTTTAATTTTTTAAGATTATTCTTTAATTCATTATTAAACTTTTCATATAAATTATAATGATTATGAAAAACGTCTTCTCCATCAGTTGTGGCCAAAGAGACATCAATCCCATCAAATGATGTTCCTGACATAGTGCCTATAGAATTAAAGGTTTTGCTCATATTTATAACTTTAAAATAGTCATTAAATACTGTATTCAAAAAAAAATGACAGTGAATGCGCTAAATATATTTAAAAATCGTGGTTATTTTTTTCAATGTACGAATGAAGAGGCATTAAACAAATTACTGGGTAATAAGAAAATTCATTTTTATATTGGGTTTGACTGTACAGCGAAGTCTCTGCATGTTGGTAGTCTTCTCCAAATTATGTGCTTAAGACAATTGCAAAAGCTTGGGCATACTCCTGTAGTTTTATTAGGGGGTGGCACTACACTTATTGGTGATCCATCTGGAAAAGAAGAAAGTCGTAAGATTTTAACTGAGGATGTGATTGAGCAAAATGTAACTAGCATAAAAAAAGTGTTTTCAAGTTTTTTATCAAATGAAGGTGATAACAAAGTAGTTTATGTAAATAATAAAGATTGGTTAAAAAATTTAAATTATATCGAATTTTTAAGAGATTATGGAAAGCATTTTACTATTAATAAAATGCTTACTTTTGATAGCGTAAAACTTAGACTTGATCGTGAGCAATCTCTAAGTTTCTTAGAATTTAACTACATGATTTTTCAAGCTTATGATTTTATGAAGCTTTATGAGACACATGATTGTTTATTGCAAATAGGTGGTTCTGATCAATGGGGTAATATTGTAAATGGAGTTGAGCTTATCAGAAGAACAAAATCAAAAGAAGCTTATGGTCTTACCACACCTTTAATTACAACTTCCTCAGGAGCCAAAATGGGTAAAACTGAGAAAGGTGCAGTTTGGCTAGATAAAGAACTTTTATCTTCCTTTGATTATTGGCAGTTTTGGAGAAATACGGATGATAGAGATGTCATTAATTATTTAAAATTATTTACTGAACTTTCTGAAGAAGAAATTGAAAAATTGTCCAAATTAGATGGTGCAAATATCAATGAGGCTAAGATCATTTTAGCTAATGAGGCTACAAAAATGCTACACGGTAAAGAAGAGGCTGAAAAAGCATTGGAGACATCAAAGAAAACTTTTGATGATAAAAGTTTTGATGAAAATCTTCCAACTTTAGAGATCAAAAAGAATGAGCTAGAAAAAGGAATTTCTCTAAAAGAAATGTTGATTAAAATTGGTTTTGCAACATCCAATAGTGATTTTAAAAGAAACTTTCAAAATGCTGCTTATAAAATCAATAATGAAAATGTAACTGATGAAAACCAAGCATTGACTATTGATAACTTGGATGGAGATACAATAAAATTATCATTTGGTAAAAAAAAGCATCACTTAATAAAAGTGATATAATTATTTTTTAAATACAGCTAAAAATCTCTGTACAAATCTTGGTGTAATTGTTCTTATTGGATTAACTTCAGTTTTAAGTTCTTTTGTACCTTTGATTTTAAAACTTGCTCCAAAAATACCGTCTCCTTTTTTACCGGTTAAAACTTTTCCAATTATAGGTATGCCTCTTACAATATTATTAATTGTATTTGCTGGTGCAAGACTGCCTGATAAACTTGTAAAATTATCTGCGCCAACCCTTCCTTCAATAATAAATCCAAGTGAAGGACCAGTTCCATAACATTCTATAATTTTTAACTGGTTGTTTCTTAACTCATACTTTAAGTATGCTTCTTTAAAGAAAATTCCTTTTCCTTCCAAAACATCTAAGGCGCCAGTTAATGATGCAATGGATAAAATGTTTGTAAGTATTGGCATTTCTTTTAAATAAAAATTATTCACCTTTATTTCAGTTACAGAAAAATCCTTACTTAAAGTTTCTCTTCTGATATCAAGGGTTCCTTTTTCTAAACCTTTTAAGAATTCATAATTTGATAAAAACGGCTTTGCCTTATCACTTCTAATAATTAATTCTTTGTTACCTGCTTTATTATTTTTAACCTCATGAGAAAAGGTGGTTAGATCATCAAAATTAGCAAATGAATTAAGTTTTGTAATAGTTCCTTTTTTAACCAAACTGGTATTTTTATAATTGATTAAAGAAGCGCCAGGTAAAAAAATTTTTTTTAAATCTACTTTTAAAGACCCATCAATTATTGAATTAAATTCAACATCTTTATTTCTTTCTCTTTGATTTAAAACTCTTCTTAAATCTAATTTTTCACCTTTAATTAAATAATTTCTTTTCTTCTTAGTAACACGAAGTTTATTATTATCTCCTAAATTAATTTTAATATTATCAAAATCTTTTAGATTAAATTTTTCATCAAGATATATGGACTGAATATTTATTTGGTCATTTTTAGATATAAAATTTAATTTTGAAATTTTGATATTTTTATTATTTTTGTAAAAAACAAAATTTAATTTTGAATTAACACCTTTATTTTTAGTATAATTAAAAAGTGATAAATCAACCTCTGAATTACTTAAATCAAGTGAAGTTTCGATATTAAATTTATTAAAATCTTTTAGTTTTGTTTTGATATTATAATTTAGATCATCTTTAATTAAAAAATCATTTTTTTTAAAAAATGTCTCTTTTAAATTAACTTCACCATTTAATTTAATATTAAAAAAATCTTTTGAGCTTTTTCTGTTAACAGCAAAGTTATTTTTTTTATTATTTAGGATAAAATCACCATTAGCAACAAGCTGTCCTTTACGATCAAATTTAATTAAAGAATTAATATTTTTAAAATCAAACTCATATGGATCGCTATATTTAAAATTAAGATTAGTAGTATTTAGATTAAATTGGGTTTTGTCTTTTATAACTTTAAAATTATTATCAAATTGTATGTCGAGATTAGAATTCAAAGATAATTGACCACCAATGTCTTTGATTTTTTCTAAGTTTAAATTTAATAAACTAGTGGAAATTTTGTTCAAATTTAAAGAAGATTTTAACTGACCGTCTATATTAATGTTACCGCGTAATTCTCTATTATCAATTGAATAACTGACTTCATCAGATTTTATACCAAAAGTTCCAAAAACCCCAATTACATTAGATAATACTATTTTATTGTTTTCAAAATCAATATTACCGGTCAAATCTTTGACAAAAGGAATATCCTCATAGATATCAATTGAAACATTTTTTAATTCACCTGTAAAACTGGTTGATACTTTTTGTTTTTGAAACTGATCAATGACTAGATTACCTTTTGCAATACCGTCTAAAAACTTTGTTTGATCTAAAACAGGTACTTTTTTGATTAATGACGTTTTTTTTAAATCTAAAATTTTATTATCATCAAAATCTATTTCTATTTTTTGTAACAAATATTTTTCTTCAAAAGATGATTTTAAATCTGAAAAAATTGTAAAAGATTTTAAGTTTATACTTTGCTTATCAACTAATATTTCAGGTTTATTAATTTTTATTTTTAAACCTAGGGTAAAAATATCTAATGAAATATTAGCTTCTTTAAAATTAGCTTTTGAATTTAGAATACGTTTTTCTATCTGGGTAATAATTTTATTATTAAATTTATCAGTTGAAATTCCATAAGATAATACAACTAGTGCAATAAATATTATAAAAATTAAAGCTGATAGTATTTTAAAAAATAGTTTCATTAATTTATTTTAATTAAAGCTGATTCTAAAAATTCTCCAATTTCACCGTTTAGCACATCGTCTGGACTTGTGCTTTCGACATTTGTTCTATTATCTTTAACAAGTTGATAAGGTTGCAAAACATAAGATCTAATTTGATGCCCCCAACCTATATCAGTTTTACTATCTTCTGCAGATTGCGCTGACTCTTCTCTTTTTTTTAATTCAAGTTCATACAATCTTGATTTTAACATTTTCATAGCAGTGTCTTTGTTCTTATGTTGCGATCTTTCATTTTGACATTGAACAACAATCTTAGTTGGTAAATGTGTTATTCTAACGGCACTATCAGTTGTATTAACGTGTTGTCCACCTGCGCCACTTGAGCGATATGTATCAACTCTCAAATCTTTTTCTTTTATTTCAATTTCAATCTTATCATCAATTACAGGGTAAACCCAAACACTTGCAAAACTTGTGTGCCTCCTTTGATTTGAATCAAAAGGTGATATTCTAACTAATCGATGAACTCCACTTTCGTTTTTTAAATAACCAAAAGAATTTAGTCCACCAATTTTAATTGTAGAAGATTTAATCCCTGCTTCTTCACCTTTACTTTCACTAATTAATTCACATGATCGGTCAGTTTTTTCTGACCACTTTAAATACATTTTTCTGATCATATCAGCCCAATCTTGACTTTCTGTACCTCCTGCTCCCGCGTGGACTTCTAAATAACAATCAAATTTATCAGCATCACCTGATAAATAACAATTTGCCTCTAGAGATTTAATTTTTTTAGTTAATTCTTTTAAAGATTTTTTTAATTCAGAATAAAGTTCTTCATCAAATTCTTTTTCTAAGGATATGATAAACTCATTTAAGTCGTTGTAGAT
Organism: Candidatus Pelagibacter sp. HIMB1517; assembly: GCF_052047895.1. Taxonomy (NCBI): domain Bacteria; kingdom Pseudomonadati; phylum Pseudomonadota; class Alphaproteobacteria; order Candidatus Pelagibacterales; family Candidatus Pelagibacteraceae; genus Candidatus Pelagibacter; species Candidatus Pelagibacter sp. HIMB1517. Next base: position 87,179 of record NZ_JBNAIW010000002.1, read on the forward strand.
TTGATTTTGGTTTTTAAATTCAGTTACAATTTTTTCAATTGTGTTTTTTTCTTTTAATATCTCTTGTGCTTTTTGATTGTCATCCCAAAAATTTTCTTCAATAGACTTTGCTTCTAATACTTTTAATTTTTCTTCAAGTGAATTTTGGTCAAAGATACCCCCGGATATTTTTTAATGAATTATCCAACTTTGACAGCGTATTTTTTTCTTCCAACATTAATATTCTCTTAAAATTTGATTAGAATTATAGCTATCGATATTTGTATCTAATTTAAAGCTTTCGTTAATAGAATTTCTTTGATCTTTAGACAACTTTCTTCCAGTTTTTGAACTTATCTTTGCAAATTTAACCGTCTCTGGTGGTTTAAAAAAAGGTATAAAATTATTTGGTTTTAACTCTTTCATTATATCGTAAAAAATAGGGAGCGCTGCCTTTGATCCTGTTTCTTTTTTTCCAAGAGTTGAGGGTTCATCAAAACCTACATAAACTCCAACTAAAAGTTCGGGGGTAAATCCAATAAACCAAGCATCTAAATTGTCATTTGTTGTACCTGTTTTGCCAGCAAGCTCTAATTTGAGTTTTTTTAATTTTTTTCCAGTTCCTCTTTCAACAACTCCTTTTAGAATATTTACCATCTGATAAGAAACATCTTCATTAAATACCCTTTCGTATCTATCTTCTACTGAAGGAGGTTTTTCATTTGCAAAACTATCGTTGCACCCTAAACAAAATAATTTTTCATTTTTATAAATAGTTTTTCCTTCTCGGTCCTGAATTAAATCAATTAATGTTGGCTCTAATTTTTTTCCCCCATTAACAAAAGAGCCATACGCTGAGGTAATTTGTAAAAGTGTAGTTTCTCCAGATCCTAAAGACGAAGATAAAATATTTGCCGTATTTTTATAAATGCCAAGCTGCTTTGCTTTATTATTTATTTTATTTAATCCAATGTCGTTTGCTATTCTAACAGTCATTAGATTATTTGATTTTTCTATTCCATATCTAAAAAGTTGTTTTCCATTAAAACGTCCAGAATAGTTTTTAGGTTTCCATTTGTATTCATCTTTATTTTGATAAATAACAAAAGGTGCATCAAGAACTACGGAGTTTGGTTTGTAATTATTTTCTAAAGCTACTGCATAAACAAAAGGTTTAAATGCTGAACCTGGTTGTCTTTCGGCTTGCGTAACTCGATTAAATTGATTTAAGTTAAAATCAAAACCTCCAGATAATGCAAGAACTCTGCCACTCCATGGGTTCATTACAACTGCAGCTCCATTTGCTTTTGGAATTTGTTCTAGCGACCATAGATTAGTTTTTTTTAATTTTTTAACATAAATAACATCACCAACATTAAAAATATCTTCCATATTTTTTGGGAAACCTTCGTGTAGATCTTGGGTTATTCTTTTTTTTGCCCATTTAGTATTTTCAAATAAAATAATTCCTTCTTTATCTGTATCAGTAAAAATTTTAGCTTTATTTTGATCGATATTTTCTACTAAGGCTAAATTAAAATCTCTTGATTTAAGCTTTTCATTTTTTTTGATTTGGTTAAATTTTTCTCTAGTATAGTTTTTATATAAAGGTCCAGTCCACCCGTGTCTTTTAGAATATAAAATAATATTTTTTTTAAGTGCTGAGCTTGTAACTTCTTGAATTTTTTTATTTAATGAAGTTTTTACAAACAAACCTTGTCTATAAAGTTTTTTATCTCCATACTGATCTATTAAATTTTTTCTCACTTCTTCAACAAAAAATGCAGGCGAAGTATCTATATTTAGATCTCTTTTTTTTAATTTAATTTTATAATTTAAAGATTTTTGCAACTCTTCCTTGGATATAAAACCATTATCTTGCATACGTTTTAAAACCCAATCTTTTCTACCCTTAACTGTATTAAAATTTCTGTATGGATTATATTTACTTGGGGCTTTCGGAAGTGATGCCAATAAAGCAGCTTCAGCATTATTAATATCTTTAATTGATTTATCAAAGTATGTCATGCTAGCAGATGCTATTCCATAGGATCTTTCTCCTAGGTAAATCTCATTTAAGTATAATTCTAATATTCTTTTTTTTGATAATACCTTTTCAATTCTAAAAGCTAAAATTGCTTCTTTTACTTTTCTTGCAAGTGATACATCAGAGGTTAGTAAAAAATTTTTTGCAACTTGTTGGGTAATAGTGGAAGCGCCCTCTAACCTATTTCCTGAAATTATGTTTTGAACATTTTTTATTACCGCTCTTGTAATACCTATTGCATCTATACCAGGGTGTTCATAAAAATTTTTATCTTCTGCTGATAAAAATGCATTGATCACTCTTTTCGGAACTTGATCAATTTTTACAAAGGATCTTCGCTCTCTAGAAAAATCTGCGATCACATCTCCGTCAATATCATAAACTTTCGTAGATACTGGTGGCTTATAAGTTTTTAAAAAACCAAAATCTGGTAGATCATTTGAAAAATACCAAAACAGGGAAAAAATTAAAAAAAGACCTAAAAATGAAAAGATTAGAAATAGAGCAATAATCTTATTTAAGTAATTTCCCATAAATTTCTTTAAATAATATTTAAATGATATAAATATGGCAATTATTACTATGTTCAAAAATTTTATCAAAAAAACAATGCAAACAAATTTAAAATTTAAGAAAGATTTATTATGGATAAAAAGATTCTTATTGATGCTTCGCAAGAGAAGCAAACAAGGGTTGCAATCACAAATAACGGTAATGTTGATGGCTATGAGTTTGAAAACATCAATAAAAAGCAACTAAAAGGAAATATTTACTTAGGAAAAGTAAGTCGAATAGAACCATCTTTGCAAGCAGCTTTTGTTGACTTTGGCAATGAGCGTCATGGGTTTCTAGCATTTAATGATATCCAGTCTGAATATTATCAGCTTCCGCAGTCTGACAAGGATGCTTTAAAGCAGGAAGAAGAGGAAATCAGAGAAGAATTAAACAAAGCAACAGAAAATATTGAAGAAAACCAGAATGAAGATCAAGAAGCATTAGATGAAAATGCACAATCAGATATCCAAGCTAATACTGACGAAGAAAATCAAGCAAGCAATGAAATTTCCGAAGCAGAAAATATCGAAAACAACAATGCTCTAAATGAGAACCAACTCGATAAAAAAATCGAAAAAATCAGAAGTAAAAGGAAAAAAAGATATAGAATTCAAGAAGTCATTAAACCTGGGCAAGTAATTTTAATTCAAATTGTAAAAGAAGAGAGAGGAAAAAAAGGAGCTGCTCTTACAACTTATATTTCGCTTGCGGGAAAATATATTGTTTTGATGCCAAATACTGCAAAAGGTGGTGGTATATCTAGAAAGATTTTTAACTCGCAAGATAGAAGACATATAAGAGAAATCATTAACTCACTAGAAATTCCAAAATCTATGGGTTTAATTGTAAGAACTGCTGGAGCTAAAAAAACTCAAAACGATATAAAAAATGACCTAGAAGTTTTGATTGGTATTTGGGATAAAATTAAAGATAAAACTTTAAAATCAAATGCACCAAATTTAATTCATGAAGAAGGAGATTTAATCTATAGATCTATAAGAGATTTTTTAACCTACGATACTGAAGAAATAATCATTGACGGTGATGATGCTTATGAAAAAGCAAAAAATTATGCGGATATAATCGCCAAAGATTCTTTGCAAAAAATAAAAAAACATAAAAATAAAATTCCACTTTTTCATTCAACAGGGATAGAAAAATATTTAAATAAAATTTATGACTCTAGAGTAACTCTTAAATCTGGGGGTTATTTAATTATCAGTCCAACAGAGGCTTTAGTTTCAGTTGATGTTAACTCGGGTAAAGCAACAAAAGAGAGAAATATTGAAAAAACTGCACTTGCCACAAACATTGAAGCTGCCGAAGAAGTAGCTCGACAAGCAAAACTAAGGGATCTTGCTGGTTTAATAGTTATCGATTTTATTGATATGGAAAATTACTCCAACAGAAGATTAGTGGAAAGAAAAATGAAAGAATCTTTAAGATCAGATAAAGCTAGGACGCAAGTTGGAAGAATAAGTAATTTTGGCTTACTTGAAATGACAAGGCAGAGATTAAGAGAAAGCTATATTAAATGGGAAACTGTACTATCAAAAGAGTCTTTTTGTGAAAAAATCCTTAGAAAAGTAGAAGAGAAAATATTTGATATTCCAAAAGTCAAAAAAGTAGAAGTTGAATTGTCACCAAAAACCATTCTTTACATGAAAGAAAATATGAATGATGAGATTAATTTTTTTGAAAAAAAATTCAAATTCAAAACTACTTTTGCAAAAAATGAAAATCTTCTTTCAAGAGAGTTTAAGGTAAATTTCTTAAATAATAAAAATAAAATATTAGATACGTATTCAGAGATTTCAATTAAATTACAAGAGCCTGAGGATTTAAAAGATACTAAAAAAAATAAGAAATTTAGAGGTAGTAAAAAATATAAGAATACAAAAAAGAAAAAAACAAAAAAATAATTTTTATCACTTAATTTTTCTTTTATGAGTTGTTGAGTTTTTAGCTAAGAAAGACTTTTCCATAATTCCAGATAAATAAGACAATCTCCCAGCTTCAACTGCTAATTTCATAGCCTCTGCCATTAAAATTGGTTTGCTTGCTTTGGCTATTGCAGAATTTACTAATACCCCGTCACAACCGAGTTCCATTGCAATATTAGCATCAGATGCACAACCAATTCCTGCATCAACTATTACTGGAATTTTAGAGCGTTTTTTAATTAGTTTGATATTATTTTTATTTGGAATACCGTGCCCAGAACCAATTAAAGATCCAAGGGGCATTACTGCTACTACTCCTATTTCTTCAAGCTGTTTGCAAGCAATGGGGTCATCTGAACAATAAACCATCACATCAAATTTTTCTTTTACTAAAATTTTAGCGCACTTTAATGTTTCTTCCATATTAGGGTATAAAGTTTCTTGATCTCCTAAAACCTCAAGTTTAACTAAATTCCAACCCCCACTATCTCTTGCCAACCTCAAAACTCTTAAAGCGTCTTCAGAATTAAAACATCCCGCTGTATTTGGAAGGTATCTAATTTTTTTTGGATTAATGTAATCCATTAATAGCGGCTCTTTTTTATTTGTAATGTTAACTCTTCTTACGGCAACTGTAACCATGTCAGCGCCAGAAGCTTTAATAGCCTTTGCTGTTTCGGAAAAATTTTTGTATTTTCCCGTTCCAACAATTAATCTAGATTTAAATTTGTATTTACCTACTCTAAATAAATCTTTCATTAACCGCCTCCAATAAAAGTAACAACTTCAACTTTATCATTTTTTTTAAACTTAAAATCTCTATATTTTTCCTTTGGAATAACAACTTTATTTACTTCAATGGCAACTTTTGATGACTTAATATCAATTTTCTTTAAAAGAATGTTAATTGTATCTTTTTCATTGATTGAAAATTTTTTGCCATTTAAAACAATATGCATTATTAAAGCTTAATATTTTTCAATTAATAAAATGTCAAAAAAAATAGAAATTATTAACGGACCAAATATAAATCTTTTGGGTAAAAGAGAACCGGAGATTTATGGTAATCTTACATTGGAAGATATAAATAACCAAATTAAAGACTATGCAAAAAAACTAGAGCTAGATGTATCTTTTTTTCAGTCTAATGTAGAAGGTGAAATTGTGAATAAAATTCAAGAATGTGATAAATCAGATGGATTAATAATAAATGCTGCTGCTTTTACTCATACCTCAGTGGCAATTCATGATGCTTTAAAAAGTTTAAATATACCTAAAATAGAAGTTCATATTTCTAATATTTATAAACGAGAGGAATTTAGGCATAAATCATTAATCAGTAATGTGGTTGATGGAATAATTTGCGGTCTTGGAATTAATAGCTATAAATTAGCTCTGCAAGGTGTAAAAAATATCTTAAATGAAAATTAATAAAGATAAAATCAAAGAATTAGTTAAAATTTTAGATGAACTTAATCTAACTGAATTAAGTTACTCTGATGGAAAAGAAAGTATCAAAGTAGGAAAAGGTACATTATCGGCACCAAGTGTAGTTTCATCAAACAATTTAGTTTCTGCTCCAACAAAGTCTTCTGGAAAATTTAATGGAGTAAAAAGTCCAATGGTGGGAACAGCTTATCTTGCACCTGAGCCTGGGGCAAAACCTTTTGTTACTGTTGGATCAAAAGTAAAAAAAGGAGATACAATTCTAATTATTGAAGCTATGAAAACAATGAACCATATACCTTCAACACAAGATGGGATTGTGGAAGAGATTTGTGTTAATGATGGTGAGTCTGTTGAGTTTGATCAAGAATTAATCAAAATTAAATGATAAAAAAAATACTCATCGCAAATCGCGGTGAAATTGCTGTAAGAGTAATAAGAGCTTGCAAAGAACTTGGTATTAAAAGTGTAGCTGTACATTCATCAGCAGATAAAAATGCAATGCATGTTCAACTGGCTGATGAGAGTGTTTGTATTGGACCACCAAGAGCAAGTGATAGTTACCTTAGTATTCCAAATTTATTATCCGCTTATGAATTAACAGGTTCTGATTCAATTCATCCTGGGTACGGTTTTTTATCTGAAAACTATGAGTTTGCTAAAATCCTAGAAGATCACAAAATTAATTTTATCGGTCCATCTTCAAGTTTAATAAAAAAAATGGGTGATAAAATTGAAGCAAAAAAAATTGCCAAAGAATTAGGTCTGCCAACAATTAAAGGTTCGGATAAAGGTATTACGGACATTAACGAAGCTAAAAAAATGGCAGAAGAAATTGGTTACCCTGTACTAATTAAAGCTGCTGGTGGCGGTGGTGGAAAGGGTATGAAAATTGTTTATGAAAGTAAGAATTTAGAAAAAAATGTAATTGATGCGAAAAGTGAGGCTAAAAAATTTTTTAACAATGATGAAGTCTTTATTGAAAAATTCTTTCAAAATCCAAGGCATATTGAAGTTCAAATTTTGTCAGATGGAAAAAAAGTTGTTCATCTAGGTGAGAGAGATTGTACTGTCCAGAGAAGATATCAAAAACTAGTTGAGGAAAGTCCAAGTCCTGTTTTAACAAATGAGGAGAGGAATAAACTTTTAGAAAATTCTGTAAATAGTATTTCAAAACTTGGGTATAAAGGTGCAGGTACTTTAGAGTTTATTTATGAAAATGGTGAATTCTTCTTTTTAGAAATGAATACCAGACTTCAAGTTGAGCATCCAGTTTCAGAAGCAGTAACAGGAGTAGATTTGGTAAAAAGACAAATTGAAATAGCATCAACTGGCAATTTAGAGCTAGATCAATCACAAATAAGTTTTAGTGGTCATGCTATTGAGTGCAGAATAAATGCAGAAAATTATAAAAAAGATTTTCAACCTAGTGCTGGAAAAATAACATCTTGCCATATCCCGTCAGGACCAGGAACCAGAGTGGATTCTGCGATTTATCAAGGATATGTTGTGCAACCATTTTATGACAGTATGATTGCAAAGCTAATTTCTCACGGAAGAGACAGAGAGTCAGCGTTGGCAAGATCACTTAGAGCTTTAGATGAATTTGTAATTTCTGGTATCGATACCACAATTGACTTGCATCAAGAAATTTTAAAACATAAAGATTTTTTAAGCTTCAATTATGATGTCAATTGGTTGGCGAAATCAGATATCTTAAATAAAAATTAGTTACAACTTTTTAATGAAATATCGTAATTTGGATGCTCTATTTCATTAATTGATGAATTTGAGGCAAACATCCAATTATTAAATAAAAAAACCCTGTCTTTAGTTCGATTTTTAACATCTTTAATTTGCACCAAAGCAGAAGTTTCTAAAAATCCTTTCCTGGTATCAAGAACACACTTATCAATAAAAATTTCAAAATCTTTAATATTTTTTAAAGTTTTTAAATTAATTTTTTCAGTGGTTAATCTTGAAGTTATTTTATCAATAATTTTTATCTCAGCATAATTATTATCATTGTTTAAAACTTTTACTAATTCATTTCCAAATGATGAATAGCTAAAAATAAATAAATAAATAAATATAATTATTTTGGTTGCCATCTTTTGTAGGGCAATTTTTTTTCATGCAGAGGAACATAAGCTTGACTTGTACCAGTGAGGTTTTTTTTATGTTCTTTCTGCCAATTAAAATTATTAAATTTTACTTGATCTGGTGTAGTTTTAATTATTTTATGCAACCAAGAATGCCACTCAGGGGGTATTGATGAGGCGTCAACAGTACCATTGTAAATGACCCATCTTTTTGTATCATCTTTATTTTGATAATATTTATTTCCATAATAATCTTTTCCGACCATGTTTCCATAAACTAAAGTTTGTAAGAATGTTCCAAATGTTTGTCCATTCCACCAAGAAAAAATAATTTTAAATAAATTCATTAACACAATTGAAAGTTGTTTTTTTTTAAATGGACTTATAACAAAGAGTCACTTAGAAAACTATTTTAATATTAACGATTCTTAAAGGAAAATATGAGTAAATTTGTAGCTGAAAGTTTTTATACGTGTCTTTTTAAAATAAGTCATAAACTAAATGAAATAAGTAACGAGTCTCTTAAAGAAATAGACAAAAGGGATGATGGAAAATTTGAAATTATTGATGTTAAATTTAATAAAAGAAAAACCAAAGCTATAGGGGATGTTAAAAATACTTCAAAACAGGCTCAAACTGAAGACCTTAAAGATTTAATTCAAAACAGTGTAAATGAAGCTCCAAAAAGTTCAGGTGTAGAAAATAATTTAAACGACAAGAATTTTAACTTCAGAAGAAGAATGCCTGATAGAAGAAAGGCATATATTCAAAAGGCAACAATTGATGACAATAAAGTCTACTTGCATATTGGAGAGTATGAAGACGGTAAGATTGGAGAAATTTTCATTGATACTAATAAAGAAGGCGAACTTGTAAAATCAATGATGAATAATTTTGCTATAGCAATATCACTAGGGCTGCAATACGGAGTTCCTTTAGAAGAATATGTTGATGCATTTATTGATACCAAGTTCGAGCCATCTGGAAAAGTGCATGGTAATGACCGTATTTTAAGTGCAACTTCTATATTGGATTATATCTTTAGGGAATTAGCAATCTCTTACTTGGGTAGAGAAGATTTGGCACACACTCCATCAATTAAAAAGGCTGAATCTGCGGAAGCTTCAAGCCCAGAAGAAGCCAAATTTCTTGATGTGCTTAAAAATGTTACAAGTAAGGGATTTGTAAGAAATCAATATAAAGAAAAGTTAGTAGATCTTACTAATGTGAGATTGAATATTAAAAGTAAAAAAGCCTAATCTTTTTTTATTGTTTTAATATTAAGATCTTTTAGTTGGCTTTCCTTAACTGATGATGGCGCGTTCATCATTAAATCTTGTGCATTTTGATTCATAGGAAACATAGTAACTTCTCTGATATTTTTCTCATCAGCAAGTAACATGATAATTCTATCAATGCCAGGGGCTATACCTCCATGTGGTGGTGCTCCATAACTAAAAGCATTTATCATACCTGAAAATTCTGTATCTACTTCTTCTTTTGAGTAACCAGCAACTGAAAAAAGTTTATACATTAAATCAGGTTTATGATTTCTAATTGCACCAGAAGATAATTCTATTCCATTACAAACAATATCATATTGATAAGCTTTAATATTAAGTGGATTATTAAAATCTAAATTTTCAATGTCACCTTGTGGCATAGAAAATGGATTATGACTGAAAGTTATTTTTTTCGTTTTTTCATCGACTTCATACATTGGATAATCAACAATCCAACAAAAGGCAAACTCGTCTTTATTAATCAAATTTAAATCTTCGGCAATTTTTGTTCTGGCAAGCGATAAGATTCTTTCAACTTCGCTTTGAGAACCGCATGCAAAAAATATACTATCTCCAATTTCAGCATCTGTAATCTTCATGATTTCTTTTAATGAATCCTCTGAAAACAATTTGCCAATTGTGCCTTTGCCAGAAATTTCACCATCACTTTCCTCAAAAGAAAAATAGGCCAAACCAGAAGCACCTTCACTTCTTGCCCATTTATCAATTCCATCAAAAAAACTTCTAGGTTTTTCTACTGTTTGTTTGGTTACAATTGATCTTACAATATTTCCTTTAGAGACTAGTTTTTTAAATATTTCAAATTTAACATCTTCACGCTTAAATATCTCACTTACATCTGAAATTACCAATGGGTTCCTCAAATCTGGTTTATCAGTTCCATACTTTAACATTGATTGTTCATAAGGAATTCTTGGAAAAACTTTATTAATTATTTTTTTATTAGAAAATTTTTCAAAAACACTTGAAAGTAATTTTTCTAAAATATCAAAAACCTGATTTTGATTAACAAAGGACATCTCGATATCCAATTGATAAAACTCCCCTGGGCTTCTGTCAGCTCTTGCATCTTCGTCCCTAAAACATGGTGCAATTTGAAAATATTTATCAAAACCAGCAACCATTATAAGTTGCTTAAATTGCTGTGGAGCCTGTGGTAATGCATAAAATTTTCCAGGGTTTAATCTGCTTGGAACTAAAAAATCTCTTGCCCCTTCTGGACTTGATGAAGTTAAAATTGGAGTTTGAAATTCTAAAAAACCAAATTTTTGCATTTCATCTCTTATGAATGAAATCACCTCTGATCTTAAGATAATGTTTTTATGAATTCTTTTTCTTCTTAAATCTAAATACCTATACTTTAACCTAATATCCTCGGAATAATCTTCATCTAAAAATACCGGTAATGGTAATTCTTTCGCTGATCCAAGTATTTCAAAATTATTTATCGATATTTCAATTTCACCAGTTTTTAAATCTTTATTAATTGTTTCACTTGATCTTCCCAAAACTAAGCCTTCAATCTTAACAACTGTCTCTAACGAGGTTTTTTCAATATTTGAAAAACTTTTATGACCCTTTTCAATCACGCACTGACTGATGCCATAATTATCTCTCAAATCTATAAAAAGTAAATTCCCATGATCTCTTTTTTTATGTATCCATCCAGATAAGATAACTTCTTTATCTTTATGAGATTTATTTAATTCTCCACAAGTATGTGTTCTATAAGTTATCATTTAGGATAAATCCTAATATATACAAAAAGTGCAAAAAACAAGAAAATATAATGATTGTAAATAATCAAAAAAAATTAGAATTATTCAAAAAATATTTTAACAAAAAAAATTATTTATGTGTTGATACTGAATTTGAAAGAAAAAAAACTTATTATTCAAAGCTATCAATAATTACGATTTCTGATGGACAAAAGATTTTCATTTTTGATTTATTAAAATTTCCAGATCAAATTAAGACTATTAGAGAAATCTTTAAATCAAAGAAAAAGATCAAAATAATACATGGGGGAATGCAAGATATAGAAATTTTTCTTAATCATAATGTGAATATTGAACCATTTTTCGATACTCAAATAGCAAGTGGATTTTTAGGATTGGATAAAAATATTTCGTACGCAAACTTAGTAAAAAAATATTTTAAAAAAATTTTGGATAAAAAACATCAAAATGAAGATTGGTTGAAAAGACCGCTGCTAAATTCTCAAATAAAATATTTAGAACGTGATGTGAAATATTTAAAAAAAATGTACTTAATACAAAGCAAATTGCTAAAAAAAGAAAAAAAACTTAATTTTGCTAGAGAAGAATTTTCTCTAATATTGAAAAAAATAAAAAATAATAATGGAATTAATTCAAAATTTAAAAAGAAATTAAGTATTCAATTATATAATAATAAAAATTTTATAAATCTCATTAAAATAAGAGATGATTTAAGTAAGAAAAAAAACTTACCAAAAAACTGGATATTAAAAGATGAGGAAATCATTACAATAATTAAAAATAAATCTTTTCATACAATTAAAAAAAATAAAATTTTTTCTCAAAATCAAATTAAAGATATTACTAATTTACTAAAAAAACTTTCAAAAATAAGGATTAAAAAAGAAAATAACGAAATTCAAATTAAGAGTTTAGAATTTTTTAGATTTTTAGTTTCAAAAAAATATTCAATTGATCAGAATTTGATTGCATCTAAATTTGATATTGCTGAATACAAAAGTATTAAAAAAAATTCCAAATGGAGAAATAAAATTTTTTATGATTTATATGAAAAAATTATTACAGGTAAAAAGAAATTCCTTATCAAAGATTTCAAACCGTTTCATTAAAAACTTCATTTATTAATTTATAATCTATTTTTTTTTTCTTAATTATACTCTGATCGTTTAATTTGATTAAAAATTTTTCAATACTTGAATATGACCTATCTATTTTTTTTACAATATATTCTACTAAATCTTTTTTTATAACAATTTGATTATCAGAAAAGTATTTTAAGATTAAAGAATATATAAGATCATCACTTGGATTTTGTATTTCAATCAATAAAAACTCTTTCAATCTTGATTTCAAATCTAGCAATTTGATTTCTAACATAGTCAAAGGTTCTCTTGATGATATAATTAAATATTTCTTATGAAGTATAAAATGATTTATTAATGAAAAAAACTTATCTTCATTAATTTGAAAACCATCTAAAATAAGTTTATCAACAAGAAAAAGCTCATCATATTTCTTTTCAAAATCTTCTATGTTGCTTATGTAATTAAATTGTTTTTTTTTTCTAAATAATTGTAAAATAAATGATTTTCCAGATTTTTTTTCACCGACAATATTAATTAATTTGGTTTCCCAATTTGGAAATTTATCTAGGAAATTTAATACATTACTGTTTGATGTATCTCTAATTAAGTTCTCTTCAAAAAAATTTTTAGTATTATTAAAATTAAATATACGTTGTTCAGTCATTTTTTTTTAAATTTATATTTCCATTTTTATTTTCAACAATTAAATTAAATTCTGCCAATGATTCTATGAAATTGACCTTGGAACCTGAAAAAACTAAATTTCCTGAGTATTTACTATTTGTCACCTCAATATCATTCAACGAAATAGTATTTTTATTTTTTTCTAAAATTTTTTTAATTTCAATATAATCAGATAATTTTTTTAAAGTATAATGAAATACAAAACTATTATTTTTTAATGGTGATAAGATTTGAATTTCTTTCCATGAATTATTTAATTCTATAATTAGTTTATCAAATAATTCATCAATGTTTGTTTGGTTAAATTCTTTAAGTTTAAATTTATTCGAAAATTTTAATTCATTAAATTGGTATTTGACAAAAACATTTTCTTTTTCTTTATCTAAATCCTGGTCTAAAACTATAAATATAAAATCTCTAACACCATAGTTTACTGTTAATCGGTCAACTCTGGTAATTTGATAGGATTTTAACTCTATTTCTTTTAAAAAATTAATATCAGTCAAATCCCCATTTGGAGGAAACGCATTAATAAGATTATTTGATTTTTTACTCCAGTTTTTTTCAAAACTGTCATTTAACCAATAATTTATTTCATTATTTTTCTTTTCAACAACTATGGTTAGAACAGGATCGCTTTTAAAATTTATATATTTAATATTTTGTGATTTTAATAAATCATCAATTTTAAATTTATCAAATTCAATTTTGCAGATAACTTCATAGACTTTGTCTGTTTTCAATTCATCTTTGACAATAAAATATTTAAAATAATTTTGATAATTATTAATTTTTTTAATATTCTTATAATCTGAGTGAATTGTAATTGATTTTAAAAAGTCATTTAATGATTTTTTCTTTATATCCTCAATAACTTTATTTCTATTATTTTTTATTTTTTTTAGTGATGTTTTAAAAGAATAATTATCAACAATATAAATACTAGAGTTTGCCTTAACAGAGAATAACATTACAAACATCATTGTTAAAAATATTTTAAATAAATGCATAAAAAGACCTTAACATACAAGCAAAGTGGAGTTGATACATCAAATACTAATAAATTGGTAAAATATATATCAAACCTATCTAATAAAACAAAAATTAAAGGGTCAAGAATATCTGGTTTTAAAAATATTGGAGGCTTTGGCTCCTTATTTGATTTAAAACCTCACAAAATTAAAAATCCTGTTTTAGTTTCAGCTACTGACGGCGTTGGTACTAAATTAGAGTTGGCAAATAAATTAAATAAATTTGATACAATTGGAATAGATCTGGTAGCGATGTGCGTTAATGATCTGATCGTTCAAGGTGCAAGACCGTTGTTTTTTTTAGATTACATCGCAATAGAAAAAGTTGAAAAAAATAAATACAAAAAGTTATTAAAAGGAATTGCTAAAGGCTGTGAAATTTCAAAATGTTATTTAGCCGGAGGAGAAACAGCTGAAATGCCAGGCATATATTCAAATAATAAGTTTGATATGGCAGGTTTTTCAGTTGGAATAGTGGACAAATCTAAAATTTTGGACGGAAAAAAAATACAAAAAAATAATTTAATTTTAGCTATTCCATCATCTGGATTACACTCAAATGGTTTTTCGCTTGTTAGACATGTATTAAAATTAAAAAAAATTAAAAATAAAAATATTTTAAAAAAATTATTAGAACCTACAAAAATTTATACAAATGAAGTCTTGAAACTCCACTCAAAAAATCTGTTAAATGGATGCTGCAATATTACAGGTGGTGGTATCACTGAAAATTTACCAAGAGTGTTGCCAAAAAGTAAAGGTGCTGTGATAGATTTAGATAAAATTAAAACCTTAAAAATATTTAAATTTTTAAAACAAAGTAATATCTCTGATAATGAAATGTTAAAAACATTTAATTGTGGTGTAGGATTTTGTCTTATAATAAATAAAAAAAATCTAAAAAAAGTACAAAGTTTTTTTAAAAATAAATACAAACCTTATCCAATTGGTAAAATTATAAATTCAAGTAATAAAAAAATTATTTTTAATGGTAACATTAAATTCTAAATCAAAAGTAGCGGTATTTATTTCTGGAAGGGGTTCAAATTTAAAGGCTTTAATCAAAAATTCTAAACTTAAAAGAAGTAAATATAAAATTAGCCTTGTTCTATCTAATAAATCAAATGCAAAAGGATTAGATTTTGCAAAAAAAAATAAGATTAAAAATTATTTCATTGAAAAAAAACTGTCTAATTTTGAAAATAGAGCGTTAAAACTAATTAAGATAAATAAGATAAAAATAATATGCTTAGCTGGGTTTATGAGAATACTATCTCCAAATTTTATTAAAAAAGCCGCTATACCAATAATAAATATTCACCCCTCTCTCCTGCCAAAACTAAAAGGTCTAAATACTCACGAAAGAGCTATTAAGGCAAAATATAAGTTTTCTGGATGCACAGTCCATTATGTAAATGAAAAACTAGATTCTGGTAAAATAATAATTCAAAAAAGAGTAAGGGTATTTAAATCAGATAATCCAAAAAGCTTAGCAAAAAAAATCTTAAAATTAGAGCACAAGGCCTATGCCGAAGCACTTCAAAAAATAATTTAATCTTTAAAAAATAAATCTATTTCAATTTTAGCATTTTCAACAGAATCTGATCCATGAACTGAGTTTTTATCTATCGAAATTGCATATAAATTCCTAATTGTACCAGGTTTTGCATCTTTTGGATTTGTTGCTCCCATTAAATCTCTATTTTTTTGAACTGCATTGTCTCCCTTTAAAACCATAGCCACTAATGGGCCAGAACTTATGTAACTACACAAATCATTAAAAAAAGGTTTATCAGAATGGACAGAGTAAAACTTTTTTGCAAAATTCATATCAACGTGAACTTTTTTCATTTTTTCAACAATCAAATTATTTTCTTCAAAAATTTGAATTATTTTACCAATCAAATTTCTTTCAACTGCATCTGGTTTAATTAATGACAATGTTTGCTCACTCATAATGCTCCTCCACTAATCTATTTAAAAGTTTTACCCCATATCCCGTTGCACCAGCAGGAATAGTTTTTGTACTTGTCTTTGTCCATGACATACCAGCAATATCTAAATGAGCCCATGGAGTTTTATCTAGCACAAATCTTTGGAGAAACTGTGCTGCAGTTATAGAACCTGCACCTCCAGAATAATTAATATTTTGCACATCTGCAATTTGAGAGTCGATCAATCGGTCAAAGTTTTTATTCAATGGTAGTCTCCATGCTTTTTCGTTATCTTTATAGCTAGTTTTATTAATTCTTTCTGCTAGTTGATCATTATTCGAAAATAATCCTGCGTACTCATTGCCCAATGAAATTATAATTGCCCCAGTTAAAGTTGCTAAGTTAATCATAAATTTTGGTTTGAACCGTTTTTCTGTATAAGACAATAAGTCAGCAAGTACTAATCTACCTTCTGCATCTGTATTAAATATTTCAATAGTTTTTCCACTGTAAGATTTTACAACATCCCCAGGTCTTTGAGCATTTCCATCTGGCATATTTTCAACCAGTCCAACGATTCCTACTGCGTTCACTTTTGCTTTCCTCAATGCCAATGTTTGCATCAGGCCAACTACTGTGCCTGCACCAGCCATATCGTATTTCATTTCTTCCATAAATCTAGCTGGCTTTAATGAAATACCACCTGTATCAAAACAAACTCCTTTGCCGATAAAACTTAATGGCTTGGCTGATCTTTTTCCACCATTCCATTTCATTATTGCAACATAACTATTATTAGAACTTCCTTGCCCTACTCCAAGAAGTGCATTCATACCAATTTTATTCAATTTTTTTTCATCCAATATTTCAATTTTCAAACCATGTTTTGATAGTTTTTTAATCTCATTTACAAATTGTTTTGGATTGAGAATATTTGCTGGCATACTAACCAAATTCCTAGTTTGAGTAACTCCAAAATTTATATTTGATGCATTATGTAATGATTTTTTTAGTAGGGATTGATTTGATGAAACTAAGATAATTTTTTGAATATTTTTATCATTTTGATCAACTTTATAATTTTTAAATTTGTAAGATTTTGACAGCATCCCAGTGATTATATTCTGGATTATTTTTTCTTTTAATAAATTTTTTGGTAATGTGTCTACAAGTAGTTCAATCTTATTTTTTTTTAAAATTAATGCTTCGTTAACAATTGATCCGCCTAAATTTTGATATTCAAATTCTTCTGATTTTTCAGTAACATTGAAAAAATATAAATTTTCAAATTTAGAGTTTTTGACTCCAGAGATAAATGTAAACCCTTTTCTATTTTTTGAAGCTTTTTCTTTTAGAAATTTTGCAATTTTTGCATCGACTATTTTTGCAATACTGTTCAACTTTGAGTTTTTGTTCGTCAGAACGGCTCTAAAATCACAACTTTTGGTGTATTTGGTTGAAATACTTATCATTTAAAATAAAAGGTTAATACACATTAAATGGTTAAAAACAAGATTTACAAATATTTTTTTGTAGAGTTTTTTAAAATTTTCTTACTTATATCCTTATCTTTATCATTATTAATATGGATGACTCAAGCAGCGCGACTCTTAGAACTTGTAACAGAATATGGAAATTCACTAAGTATTTACTTGAAATATTTGATCTTTATTTATCCAAAAATTTTTGACAATATTTTTTTATTAAGCTTCTTGGTTTCAATATTGTTTTTAATAAACAAACTTGAAGAATCCAAAGAATTGAGCATTTATTGGTTATCTGGAATAGATAAAAAAAAAATTGTAAATCTTGTAATATACATCTCAATTATAACGATTTTTTTAAATATTTTGCTATCTGCAATTATAGCTCCCTGGAGTTCATTGAAAGGCAGAGAATTGCTTGCAAATTCAAAATTTACTTTAGTCAATTCTTTAGTAAAGGAAAATAATTTTAATACACCTCTTAAAGGTTTGACAGTTTATGTAGAAGAAAATGATTTAAAAGGAAATTTAAAAAATATTTTTATATATGAAGAAACTAGAACAATAATTGCAAAAAAAGGACAGGTTTTATCAGATGATCAAAATAATTATCTAAAACTTTATGACGGTACAGTACAAGAAAAAACAAATGATAATATTAATATAATTAACTTTAATACTACAATATTTGACTTTTCAAAGTTTAAATTACAAAACACAATTTATCCAAAATATAGTGAAAGAAATATATTTTGGTTAATCAGAAATTACAATAATGATAAAATCAAATCAAAAGAGGTCAGAGAAGAAATAAACAAAAGAACAATCAAGCCATTTTTGATGTTAATGCTAGGTGTTTTGTCTTGCTTTTTAATTTATGAAAATAAAAAAAAACAAATTAAATATTATAAGTTAATAATTTATATCTTATCTTTTTTTCTAATAATTTTAAATCAAATTGCATTGAGCATAAGTGGTAAAAGTTTAATTTATTCTGCATCATACTTTTGCATAATTATTCTTTGCTTCTCTATAATATTTATACTTTTAAATAAAAAATTAGAATTTGAATTTAAATAATGAAAAGAAATATACCAAAAAAAATTATAAGATATCTTTTAAAAGAATTAAATTTTTCTATCATAATTTTTTTTTCTATTTTTTTAACACTAACACTCCTTTCTAATTTCATCGAAGAGATGATCTTTTTTCGAAACAAAAATTTAGATAACGAATTAATCACCCAAACAATTATATTATCAGCAATTAAAACCCCAACAATTATAATAAATATGATGCCCTTCATTATTCTATTCTCCTGCATATTTTTTTACGTAAAATTATTAAGGATAAATGAAATTATGCCTATGAGTTTATCTGGTATTTCAAAAAATACTATAATTCTTATCCCGGCAATATATAATTTATTTATAGGTATATTAATAATACTAATTTTGACACCTGTATCTTCAGAACTAATAAAATATTATGAAAGTGTTAAACAAAAATTTTCCAATAATGAAAACTTAATTATCATTAGTAATACAGGGCTATGGATTAGAGAAGTTAAAGATAATTCTATTTATATTTTAAGATCAGATAATATAGAAATGCAAAACTTTAAAAAGTTAAAAAACTTAACAATTTATCATTTTGATAAAAATTCAAATTTTATACAAAGGATAGATGGGCAAAGTGCAAAAATCAATAATAATAAAATTAAAATATTAAAAGCCAAAATTATTGATAAAAATAAAAACAAAGTGATAAAAGAATATGACTACAAATCAAACTTAGTTTTTGAAAATTTAAAAAGTTTTTTTTCAAATTCCGACTCTTATTCATTTTGGAATATACTAAACCATCTTAAATATCGTGAAAATATTGGGTACATCGATCAAGAATTGATAATAAAATTTCATAAATATTTATCTTTACCTATAATGTTATTTTTAATGTCATTGATATCTACAATGTTTACAATAGGGCTTAACTTTCAGTTCAATAATTTTATTTATGCATTTTTCGGTATTTTAGCTGGAATTTTAATTTATTTTTTAGGAGATCTCTCAATTGCAATGGGTAAAAGCGGAAAAATACCCTTAATTTTATCAGTATGGGCTCCATTACTTTTGATAATAGTGTTATATATCTTTAGCGCTATAAGAAATCATGATTAAAAAAAATAATTTTTTAAAAATTTTTGTAATTTTTATTATATCTTTAAATTATGTTGCTGAATTAAAATCTGAAAATTTCTACGATATCAAAGCTGAGAAGCTAATATATCAAGATAATACAAATAAAGTTATAGCAGAAGGAGACGCGGTTGCTACATCAGATAATAAAATAATCTCAGCAAAAAAAATTATCTACGACAAAAAAAAAAATATATTAGAAACTTTTGGTTTATCAAAATACACAGATGGCAAGAATACACTTGAGGCAAAAAAATTTATTTATTCCATTAACTTAAAAAAAATAGAAGCTAAAAAAAATGTAATTTTTATAGATACAAATAAAAATAAATATTTTTTTGACACTTTTGTTTATTTTAATGAAAAAGGGATTGGTAGTGGCGATAATATTGAAACTATTTTTTTTGACGGATCTCATTTGAAATCAAAATCAGGTAAATTTGATCAAAAAAAAAGTTTAACTTTACTTAATAATGCCACATACACAACTTGCTCTAAAGTTTATAATAAAGAAAATAAGTATTGTCCTACTTGGTCACTAAAAAGTAGATCAATTGCTCATGATAAAAATAAAAAAAAAATAATTCATAGAAATTCAACACTAAGAATAAAAAATATACCGATTTTATATAGCCCATTTTTTTCACATCCAGATCCAACCGTTGATAGGTTATCTGGTTTCTTGCCACCGTCTATTAAAACTTTGTCAAATATTGGTAGAACTGTAAGAGTTCCATACTATTGGGCAATATCGAAAGATAAAGATTTACTGTTTACCCCAGTGTTTTATTTCAAAGAAAATCATTTATATAACATAAATTATCGTCAAGCCTTGAAGCATGGAAATCTTAAGCTAGATACAAGTTATACTAAAGGATATAAAAGATTTAAAAATAATCAAAATAGAACAAAAGGTTCAAGAAATTATTTATTTGCGGAATATACTGGTCAACATAAGAATATTATTTTTAAAAATAATGAATTAAATTTTAAGATTCAAAGGGTATCTCAAAAAAACTATTTGAGAATAAATAAGCTGAGTAGTAATCTTTTTAAGGAAGATATAAGAGAATTGGAAAATTCTTTAAAAATTTCTTCATACGAAAAAAATAAACGCCTTGATATTAAATTTGGTATTTTTGAAAACTTGGATGTAGCAACAAATGATAAATACACATACTTTTATCCAGATGCAAAATTTTCATATAACACAAAATTATTTAATAATTATAATATAAATACAAATAATTTTTTAAATCTTCAAAAATTTTCAGACGATAAAAAAAAGAATAAATTTTTAAATGAAATTCAAATTCAAAAAAAACCAAATATCATTAAACCAATTGGATTAAAATCTATTTTAAAATTTGGAGGATATAATAAAAATTTAATATACAACAATTATGATAATAAAAAACAAAATATTAAAATAAATAATAATTTTACAATAGCATTAGACAACACAATTCCATTAGCAAAGTTTTCAGAAAAAAATTCTCAATTACTAACACCCAGGGTATTTTTAAAAACTACATCAGGTAATATGCAAAGTTCCTCAAATTCAAACAAAATTCTAAATTTTCATGATTCATTTGCAATGAATAGAACAAATAGTTTAGAAAATATTGAGACAGGTAACTCTGCTGGTTATGGTTTTGACTATCTTTACAAAAAAAATGATCAAAATAAAAATAAAACGCAATATAGCTTTGGTACTGGTATCAGCCAAGTGGTGAGGGATAAAATAGAAAAAAAAATGCCGAATAGATCATCTTTAAATAATAAAACTTCAGATTTTGCTGGACATTTGAAATTTGATTTTTTTTCTGATAATGAAAATTTAAATCTAACAGAAAACGAAGTAAAAAAAATTAGTTTTTTAAATACTTTTAAAGACAATAAAATTTCAATAAATTATAACTATAATTTGAGTAATGATTTTTCTAAAATTCACAGAAATAGTCTAATTACAAGTTATTCATATAATAATTTTTTTAATAGCATAAGATTTGAAGAAAAAAATGAACACGTTGGAAATGAAAAAAATATAAACTTTAATTTAAAAAAATTATTCACAAATAATTTATATTTTAATATTGAAACTAAGAAAAATTTAAATACTGACTCATCAGAGTTTCATAAATTTGGAGTAATCTTTGAAAATGATTGCATATTAGCTTCACTATCACTCTCAAAAAATTTTTACTATGATGATGATTTAAAAAGTTCAAAAAATCTAATTTTTGGAATAGTTATAAAGCCATTTTCAGATAGTATAGCTCCTGACCTAACGAGTTTTATTGATTAATGAACAAATTAAAAATTTTATTATTTCTAATTTTATTTTTAACGACAAATAATCAATTAAAAGCAAATCAAATAAAAATTTTAGCGATTATTGATGATGATATAATTACAAATTTAGATTTCTATAATGAAAAAAAAACTTTAGAATTTCTAAATAAGACAAAAATAAATGACATTAATAATTTAGCAATAATTAACTTAATGATTGAAGATAAATTAAAGGAAATTGAAATTAATTTAAAAAAAATTAGTATTAGTGAAAACGATATTAACAAAAAACTTAATTCAATTTTAAGTCAAAATAATAATTTAGAAATAAATAAAAATATTAAAAAAAATTTAAAAAGAAAAATCAAAGTAAATTCAGGTTGGGAAAAGTTAATTTTTTTAAAATATCGCAGACAACTAGAAGTTAATATGGACGAAATTAATGAAATAATTAAAATAAAAAAAATTCCAGCTGAAAGAAAAGATATAATTGTAAATAGTGACAAAAAAAAAAAAATTAATATTTTTTCAAAAATTTATTTAAATGAATTAAAAAAAA
>NZ_JBNAIW010000003.1:0-44153 GCF_052047895.1 Candidatus Pelagibacter sp. HIMB1517
ACTTTTAAATTGAGAGCAATACTTTCCTTATTACGATTGAGAGACATAAAGTATGCTGATTGATCTTCAATAAAAGGTCCAAAGCCTCTAGAGTCATCTCCTACACCTGGAGCTTCAACTTTGATCACTCTAGCTCCAAGATCTGAAAGTATCATGGTACAATAGGGTCCAACCAAGACTCTTGTTAAATCTAGTACTAATAACCCTGATAACGGCCCTTTATTCATTGTTGATCTTGATATCAAAATATAGTTCAATAGCCAATAATTTAACAAACAGGGGAGACATAAATGAAATTTAAAAAATCATTTATCTATTTATTTGCTGCTGTTTTCTTATTTGCTGGAGTAGGTGAGTCTTTTGCTAAAACATTAAAAGCAAGTCACCAATGGCCAGGTACAAAAAGAAAAGACGGTAAATTTGATGTTCGTCACGAAATGGTTCAAATCATTGCTGATGAAATGAAAAAAGCAAACGTTGGAGTAGATATTAGAATTTACCCAGCTAAATCACTTTATAAACCAAAAGAGCAATGGAAGCCAATGACAACTGGTCAGTTGGATATTTCAGCATTCCCATTAGCTTATGCAGCAAAATTCCATCCAGAGTTTGATATTACATTAATGCCTGGAATGGTTAAAAACCATAAGCATGCATTAAGAGTAAACAACTCACCAATGATGAAAACAATTAAAAAAATCATCAATGATGCAGGTGTTGTAGTATTATCTGATGCTTGGTTAGCAGGTGGTTTTGTATCAAAGAAAAATTGTATTACGAATCCAGAGTCAGTTAAAGGTCAGGTTTTCAGAGCTGCAGGAAAGGCATTTAACCAAATGCTTGAAGGTGCAGGCGCTGGTATTCAAGGAATGCCATCTTCTGAGATCTATAATGGTCTTCAAACTGGAGTACTTGATGGTGCAAATACAAGTTCAGGAAGTTTTGTATCTTACAGAATTTACGAACAAGTTAAGTGTGCGACACCTCCAGGTAAATATGGTCTATGGTTTATGTATGAGCCAATTCTTATGTCAAAAAAGTCTTTTGACTCTTTAACTTCTAAACAACAAAAAGCTTTAATGAAAGCTGGAAAAGTTGCGGAGAAGTATATGACTAAAGAAGCTGCTGGTTTAGACACTACTATGGAAAAGGCTTATAAAAAAGCTGGTGTTAAACTTTCTTACATGACTAAAGCTGATTTTGATGCTTGGTTAGCTATCGCTAAAAAAACATCATACAAGAACTTTGCAGATAAAGTTCCAGGTGGTCAAAAATTAATTGACCAAGCTTTAGCAGTAAAATAAAAGCTTAAAATTAATACCCCTGCTCATTGCAGGGGTATTTTTTTATGACAGATAAATTTATAAAATTTACGGAGCAAGTTGCAAAAATCTGTGGGATATTTGCTGCAGGTTGTTTGTTATTGTCTATAGTTTTAATTACAGAATTAGTTTTTGAGCGTTATCTTTTTAGAAACGCAATCACATGGCAAACCGAATTAGTCACGATGTTGCTTGTTGCATCTACTTTTATTGGAAGCGCATGGGTTTTAAGTGAAAAAGGGCATGTTAATATGGAATACTTATATACATTCATGTCAGAAAAAAATGTAACAAGATTAAAAATTTTCACAGATAGTTTGTGTTTAATTTTTTTCTTAATTTTATTTTATGTCAGTTTTGAAATCACTGCAGATGCATTTATAAATAATCATAACACAGGTACAATTTGGAGCCCTCCACTATGGATACCATATTCATCTATGTTAATTGGAGCAATCTTAATGACAATGTCTTACATTGCTGAACTGATAAAACTTTTTAGAAAGTTAAAGGAATTTTAATGGAATTTATTACAAACATGGATCCGCTTTTACTTGGTCTGATCGTGGGCCTTTTTACGGTTGCCATGTTGTTTTCAGGAATACCTATTGCATTTGGTCTATGTTTTACATCTTTAGTCTTTTTATTTTTAGCAGAAGGTTTTCAAATTCTTAATGTATATGCAGAAACCTTTTATGCAGGCTTAAATTCTTTTGTTTTACTGTCTATTCCAATGTTTATCTTGATGGGAATGGCTGTAGCAAATTCACCTGCAGGTAAAGATTTATATACTGGTTTAGATAGATGGCTTTGGAGACTACCTGGTGGTTTAGTGGTTTCTAATATTGGAGCTTGTTCAATATTTGCAGCTCTTAGCGGATCAAGCCCAGCAACATGTGCTGCGATTGGAACTATGGGAATTCCTGAGATGAGAAAAAGAGGATACTCGGCAGAACTTGCAACTGGATGTATTGCTGCTGGTGGAACTCTTGGTGTTTTAATCCCACCTAGTATCGTTCTTATTGTTTATGGTTTAGCAACAGGAACATCTATAGGAAGATTGTTTTTATGTGGTGTGATCCCAGGTTTATTGCTTGCGGGATTATTTATGCTTTGGGCTTATATTTACTCATACTTTATTGATAAATCTTATGCTGAAAGAGCAAGAAATAGAGTTCCTCCAACATTAAAAGAAAAAATTGAAGTTCTTCCAAGAGTACTACCTTTTTTAGCAATTGTTGCAGGTGTCCTTTACGTTCTTTATGGGGGTATTGCTACTCCGTCAGAGGCATCGGGCGTTGGAGCATTTCTTGTTTTTGTGATGATTGCTGTAGTTTATAAAATTTATCAGCCTAAAAAAATATGGGATATTGTAAAAGTTTCAATGAAAGAGAGCGTAATGATAATGTTCATTATTGCTGGCTCATATATATTTGCATTTAGTTTATCGTCTCTATACGTAACACAATCTATTGCTCAAACTATTGTTGAGATGGGTTTAAACAAATGGTTATTGTTTTTTTATATTAATATCTTTTTATTAATCGCAGGTTTCTTTTTACCGCCAGTTGCAGTTATTGTTATGACGTCTGCAATCTTACTTCCAATTATTACTGAATTTGGTTTTGATCCTTATTGGTTTGCGATTGTATTTACAATTAACATGGAGATTGGCTTAATAACACCACCCGTAGGTCTTAATTTGTATATCATCAAAGGTATAACTCCTGATGTTAGCTTAAACCAAATTTTAAGAGGATCAATTCCTTTCATGGTAATGATGATGATTTGCATAGTGATTTTATGTATTTTCCCTGAGCTTGTTACATGGTTACCAGACAAGTTAATGGGTAAAGATGCTGGATTTTAAGAAACTTTTTTCTTCAATAGCAGATGCAGGTCAGAATTTAATAGGAAAAAAAACTGTTAAAAAAGATTTACCAACTGCACTTCAATTATGTGATGATTTAACATCTTTTAAAGGAATTGCCTCAGGTATTGCAATTGCTAGAGAGATCACTGAGATTTATAGTGTTTTTAACACAGATCAAAAATTAAATTTTTTTAAAGAATTAAATAAAAAATTCTCACCAAATAAAGAAAAAGTTGAAATTAAAATTGCAGAATATCTTAAAGAAAAAAATGAAAAGTCATTAAATGAATTAGGAACTGCTGTTGAAGGAAATAGACAAGAGCTCATTCGAAGATTAAATATGGCTCCAAATGGAACTCCCTTCCTCGTTTCAATGAGAGAAGATTTGATAAAATTTTTACCTATTAATCCTGAGCTTAAAACTTTAGATGAAGATATAAGGCACTTATTTAAATCCTGGTTTAATCCTGGTTTTCTAAGGCTAGAAAAAATAACCTGGGAGTCAAAAGCAGCAATATTAGAAAAAATAATAAAGTATGAAAAAGTTCATCAAATTAAAGACATGAATGATTTAAAACGTAGATTGCAGCAAGAAGATAGAAGATTTTTTGCATACTTTCATCCAGTTTTAAAAGATGAACCTTTAATATTTGTTGAGGTTGCTTTTACAAAAGGCATTGGCAATTCTATACAAGAAATTGTTAAACCAAAAACAGATAATAATTCAAATTATGATACTGCCACTTTTTATTCAATCAGCAATTGCCAAGAAGGTTTAATGAGAGTGACATTAGGAAATTTTTTAATAAAAAGAGTTGTTTTTGAAATTCAGGAGGAAAACCCTAAAATAAAAAATTTTGGAACTCTCTCTCCTTTACCTGGTTTTTGTGATTGGTTTTTATCGTTAAACGATGAAAAATTAAAAGATATATTAAAAGATTATGACATCACAAAATTAAATTTTTTAAGATCATCTGATTTAAAAATAGGAGAGCCTAAAATTATAGAAGAGAAAACAGCTATTAAAAAATTAGTAGCTCATTATTTAATTAATGAAAAAATTAATAACAAACCTCTAAATCCAGTATCAAGATTTCACCTTGGAAATGGCGCTAGTATTTATAACATTATAATTAATGGAAATATTAGCGACTATGGATACAAAGAGTCTTTTGGCATTATGGTAAACTATGGATATCAGTTAGAAAAGTTAGAGAAAATTCATGAGGATTTTATTACCAAAGGTATTATTTCATATTCTGATAAAATAAAAAAATATGTCTAAATTAAATCGTAAAATTTCCATGGCTCCAATGATGGATTGTACAGATCGTCATGATCGATATTTCTTAAGGTTAATTAGTAAAAACATTTTTTTATATTCAGAAATGATTGCAACCGGAGCAATTCTCAATGGAGATAAAAAAAAAATATTAGAATTTAGCGAATTTGAAAAGCCAGTAGCATTACAACTTGGTGGAAGTAATAAAAAAGAATTAGTGGAGTGTTGCAAAATTGTTGAAGATTTTGGGTATGACGAGATCAATTTGAATCTGGGTTGCCCAAGTAAAAAGGTTCAAAAAAATAAATTTGGTGCATGTTTAATTAAGGAACCAGATCTAGTTGCTGATTGCCTTTCCGCAATGGTTCAATCTACGAAACTACCAGTTACAGCAAAGACAAGAATTGGTTATGACGATGTTGAAGATTTCGATTATTTAAATTCATTTGTAGAAAAAATTAAAAATACAGGAGTAAAAACAATTATTCTTCATGCAAGAAAAGCAATTTTAAAAGGTTTAAGTCCAAAGGAGAATTTAAGAATACCAAAACTAAATTATAAAATGGTATATGAAATAAAAAAATCAAACCCAGAAATTGAAATCATTATCAATGGGGCAGTTACAGATACTGATCAAATTAAATCTCATTTAAAATTGGTAGATGGGGTTATGATTGGGAGAGCTATTTATCAATCACCTTACTTTTTAGCTGATATTGAAAAAGATGTTTTTAAAAATGATGACATTCTAACAAGAGAACAAATCGTAGAAAAATTAGTCGAATATGTAGATACAGAAGTTAATAAAGGAACAAGAGTTAATCAAATTATGAGACATACGGTTGGCTTGTATCATGGACAAAGAGGTGCAGGTAAATGGAAGAGGTATCTATCAGATAATATGATGGCAAGAGACTCTGATTTTCAAAAAGTGAAACATATTTTAGAAGTAGTTCAAAATAATGAGAAAGTTGAAATAGCTATTTAAATGTTTGATGGTATTTCTTTAAATGAATTAATTACTTTAGTCACTGTTTTAGCTATTGCTGCAACTATTTCTGGTTTTATGGCAGGATTGCTAGGTGTTGGCGGAGGTATAATTATGGTTCCAGCGTTATACTATGCATTTGAAACCCTCCATTTTGATCCTTTAACAATTATGCACTTGTCACTTGGAACCTCATTGGCAATTATTATTCCTACTTCAATCATGTCAACCAAAACACACATGAAGTTTGATGCGGTTGATTTTAAATTAATTAAATCATTTGGATTATTTGTGGCAGGCGGCGTTATACTGGGAACGGTATTTGCTTCAAATTTAGAAACACCAAGATTAGTTTTAATATTTTCAATTTTTGCTTTTTGCGTGGGTTTATTTTTTATATTTTTTAGAGAAAAATTAGGCGAAACCCCAAGAGATATTCCTTTTAAAATTAAAAGCTTTATTGGAACATGCATAGGGTTTATTTCTGTTCCTCTTGGAATTGGCGGAGGATCAATTTCTGTCCCATTTATGAGATTATTTGGCTATTCCATTAGAAATGCCATTGGTACGTCAGCTGCGATTGGATTTATAATTTCAGTTGTTGGTGCTTTCAGTATGTCATTTAGCGGAAGTATCTTTGATGAAGTAAAATCACCGCTAAGTATTGGTTATGTGAATATTCCAGGGTTTTTAGTTTTTGTACCAGTCACAATGTTAATGGCACCAGTTGGCGCAAGGTTAGTACATAGAATTGAAAAAAAGTTATTAAGCCGAATATTTGGTTGTTTTTTACTTATAATAGCAATTAGATCATTTATTGAGTACTTAGACCTAAACTAAGTTTTAAGGTATTAGCACAGCGGGCCCTAGAAGTTTTCTAGATTCCAAATCTTCATGTGATTTTCTAGCTTCGTCCAAAGAATATTTTTTAAATATATCGATTTTAATTTTTTTACTTTCCATTGCTTCAAAAACTCTTCCTGCAGACAATTCTAATTCTTCTCTAGTAGCTGTGTATGGCATTACTGAAGGTCTTGTAAAAAATATTGCTTTAGGTGCTAAATGCTTTTTTAAATCTATTGTTTTAACGGGACCAGAGGCATTTCCAAATGATATAAACATGCCTCTTAATTTTATTGCTTCAAGGGATTTCTCAAAGGTTTTTTCCCCAACTCCATCATAAATTACATCGGCACCCTTACCATTCGTAATTTTAAGGACTTCGGCAGCAAAATCTTGAGCAGAATAATTAATTACATGATCGCAGCCATTTTTTTTTGCTATTTGAATTTTTTCATCTGATCCAACTGTACCTATCACTGTACATCCCAAGGCTTTTGCCCACTGACAAAAAAGTTGTCCCACACCACCTGCGGCGGCGTGAAAAAGAAGTACCTCTCCTTTTTTTGCTTTATAAGCTCTATGCAATAAATATTCACAAGTCATACCTTTTAAAGTAATAGCGCTTGCTTCTTCAAAGTTAATTGACTTTGGGACTTTAACTAATTTTGCTTCTGGCATAATTTGCAATTCTGAGTAAGCCCCTATAGGCATAGATGCATGTGAGACATGATCACCAGCTTTAAATAATTTTACATCAGGCCCCACTTCTTTAACAACCCCAGCAGCTTCAAGGCCTATACCAGATGGAAGAGGAATCGGGTAAAGGCCAGTCCTATGATAAGTGTCAATAAAGTTTAAGCCAATAGACTTATTTTCTACCAAAACTTCATTTGGTTGTAATTTTTGTAAATCTTTTTGATTAATTTTTAAAACTGAAGGGTCACCAAATTCTGTAATTTCTACAACTTTAACCATAACAGCTTATACCGCTTTAAAGTATCTTTTGTAAATCATAAATATGAAATAACTTAAGACTAAACTAAAAATTACTCTAGCAATTAATATTCCTGAGATATGACCACCAATAAGCGCCATCAAGATAGTATCTTCAATAATAGCATGAAGAAGATTTAGTAGCGATACTGCTAGAAAAACACTTTGCTTATCTATTTTCCCGGACTTAACATCTTTAATTAAAATACCGCCTCCATATTGAATTCCGATAGTCATACCAACTATAATAATATTCATTGCTTCCTTTTGTATGCCGAATAATTTTAAAGGAGGTACAAAAATAATTTCAAATAGTCTCTCAATACCGATTTTTTTTAGGATTTCTAAAATAATTACCATGATGCAAACAATGAAAAAAACATAAACAAGGTTTATAAACTGATAGTATAACCAGGGCCAAAATTCTGTTGGTAATGGATCCAATTTTACGAGTGTATCAAAAGGCTCCATCAATAACTCAAAATTAAAATAAATTAATTTTAGGATAAAACCCAATAAAAAAGCTGAAAAAAACCTAAGTAATGCTGTGTAAGTAAAGCTTATTCCTGCAGCCTTACAAACCGCACTTTCTATTGGAATATTATGACATACTAATATCATTGTCGTTAATATTGTTACTTGCGCAACATTTACATCTAAGATTGGTATAAGATTTATAAATAACACAATTGCAGCATACATATTTACTAAAATGGCAGTTACCAAAACCAAACCAAGTTCTGGAGTCAAACCAACCAAAGACATTAATGGTTGAATTAATTTTGCTAAAAACTCTATGACTCCCGAAATTTCTAAAACTTTAATAATAAAAACAAATGGAATTAAAATTTTATATAAAGGAATACAGATTTCTTTTACGTCATTCGCTATTTTGAAAACAGTTTTTTTCATGATTTTAATTTATTGTTTCAAATAAATTAAATAATAGTTCAGAAATATGTTTTGGTTTTTTATTAGAAAAATCTGATATTTGATGTCTACAACTTGTGCCATTAGCAACAACATAATCATCTTCTGTTGAATTATTAATTGCAGGTATCAAAGTGAGATGCGCCATCTTTTTTGAAACATCATAATGCTTTGAGCTATATCCAAAGGATCCAGCCATTCCACAACAACTGCTATCAATCATTGAGTTTTTAATGTTTAATTCATTAAGCAAACCGGTAAGACCTTTGGTTCTATTTTGTGATTTTTGATGACAATGTCCGTGGATGAGGACTTTTTTATCAAAATCTTTGGGTTTGATTTGATTACCATTATTCATTTCATTTAAAACAAATTCTTCTAACAATAAAAAACTATTTTTGATTTTATCTCGACCATTTAATTTTGAAAAAGATTTAAACTCATCATTAAATGTTAATAAACACGACGGCTCAATACCAATGACTGGAAGCTCATTATATCCATTTTCATTTATATAACTCGTAAACCTTTCTAATTCATTTCTAGCTTTATCTAGTTGACCCATAGAAATATATGTTCTTCCGCAACAAAGAGGTCTATTCAAATTATCATTTTGAAAACTCGGTATGATAGCTTGATAACCAAATTTATTTATAACTCGAATTGCATACATTAGATTTTTTATTTCAAAATTAATATTAAAAGTATCAGCAAACAAAATTACTTTTTTCTCTAAATTTGGCTGAGAATTATAAATTTCTCTAAGAGGGCTTTGATTTTCAACAATCGGTAGAGATCTTTTTGATGAAAAGCCAAACCATTCAATGATGTTATTGATAACAGGAACTTTGTTTAAAAAATTAACAATTGGATTTGAAATTTTTAATAACCAAATTAGTTTTGGCATATTTGAAATTACTTTATCTTTAATACTCATTGAAAATTTTTTGTAATAGTGTGATAAAAATTCACTCTTCATTTTAGCCATATCTACAGACATCGGGCACTCTCTCTGACAAGCTTTACAACTTACACATAGTTCCATTGTTTCATACATTCCTTTTGAAACAAATGATCCCTCTGGTAATTGATTAGATAATGCTAACCTTAATGTATTCGCTCTTCCTCTCACTAAATCTTTTTCTTCTTTGGTGACTCTGTAAGAAGGGCACATTACTCCTGAGTCTAATTTTCTACACGCCCCGTTATTGTTACACATTTCTACCGCATCAGAAAATTGACCCCAATCAGACCAATCATAATGAGTTGAAATATTTTCTGCTTTGTAATCAGATTTATATCTCATCAAAGATCTATCATCTGATTTATATGCTCTTACAATTTTGTGAGGATTTAATAAGTTTTTTTTATCAAAGGTATCTTTGATTTCTTCAAAAGCATTTAATATTTTTTTACCAAACATTTTTTCATGAAACTCAGACCTAACAATTCCATCACCATGCTCTCCAGAGTGTGATCCTCTGTATTCTTTAACCATATCAAATGCTTCATCAGCAATTGCTTTCATATTTTTAATATCTTGATCTGATTTCATGTTAAGTACAGGCCTTACATGCAAAGTGCCAACTGAAGCATGAGCATAAAACATTCCGCTCGTGTTATATTTTGCAAAAACATCTTTTAATCTTGATGTGTAATCAGCTAAATGATCTAAAGTTACTGCACAGTCTTCAATGAAAGCGACTGGCTTTTTGTCTCCTTTTAAAGACATTAAAATATTTAAGCCTGCTTTTCTAATTTCAAAAATTTCTTTTTGGTCTGATAAATCTTCATAACTTTTGTAATTGTTATTTGAATTTTGCGCTCTGACTAAACTTTCTAAATCTTTTAATTTAGACCTTGCAAGATCTAAATCATCATCAATGAATTCTACCATAAGAACTGCTTCTGGATTACCTAAAATATATTTTTTTATACTTTCTGCATAAATTGGAATTTGTTTCGCAAGATCAATTAAATTATGATCCAAAAGTTCTACAGTGGTAGGTTTTAATGTTACCATTTCTTTTGTTAATTCCATAGCTTGTGCAAAACTTTCAAAATAGCAAACACCTAAAACTTTTTGTTTTGGAATTGGTGAAAGTTTAAGTTTAATTTTATTAAATAATGATAATGTTCCCTCTGAACCGACTAAGATATTAGAAGTATTAAAGCCATCCGGATTGATTAAATCTATATTATATCCGCCAACTCTTCGTTGTGTTTGGGGCCAAAATTGAGAAATATCATCTTTAACATTTTCTCTAAGATCTAAAAATTTTTTAATAATTTCATATTGTCTATTTTGATCATTTTTTGCTTCAAGGTAGTTTTTATTAATGTCCTCAAAAGTATGAATAGTTCCATCATCTAATATGGCTTCAACAGCAAGAACATTATTAACCATATTCCCATAATATAAAGATCTTGAGCCACAGCTGTTGTTGCCCGTCATTCCTCCAATAGTTGCTCTACTGCTTGTAGATACATCTACTGGAAACCAAAGACCAAATTGTTTTAAATAAGAATTTAAAGTATCGAGAACAATTCCAGGCTGAACCCAAACATATTTTTCTTCTACGTTAAGTTCTAAAACTTGGTTTTGATGTTTTGAGTAGTCTAATACAATAGCTTCACTTACAGTTTGCCCGCATTGTGAGCTTCCACCTCCTCTTGCTAGTAAAGGAATTGAATTTTTCTGAGAATATTCCATTAGCCTTAAAACATCATTATGATCTTTAGCTAAAACTGCACCGATAGGTTTAATCTGATATAAAGAAGAGTCAGTGCTGTATCGACCTCTTGAAAACGGATCAAAGAGTACTTTGCCTTTAACAAGTCCTTGGACTTCTTTTCCTATTTTTTCTGCTTGTTGATCATTAAATTTCATAATTGCTAAATAAGTTCCCTTAACATATAAGGCCATATGCCTAAATCAAATTCTTTTCAACCGGGTAAACATTTTTTACAGATTCCAGGACCAACGAATGTACCTGATAGAGTTTTAAGGGCTATGGATTACCCAACAATTGATCATAGAGGACCTGAATTTGCTGAAATTGCCAAAAGAGTTTTAGATAAAATTAAATTAATTTTCAAAACATCTGAACCAGTAATTATTTATCCAGGGTCAGGAACAGGAGCTTGGGAGGCTGCGATTGTTAATACTTTAAATGAAGGTGATAAAGTATTGATGTTTGAGACTGGAGAGTTTTCAACCAAGTGGTGGGATATTGCTGAGAAATTAAAAATAAAAGGTGATTTTGTTGAAGGTGATTGGAGAACTGGAGCCGACCCAGAGATCGTTGAAAAAAAATTAAAAGAAGACACCAATAAAGAAATTAAAGCTGTTTTTGTAGTTCACAATGAAACTTCAACTGGTGTTGCAAGTAGAATTGGCGAAATTAGAAAAGCAATGGATAATGCAAATCATCCTGCATTACTTATGGTTGATACTATTTCTTCTCTCGCTTCTATTGATTATAAACATGAAGAATGGAAAGTAGATGTTACTGTTGGAGGATCACAAAAAGGTTTATTGTTACCACCTGGTTTATCTTTTAATGCAATAAGTTCAAAAGCATTGGAAGCTTATAAGAATTCTAAATTACCAAAATCTTACTGGGACTGGAAACCAATGTTGGATAATAATAAAAATGGTTTTTTTCCTTACACTCCTGTAACAAATATGTTTTACGGATTAGATGAAGCAATCAACATGCTTCTTGAAGAAGGTTTAGAAAATGTTTTTGCAAGACACAAAAGACATGCAGAAGCAACAAGGCTTGCAGTAAAAGCTTGGGGATTAGAAATTCTTTGTAAAAATCCCGAAGAGTATTCAAATTCTTTAACAGCAGTTATGATGCCAGAAGGTCATGATGCTGACGCACTGCGAAAAGTTATTTTAGATAATTACAACATGTCTCTTGGTATGGGATTAAATAAAATCAAAGGTAAAGTATTTAGAATAGGTCATTTAGGTGACTTTAATGACTTGATGTTGTCAGGAACTTTAGCAGGAGTTGAGATGGGTTTAGCAAAAGCAGGAGTCCCATTCAAAAAGGGTGGAATATTAGCTGCTCTGGATTATTTATCCAAATAATCAAAATATATCACTAGTAATCCCCTATAATATTTACTAAAATTAAGAAAATAATTTAATAGGGGGAATAATGAAAAACATTAAAACATTGTTCGCGACAATTGTTTCAGTTCTTTTTTTATCTTCAGTGGTACACGCAGGTGGACACGGTGGTGTCGAGCTAAAGTTTGGTCACGTTGGTAAACCAGGATCTTTGTTTCATGAGTCAGCTGAACATTTTAAAAATCTTGCAAATAAAAGATTAGGAAAAAAGGGTAAAGTAGTAACTTTTGGATCTTCTCAATTAGGAAAAGATAAACAGTTACTTCAAAAAGTTAAAGCAGGTACTGTTAACTTCTCATTACCTTCATCAGTTATGTCATCTGTACATGATGAGTTTGGTGTATTTGATATGCCTTACATGATCAAAGACAGAAACCATATGGCTAAAGTTGAAAAACAAGTGTTACCAGGGATCTTCAAAAATTTAGAAGCAAAAACTGGATACAAAGTTTTAGCTGTATGGGAAAACGGTTTTAGACATATCACTAATAACAAAAGACCAATAAATACTCCATCAGACTTAAATGGTATTAAATTAAGAACACCTAAGTCTAAATGGAGAGTGAAAATGTTTAAAACTTACGGTGCAAACCCAACTCCAATGGCTTTTTCTGAAGTATTTACTGCATTAAAAACTGGAACTATGGACGGTCAAGAAAATCCATATGCGCAGATTGCTAGTGCGAAATTCCAAGAAGTGCAAAAATACTTATCTATTACAGGCCACGTTTATACGCCTGCTTATGTTGTGGTTCACAAAGATCAGTGGAACAAAGTTCCAGCTGATGTGAGAAAAATTGTTGAACAAGCAGCTCAAGACACTCAAAAGTTTGTATATAAAAGAGCAGCGGAACTTGAAGTTTCTTTATTAAAAGTAATTAAAGATGCTGGTGTTAAGGTTAACACTGCAAATAGAGATGCTTTTGTAAAAGGAAGTGCTGCTGTTTACAAACAGTTTGGTGACGAAGTTGGAACAGGAAACGCGTTAATTAAAAAAGTTTCTGGTCTAGCTAAATAAGTAATTTTAAAGGAGCCGGCCCTTTTCTTAGGGCCGGTTTTTTTTAATGAACATTCAAGAATTTAAAAAAAAATACGATAAAGCTCTAGAATTTGTTTTATTTGTAATGATGGTTGCCATGGCTGCTGTTGTTATTTTGGGTGTTAGTTTTAGATGGGCAGGTCACGCTTTGACTTGGTATGACGAAGTAGCATCTATGCAATTAGCATGGTTAACTTATTATGGCTCTGCTTATGCGGCATTAAAAGGTGGCCACATTAGCGTACCAAGTATTTTAAAATCTTTCCCATTACACATTAGAAAACCTTTATTCTTTTTATCAAAATTATTCGTTTACAGTTTTTTTGTTTTATTAACCTATTATGGTTTTAAAGTGATGTTCATCGTACAAGGTGAAACATTAACAACACTAGATTGGTTTCCGCAACCACTAGCTCAATCGGTTATTCCAGTCGCATCAATATTATTTATTTTATCTGAGACATTAAATTTTAAAGATAGCTATCAACAAATGATGGAAGGTAAAATCGTAGGAGGAGAAGAGTAATGGAGGCAAAGAAATAAAATTATGATGTTGCTTATTATGTTCTCCATACTGTTATTTTTATTAAGTATTAATGTGCCAATTGCTGTTGGTATTGCAATTACAACAGTTATTGCAATGGTAGTTAACCAAGGTCCATCATTTTTAATAGATACCGCAATTGTTCTTTATGACGGAACGATGAAATTTCCTTTAATTGCAATTCCTTTATTTATTTTAGCGGGATCAATTATGAATACCGCAGGTATATCAAGAAGATTAATTGCATTCGCATCTGCCTTAGTTGGTTTTATCAAAGGTGGATTAAGTATGATTAATATAGCTGTTTCAATGTTTTTTGCTGAAATTTCAGGTTCGGCTGTGGCAGATGTTGCGGCTCTTGGTTCTATTTTAATTCCTGCAATGAAAAAGAAAGGTTACCCTGGTGCTTTTTCTGCAGCGGTGACATCATCTTCAGCTTCACTTGCAATAATTATTCCCCCATCAATTCCAATGATTTTATATGCGGTAATGGCTCAAAGTTCTGTTGTTCAGTTATTTGTTGCTGGAATTATTCCAGGAATTTTAGGTGGATTTTTAATGATGCTAGCAGCATATATCTATGCTCGTAAAAAAGATTTACCCGTAGAAGAGGCTTTCGATATTCAAAATCTTAAAAAAACCGCAAAAGAAGCTGGATTAGCATTTACATTGCCATTAATAATTTTAGGTGGAATTTTTGGCGGTGTAGTTACCGCAACAGAAGGTGCTGGGTTAGCAGTTTTGGCGGCTTTAGTTATAGGTTTTATTCATAGAGAATTAAACTGGAAAAGTTTTTATAAAGCTGCATCAGAAGGAGCAACTCAAACGGCAATAGTAATGTTATTAGTTGGAGCATCTGTTCTTCTTGGTGAATTTTTAACGATTGAGCAGATTCCACAAAAAGTTGCAGAATCTATTATTGGAATAACAAATAATAAATATTTTGTTTTAATGATATTAAACGTATTTTTATTAGTAATTGGATTATTTTTACACTCTGCTGCTGCAATTATTTTAACTGTCCCAATAGTGATGCCACTAGTAAATGCTGTTGGAATTGATCCAGTACACTTTGGAATTATCGTAACTTTAAACTTAGCTATCGGTCAACAAACCCCACCAGTAGCCAGCGTATTAGTTACAGCATGTTCAGTTGCAAAAGCTGATATTTGGGAGGTGACAAGAGCAAACATCATGTTCATAGGTGTTTTATTATTTTTGTTAATGGTTGTTACTTATATCCCAGCAGTACCAATGACTTTAGTTGAGTATTTTTACAGATCATAAATGACTTTAATTAAGAAAAAAAAGATAAATAAACATATTTTAGAAGTATCTCTAAACCGTCCTGAAAAATTAAATGCATTAACCAAACCCATGTGGAAAGAGCTGGGAAAAGTCTTTAAAAAATTAAGTAAGATTAAAGATTTAAGATGTATTGTGATTAGAGGAGAAGGTGGAAAATCCTTTTCACCTGGAAATGATATTGGAGAGTTTGAAAAAGAAAGATCTAACAGTAAATTAGCTAAAGCATATGGAGTTTTTTTACACGGCACTTTAAGAGCTATTCAGGATTGTCCTATACCAACTGTTGCTTTAATCGAGGGTATTTGTGTTGGTGGTGGCATGGAAATTGCAGCATGTTGTGATCTGAGAGTTTGTGGAACATCTTCAAGGTTTGGAGTTCCAATTAAAAGACTAGGCTTAACTATGGCAGCAAAAGAATTGCAAGCTTTACTTGGTATAACTAATTATTCAACAGCTATGGAAATTTTACTTGAAGGAAGGATATTGAGCGCCAAAGAAGCTTATGAAAAAAATTTAGTAAATAAAGTTGTTCCAGATGAAGATGTTGAAAAAGAAGCGTATAAAACCGCTGAACTAATTTGTGAGGGTGCACCAAAAGTAGCAAGGTGGCACAAACAATTTGCAAAAGAGATTCTAAAAACTGGAAAAGTCACGAGTAAGTTAAATAATCTTGGTTACAAATGCTATGATACAAAAGATTTTCAAATAGGTTACAAATCTTTTTTAACAAAAACAAAACCAAAATTTAAAAATAAATAAAATGCCCGGTCCAATTCAAGGAGTAAAAGTTTTAGAACTTGCTCAAATCATGGCTGGACCAACATGCGGATTAATGCTTGCAGATCTTGGAGCAGAAGTAATTAAAATAGAAAAAATACCAGGTGGAGATGATACGAGAAGGTTTTTGCCACCTGATATTAACGGTGAAGCATCTGCATATATGATGATGAATAGAAATAAAAAAGGGATTGCAATAAACTTAAAAGAAAAAGATGGAATTAATATTTTAAAAAAAATGATCAAAGAATCTGATGTTGTTATAGAAAATTTTAGAAAAGGAACGATGGAAAAGCTTGGTATTGGTTATGATGAGTTAAAAAAAATCAACCCAAAAATAGTTTATTGTGAAATATCAGGTTACGGAAGAACAGGTCCATACTCTGACAAAGGTGGATTTGATTTAGTTGCTCAAGGCATGAGTGGTTTGATGAGTATTACTGGTGAAAGTAAAGACAAACCTCCAATGAAGGTTGGAGCTCCACTTACAGATATCACCGCTGGTATTCTTGGAGCAACGGGTGTTTTGGCTGCGTTGATTAATCGTGAAAAAACTGGAGAAGGTCAAAGGGTAGATACATCTTTATTTGAAGCGGGTATTGTTCATACATATTGGCAATCTGCGATTGCGGTTGCAACAGGTAAATCACCAGGCCCATTAGGTTCGGCACATCCTCTTACAGCACCTTATCAAGCTTTTAAAACTAAAGATAATTGGATTACAGTTGGAGCATCTAATCAAAAAACTTGGTTAAGGTTAATCAAAGCTTTAAATAAAGAAGAGTTACAAGAAGACGAAAGATTTAACAGTAACGATAATAGAATGAGCAATCTAACTTCTTTAGTTGAAGTTCTTCAAAAAGAAATTTTAAAAAAAACTTCTAAAGAATGGATAGATATTTTTGACAAAGAAGGTTTGCCATGCGGCCCAATTAATTCAATAACTGAAATGCATAATGATCCTCACACAATAGATAGAAAGATGATTATAGAAGTAGAAAATAAAAAAGCTGGAAAATCTAAAGCTATTGGTATGCCAATTAAATTTTCAAAAACAAAAATTGAAAATAGTACAGGAGCCCCTGTTTTTGGAGAACACACAGACGAGGTTTTGCTGAATTTTGGTTATTCAGACACAGAAATTAAAGATTACAAAACACGAGGAATTGTAGCTTAGTGTTTAAGCTTAATAATAAATTTAATAAAACCAGCTATTTTATTAAGGAATTAAAGCTTTGCCATGTAAGGCTTCACGATAATTCTAAATTTCCATGGATAATGTTAATTCCTAAAAGAGCAAGTGTATCTCAGTTTCTAGATTTAAATAAAAAAGATCAAATCCAACTTTTAAATGAAATCCAACATTGTAGTAAAAAAATGAAACAACATTTTAAATGCAATAATTTAAACGTAGAAAAAGTTGGAAATATCATACCTCAATTACATATTCATATAATTCCACGGCATAAAAAAGATCCAACGTGGCCATTACCAGTTTGGGTTACCAAACCAAAGCCGTATCCAAAAAAAGAATTAGAAAAAATATTATCTAAATTAAAAAAAATTATTTAATTAAATTTTTTGATCGTATTCACCAATCTTCCCAGTTTCTTGCAAATATTTATCAATAAAATTAAAGATTGCTTTTTTTCTTTTATCTGAGGTTGGACTTTCAGTAACTACAACTAAAGAAGGTTTGTTTGATGAAGCTCTTATCAAACCCCAGGATCCATCGCTTAAAGAAAATCTTACGCCATTTACTGTTAATACATCTTTTATCTCTTCACCATCGACTAATACTTTGTCATTTTTAAATTTTATAAATTTTTTAACTAGCTCATCAACAACTTGGTATTTTTCTTCATCTTTGCAAAAAGGAGCCATTGTTGGTGTTTGAAAGGTTTTTGGAAGTTCATTAATAATTTCATTCATTTTTTTGTTTTGATTATTTAATAAGTGGCAAACTTGTATTGCAGAATTAATTCCATCATCGTAACCTAGACCTAATGGTTGATTAAAGAAAAAGTGACCACTTTTTTCAAAACCTGCGAGTGCTTTTTCTTTGTTAACTTTTCTTTTTATGTGCGAATGACCAGTTTTCCATAAAATAGTTTCACAATTATTTTTTTTCAAAATTTTATCGTGAGAGAACAGACCAGTTGATTTAACATCTATTACAAATTTTGAATTAGGATATTGAGGAGCTAAGTTCCTTGCGATTAATAATCCAATTTTATCAGAAAATATCTCTTCACCATTATTATCAATGACTCCAACACGATCTCCATCGCCATCAAAACCAAATCCAACATCAGCATTATTCTCCTTTACTGTTTTTGAAATAGCATGAAGCATTTCAAGGTCTTCTGGATTAGGGTTATATTTTGGAAATGTAAAATCCAGGTTACAGTCCATCTCAATCACATCACATCCAATACCTCTTAAGATATCTGGAGCAAATATTCCGGCAGTTCCATTACCACATGCAACAACTGCTTTGATTTTTTTTTGTATTTTGTTTTTTGAAATTAAATTTTTTTTATAAACATCAATAAAATTTTCTATTTTTTTAATACTTCCTTTACCTGATATAAATTTTTTATTTAATACAATTTCTTTTAGATCTTGCATTTCTTCAGGAGCATGGGTTAAGCCTTTTGCAATACCCATTTTAACTCCTGTCCATCCATTTTCATTATGACTTGCTGTAACCATTGCTACACCGTCAGCTTCTAATTCAAATTGCGCAAAGTACGCCATTGGAGATAAAGACAGTCCTAAATCTTCAACATGACATCCAGTTGAGATTAAACCTTCAGTTAAGGAATCTTTAATTTCTTCACTGTAAGACCTGTAATCATATCCAACCACAACTCTTGGGTTTTGTTTTTTTGTTTCTGAAATAATTTGTGAACCCAATCCGCAGCCTAAATTTTTAATTCCAGCTAGATTGATGTCGTCAGGATAAAGCCATCTAGCATCGTATTCTCTGAACCCATTGTGATTAATGTGGATAGTAGAATCAGACATAAGAAACCATTAATGAATTAGCAGTTATTTTGAAAGCCAATAATTAACAGGCCTTAATTTTCTTATTGATTTATTTATAAGTTCATATTATGTTCTCTTGCTTGGAACATACAATTAGTATACTCAAGCTTTATAGACACAACATATAGTTGTTTTTACATAAAAACGTAACAAAAAGGCTAAAAAATGCAAGATAACATCGCTCTGGCTATCAAGAATGCTTTGGAAGAAAACAAGGACAAAATTGTAGAAGAATCTAGCAAAATCAACGCTGATTTGAAGAGGCCAGACCTATTTAGCCTTTCAAACGACACTGAATTATTTCAAAACGAAGAAGGAATCACTATCAAGATCGATAGATCACGTGACGCTAATCTAACTGATTTTGGTATGGCAACTCTAACAGATAGATATTTAAGTGAAAACGAGTCTTATCAAGATTTATTTGCAAGGGTAGCCGCAACTTATGCTGATGATAATCTTCATGCACAAAGACTTTATAATTATATTTCTAAATTATGGTTCATGCCAGCAACACCTGTACTTTCAAACGCAGGCACATCAAGAGGTTTGCCTATTTCGTGTTTTTTAAATGAAGCTGCAGATTCATTAGATGGGATTGTAAATCTGTGGAGCGAGAATGTTTGGCTTGCTGCAAAAGGTGGTGGAATTGGAAGCTACTGGGGTAACCTTAGAGCTATTGGAGAAAAAGTTGGAAGAGTGGGAAAAACTTCGGGAATTATTCCGTTTATCAAAGTAATGGACTCTTTAACACTTGCAATTAGTCAGGGTTCTTTAAGAAGAGGTTCAGCAGCATGCTATCTTCCGATTGATCATCCTGAGATAGAAGAGTTTATTGAAATGAGAAGACCAACTGGTGGAGATCCGAATAGAAGAGCTTTAAATTTGCATCACGGTGTACTCGTGACAGATGCGTTTATGAGAGCTGTTGAGACTGATGCTGACTGGCCTTTAAAGAGTCCATATGACGGTACAGTTCAATCAACAATTAAAGCAAGAAATTTATGGATTAGATTATTAACTGCAAGAGTTGAGACAGGTGAGCCATACATTGTTTATATTGACACTGTTAATAGAATGATACCTCAGCATCATAAACTTGCTGGTCTTACTGTTAAGACATCAAATTTATGCAGCGAGATAACTCTACCAACTGGAATTGATAAGTACGGAAAAGATAGAACAGCGGTATGTTGTTTGTCGTCTTTAAATTTGGAAAATTATGACGAATGGAAAGATGAACCTGGATTTATTGAAGATATAATGAGAATGTTAGATAACGTTTTATCTGATTTCATTAATCGTGCACCTGAATCATTCAAAGACGCAAAATATTCTGCAATGAGAGAAAGAAGTGTTGGACTTGGAGTTATGGGATTTCATTCTTACATGCAAAGACACATGATACCACTCGAGTCTGTTATGGCTAAAGTTTGGAATAAAAAAATGTTTCAGTTCATCGACAAAGAAGTTAACGCTGCTTCAAAAAAATTAGCTGAAGAAAGAGGACCTTGTCCTGATGCAGCTGAGTATGGAATTAATGAAAGATTTTCTAATAAAACTGCAATTGCACCAACAGCATCTATTTCAATTATTTGCGGAGGAGCATCGCCAGGAATTGAGCCAGTAGCAGCAAACAGTTATACGCACAAAACTTTATCTGGTTCTTTTAATGTTAGAAACAAATACTTGAAAAAAATCTTACAAAAGTACAATCAAGATACAAATGAAGTTTGGTCTTCAATTACAACAAACCAAGGTTCAGTTGAACATCTAGATTTTTTATCTCAAGATGAAAAAGATGTATTTAAAACTGCTTTTGAAATTGACCAAAGATGGTTAATTGATCATTCAGCAGATAGAACACCTTATATATCTCAGGCTCAATCACTTAATGTGTTTATACCTGCTGATATTCATAAAAAGGACCTTCACCAGATTCATTATCAAGCTTGGAAAAAAGGATTAAAAAGCCTTTATTATTGCAGATCTAAATCAATCCAAAGAGCTGAAGTTGTGAATACAAGTTTTGCAAAAACTAAAAAGCAAAAAAATCAAGAAAACCAACAAACAAATGATTACGAGGAGTGTTTATCATGTCAGTAGCACCTAAATTAGAAGAAAAATCAGGTTATTACGATGGGTATTGTGATAACGAAGGATTATTAAAAGAAAAAGCAGTTTATAAACCATTTAGATATCCATGGTGTTATGACGCTTGGTTAACCCAACAAAGAATACACTGGTTACCGGAAGAAATTCCATTAGCTGAGGATGTTAGAGATTGGCAAAAGAATCTAACAGCTCATGAAAAAAATCTTTTAACTCAAATATTCAGATTTTTTACTCAAGCTGATGTTGAGGTAAATAACTGTTACCTAAGACATTACACAACGGTATTTAAGCCTACAGAAGTTTTAATGATGATGACTGCATTTGCTTCAATGGAAACAATTCATGTTGCAGCTTACTCTCATTTACTTGATACAATTGGAATGCCAGAGTCTGAGTACTCAGCTTTCTTAAAGTATAAAGAAATGAAAGATAAGTATGATTACATGCAGAACTTTAATGTAAATAATAAAAGAGAGATTGCAAAAACAGTTGCAGTATTCTCAGCTTTCACTGAAGGTCTTCAGTTGTTTGCAAGTTTTGCAATTTTATTAAATTTCCCAAGATTTAATAAAATGAAAGGAATGGGGCAGGTAGTAACTTGGTCAGTAAGAGATGAGACTTTGCATTGTAATTCAATGATCAAAATCTTTAATACTTTCTGCGCTGAGAACCCGGGTCTTTTAGATGAGTCTTTGAAAAAAGAAATCACAGACGCTTGTAGAACAATTGTTGAGCATGAAGATGCTTTTATTGATCTTGCATTTGAAATGGGTCCAATTGAAGGATTAACAGCTCAACAAATTAAAGATTACATCCGTTGGATTGCAAACAGAAGATTAGTTCAGTTAAAGCTGGATGAAATTTATGATGTTAAAGAAAATCCACTAGAATGGATTGATACCATGTTGAATGGTGTTGAGCACATGAACTTCTTTGAAGGTAGAGCAACAGAATATTCAAAAGCTTCTACAAAAGGTTCGTGGGTTGAAGCATTCGATTTCACAAGGTAAGTTGAAATATAAAAATTATTGGAGAAAAACTGGTCTCAAAAAACCTTTCGGAGACCAGTTTTTGTCTTTCTTAAATTCTATTAACCCAAAAAATGTTCTAGAAGTTGGTGTATTTTGTGGAGTAACAGCAAGGAATATTTGCGAACTTTTAAATAAAAATCATAAAAATAACTTTTCTTATTTCGGATTAGATCTTTTTGGTTCAGAAAAACAAAATAATATTGATGAAATTGAACCTAAATTTTTAAAAAATCAAAATTTTTCAAACCCATTAAAAAAAATCTACTATAACTATATTCTTAAAGAAAATTTAAATTCTTTGGAAAGTGTTTCAAAATTCCTAAAAAAATTTTCAAACA
Source organism: Candidatus Pelagibacter sp. HIMB1517 (assembly GCF_052047895.1). Classification (NCBI taxonomy): domain Bacteria; kingdom Pseudomonadati; phylum Pseudomonadota; class Alphaproteobacteria; order Candidatus Pelagibacterales; family Candidatus Pelagibacteraceae; genus Candidatus Pelagibacter; species Candidatus Pelagibacter sp. HIMB1517. Next base: position 22,579 of record NZ_JBNAIW010000003.1, read on the forward strand.
ATATTCAGTTAGTAAAAGGTGATACAAAAGAGACTTTAAATACAATTCCTTTGGAAAAAATTAATTTTGTTTTTTTGGATGGTGGTCACAGCTATGAAACAGTAAATAGTGACTTGAATATACTTATGCAAAAATTACCAAAAAATTCTCATATTTTATGTGACGATTACTGCGAAAACTTTGAAATAAAAGAGGTTAGTTCTGCAATTAATGATTTTTGTAAGAAAAACACTCTAAAAGTTGAAAAAAAATTTTATCGCTTTGCTTACATTTTTAAAGATCGGTAAGTTTTTTTAGCGAAATGAATAAAAAATTATTTTCTTTATTATGTGCTTTAATAACATCATTTATTTGGGGTACAGCATTTGTTGCACAAGATATGGGCATGGATCATATTGGTCCACTTACGTTTACTTCAGCTAGATTATTTTTAGGTTTTTTAACTTTATTACCATTTTTAATAATAATTGATTTTAAAAAAATAAAACAAGACAAGCATGATTTTAAAAAGGTTTTTATTTATCTTTTGTTTATCGGTTTTTTAATTGCTTATGGCAATGCTCTTCAACAATATGCTTTGCTTTATACTGATGTAGCAAATACTGCTGTATTTACTGTATTGTATGTCGTTTTTGTTCCATTTGTTTCTTATTTTTTTTTCTCAAAGAATATTCATTGGTCCGTGTGGCCTTCAATTTTTACATGTTTATTAGGAGGTCTATTCTTAACTGAGCTTGATAATGTTGTGGTAAGATTAGGAGATAGTATTGCATTATTTAATGCTCTTTTTTGGTCTTTTCACATAGTTTTTATTTCAAAACTTCTAAGAATTTTTAATTATCCAATTACAATTGCGGCTCTACAATGCCTAATTGGTTCAATTTTTACTTTTTTACCCGCACTCATTTTTGAAGAGGTAATTTTTGCAAATATTTTATTAGAATATAAAGAAATCTTATACGTTGGTATTTTATCTAGCGGCTTTGCTTTTATGCTTCAAATATTTAGTCAGCAAAATTTAGGCCCAGCACCAGTTGCTATTATTTTTTCTTTGGAAGGCGCTATAGCAGCATTAGCAGGCTGGATTATTTTAGATCAATTTCTAAATGAGATTAAAATCTTTGGAATATTCCTTATTATTTTTGCAGTAATATTTTCTCAAGTCGCTCCAATATATAAAAAGAATAACATCAAAAATTAGCCATTGGCATTGATGATATGAGTTTAAATATTTTATTTAAGTTTAGATCTTCTTCTTCAAGTTTTATTAAGCCATCTAATCCTATTAATGTAATCGGTGATTTAAACTCATTTTGAATGAAAATGCTTTCAATTTTATATGAAGAAAGTTTAACTTTATTATTTTTGATTTCATCTTTTATTTCTTTAATTTTAGAGTGATTTTTGTTTATGAGTATTAACCTTTTTTTCCAAAGGTATTTTTCTAAATCTAAAGTGTTATTTTTCAATTTTTCTGTGTGGTGCGCCAGTATATTTTGAAAGAGGTCTGATTAATTTGTTATTTTCAAATTGCTCCATAATATGTGCTGACCAACCTGTAATTCTTGAAACAATAAAAATTGGTGTAAAGAAATCAATATCAAAACCCATTAAATAATAAGTTGGACCTGCTGGAAAATCTAAATTTGGCTTAATATTTTTTTCTCTAAGCATCGTCTCCTCAAGTATCCTTGAAATCTCAGGCAATTCTTTGTTTTGATAATACTCCGCAGTTTTATGATAATATTCAGTCATAGTTGGGACTCTAGAATCTCCGTTTCTGTAAACTCTATGACCAAATCCCATAATTAATTCTTTATTCTTAATTCTGTTTAATATGAATTCTTCAGCTTTATCAGGAGATCCAACCTCATTTAACATGTGTGCAACAGCTTCATTTGCCCCCCCATGTAATGGTCCTTTTAAACTTGCTATTCCACCAACCACTGCACCGTGAAGGTCAGATAAGCTACTTGTGATTACTCTTGATGTAAAAGTTGAGGCATTAAAACTATGCTCTGCGTATAAAGTCATTGAAACATCAAACGCCTTCACAACTTCTGGACTTGGCACTTTACCAAAACACATATTAAAAAAATTTTCACAAAATCCTAATTTTGGATCAGGATCAATGATATCTTGTCCTTTTCTAACTCTGAAGTTTGCTGCGACAGCTGTAGATATTTTAGCCAAAAGTCTCATTGATTTTCTCATGTTTGCTTCTTTAGAGTTGTCAGCAGCATCAGGATCCTCTAACCCCATATGACTAACTGATGTTCTTGTCGTATCCATTGGATGAGCATTTTTTGGATAGTTTTTGATAATAGATTTTAAATTTTCAGATATAGGTCGATTTGCTCTTTCTTCTTTTTCAAAATCTTCTAGTTGTTTTGAATTCGGAAGATCATCATGAAGTAATAAGTAAGCTACTTCTTCAAATTTACATTTTGCACATAGGTCTTGAACTGTATAACCTCTGTAAGTTAATGAATTAATTTCAGGCATTACTTCAGAAACTTTTGTTTCATCAGATATAACACCAATTAAGCCTTTTTTAATTTCATCGCTCATTATTCATGTCCTTTTTGTGAAAAATTAAATACTGATTGATCAAATTCTCCATATTTTTCATAATCAACTACTTCATAAAGTCTTTTTCTAGTTTGCATTTTATCAATAACATTATTTTGATGTCCTTCTTCAAAAATTTGTCTAAGTCCATCTTCTACGTTTTTCATTGCTAATCTTTGTGTAGTTACTGGGTATATAACTAAATTATAACCAAGGTTTTCTAGTTCTTCTTTTGTTAAAAGTTTAGATTTTCCAAACTCTGTCATGTTAGCTAAAAGATAACATTTTAACTCTTTTCTCATTTTTGCAAATTCACTCTCATCTTTCATGGCTTCTGGAAAAATCATATCAGCACCAGCATCAACATAAGCTTTGCAACGATCTATTGTTTTATCTAAGCCTTCAACTGCATTTGCATCAGTTCTAGCAATAATTAAAAAATTTTTATCAACTCTAGCATCAACTGCTGCTTTTATTTTTTTAACCATATCTTCGGTTGAAACGAGTTCTTTATTATCTAAATGACCACATCTTTTAGGGTTAGTTTGATCTTCAAGATGACATCCAGAAACACCTAAAGTTTCAATAGTTTGAATAGTTCTTGAGACATTCATTGCTTCACCAAATCCCGTATCAATATCAATAATCGTCGGAAGGTTTGTTACTCTTGCTATTTGATGTGAGCGATTTGCTACATCATTTAATGTTGTAAGTCCGATATCTGGAAAACCCAAATCATTAGCCATAACGCCACCAGATACATAAACTCCATCATATCCGATTTGTTCAATTAATTTTGCGACTAAAGGATTATAAGCACCAGGAAAACGTAAAAGTTTTCCGCTTTTTAATTTGTTTGCAAATTCAGCTTTTTTTTCAGTAGGATTTTTTTCTACAAAATGCATGTGCGGTTTATACTACAATAATTTTAATAATAATTATTTAATAGTAAGGTAATTTGACGCTATCTGCTTAACTACCTCAAAATCTTCAATTAAATGATCATGATGAATATCTTCTAGTTTTTGTTCAGTATACCCATCGTTAATTAGAATAAAATGCACCCTTGCTGCTTTAGCGGTATTTGCATCTGTTTCAGAGTCTCCTAGCATAATAGAATTTTTTTTATCAATATCCAAAATATCTAAAATATCAGTAAGGTGTCTTGGATCTGGTTTTCTATAATCAAATGTATCTGCACCTGCAACATAGTCAAAATATTTATAAAGATTAATTTCTTTTAAAAGTTTAATTGCAAGATCTTCTCTTTTATTTGTGCAGACTGCACAAATAATATCTTTTTCTTTACACCAATCTAATAGAGAGATTACATTTTTTCTAATTGTAGAATGCCCGGAAATATTTTTTCTATAAAAAGATATAAAATCATCGGTCATTTGCTTGTGAGTTTGAGGATCAATTGGATTTTTTTTAATCAAGTTTCCTTGAGCATCGATTGATCTAATTAACATTGCTGCAGCTCCACGACCTGCCAAATGCCTAATACTTTCTAGTGGTTTTTCTTCATAACCATATTTTTTCATGACATAATTATGAGCCGTCATAAGATCTGGAGCGGTGTCTACTAAAGTACCATCAAGGTCAAAAACTAAACAATTTTTCATCAATTAATTAAGTAACAATTTGTGAATTAATACTGACTCATATTAGTATATTACACAATCACTTATGGCAAATAACCTAAATATCCTTATTCTTGCTGCAGGCAAGGGAACTAGAATGAATTCTAAATTGCCAAAAGTTCTTCACAAGCTCAATGAAAAAACAATGTTAGAGCATGTTTTGGACCAGTCTAAATTATTAAAGCCAAAAAAAGTTTTTATTTTAATAAATAAACAAATGACATTTGTTAAAAAATTATTTCCAAAAGAAAATTTTTTAATTCAAAATCCTCAGTTAGGTACTGGCCACGCAGTTCAAGTTTTTTTAAACAAGGTTAAAATTAAAAAAAGTGAAAAATTGTTAGTTTTGTATGGTGATAACCCACTCGTTGAAAGCAAAGACATTCAACTAATGTATGACAAGATTAAAAAAAGTAATTTAGTTTTATTGGGTTTTGAAAAAAAAAATAACAAGTCATATGGAATTATTATTCATAATAAGAATGGAGTTAGTGAGATTATTGAATTTAAAGAAGCCAATTCAAGGCAAAAGAAATTAACAACATGCAATTCTGGAATAATAGCTTTTGATAACCAATCATTAAATCTTGTAAAAAAAATAGATAATAAAAACAGGAAAAAAGAATACTATTTAACTGATATAGTTAAGCTTTCGAGGCAATATCGCCTTAAAATTAACTTAGTTTTAGCCCAGAACGAGAAAAATGCTGTTGGCGTAAATGACCAAATCGAATTACTAGAAGCAGAAAAAATTATGCAAGATAGATTGAGAAAAAAATTTATTAAACAAGGTGTTAAGTTTGTTGATCCTAGTACTGTTTATTTGTCATCAGATACTAAAATTGGAAAGAATGTAAAAATAGAGCCATTTGTAGTGATAGGAAAAAAAGTAACCATAGGCAACAATGTAATTATAAAATCTTTTAGTCATTTGGAAGACGCAAAGATTAAAAATAAAGTTGAGGTTGGTCCTTACGCTAGATTAAGACCTGGTTCAATTTTAGAGGATAATTCAAAAGTTGGAAATTTTGTTGAAATAAAAAAATCTAAAATAGGCAATGGATCAAAAGTAAATCATCTTTCATATATCGGAGATGCTTCGGTTGGAAAGCAAGTTAATATTGGAGCAGGAACAATTACTTGTAATTATGATGGTAAAAATAAGTTTAAAACGACTATTAAGGACTCAGCATTTATCGGCTCAAATACGTCATTAATTGCCCCAGTTACAATTGGTAAAAATTCTTTAGTTGGCGCAGGCTCTTCAATTAGTAAAAGTGTAAAAGATAATAGTTTGGCATTAACAAGAGCTGAGCAAAGAAATTTAAGAAAAAAGAAATAAAAAAATAAAATGTGTGGAATTGTAGGAATAAATAGCAGCAAGCCTGTAACTGGAGTTATATTAAATTCTCTAAAAAAATTAGAGTATAGAGGATATGATTCAGCTGGAGTGGCAACGCTTAAAGATGGCTTCATTAACGAAACAAAATGCGAAGGTAGAGTAGAGAGCTTAGAAAATATAATTTTAAAGAATAAAAATGACGGACCTATTGGTATTGGTCATGTTAGATGGGCAACCCACGGACAGCCAAGCCAAATTAATGCCCATCCTCATTCATCAGAAAAAGTATCTGTAGTTCATAATGGTATTATTGAAAATTCAACTTTATTAAAAAAACATTTAATTAGGGCTGGTCATGAATTTAAATCCCAAACAGATACTGAGGTTATTACTCACTTAATTACAGAATATTTAAAAAAAAATGATTTAAAAACTTCAATATTAAAAATGCTAAAGAGATTACATGGAAGTTTTGCTCTTGGAATTATATTCAAAGATTTTCCAGATATTATTGTTGGAGCGAGAAGAGGTTCTCCATTAGCTGTTGGCTATGGACCAAATGAAAATTATTTAGGTTCAGATTCTTACGCTTTAAAAACAATGACGAATAAAGTCAGTTATCTTAATGATGGTGAGTTTTGTTTTATACATAAAAATCAAGTTGAGTTTTTTAATTCTGAAGGTGAAAAAGTTAATAAAGAGGTATTAGAGGTTTCAACTGATGATCAAGGTTATGACAAAGGTAATTTTAAACATTTTATGGCAAAAGAAATTCATGAACAGCCAGATACAATTAAATCTTGTTTAAAAGAGTATATCGATAAAATTAACAAGGAAATCAATATCATTAATTTCCCGTGGGATAGTAAAAAAATAGAGAGTATTAAGTTAATCGGATGTGGAACCGCTTATCATTCTTGTTTAATGGCTAAATATTGGATTGAACAATTAACTGATATTGAAGTTGAAACTGATATTGCCTCTGAGTTTAGATATAGAAAAAATAAATTTAAGAACTCACAATTATACATTTTTGTATCTCAGTCAGGTGAAACCGCAGATACTTATGCAGCTTTAGATTTATGTGTAAAAAATAAAATGAAAACTTGCTCTGTTGTAAATGTTGTTGAAAGTTCGATTGCAAGAGACTCAGACTATGTTTTGCCAATTCATTGTGGACCAGAAGTTGGTGTCGCGTCTACAAAGGCATTTCTAGGCCAATTACTAGTATTATATTTATTAACATTAAAACTGTCTATTTTGAGAAATGAAATTTCTAAAAACGATTATAGTAAAAAAATTGATAATCTTTTAGAGCTTCCGAAATTAATTGAAGGCACTTTAAAATGCGAGAGTGAAATTCAAGAAGCTTCTAAAGATTTTTCTAAAGCAAAAGGTTCAATGTTTTTAGGACGAGGATATTCTTTCCCAATAGCACTGGAAGGTGCATTAAAGCTTAAAGAACTTGCTTATGTTCATGCCGAAGGTTATCCAGCCGGAGAAATGAAACATGGTCCTTTAGCTTTAATTGAAAATGGGATGCCTGTTGTTGTGATTGCCCCACGTGATGAGTTCTATAAAAAAACCGTATCTAATATGCAGGAAGTAATATCTAGAGGTGGTAAAGTTTTATTAATATCGAACAAAAGTACAGATGAAATAAGTTCTGAAAATTTATGGAAAAAAATTCAAGTTGAAACAATTTCAGAAGATCTTTTCCCTTTTCTTGTAACGATCCCATTGCAATTACTTGCTTACTACGCTGCAAATTCTTTAGGTTACGATATTGATAAACCTAGAAATTTAGCAAAGTCAGTTACCGTAGAATAATTTATCTTGTTAATTACATCTTAGAGTTTATATACTCATGGTTGTATGACTAATTGGAAATTAAATAGCTGGAGATCTAAACCGATCAAGCATCAACCTGTTTATGCTGATCAGGGAAAGATAGATAATGTTTTAAAAGAGTTATCTACTTTTCCTCCATTAGTTTTTGCTGGAGAGTCTAGATCCCTAAAGAAAAAACTTGGCGAAGTTTCTCAAGGAAAGGCATTTTTGCTTCAAGGTGGAGATTGCGCAGAGAGTTTTTTAGAATTTCATCCAAATAACATCAGGGATTTTTTTAAAGTGGTATTACAAATGTCACTTATATTAACAGTATCTTCAAAACTACCTGTTATCAAAGTTGGTAGAGTAGCTGGACAATTTTCAAAACCCAGAAGTTCACCAGTTGAAGTTAAAGATGGAAAGGAATTACCTAGTTACTTAGGTGATAACATAAATTCAATGGAATTTACCAAAGAAGGTAGAGACCCGCAGCCAGAAAGATTGCTAAAGGCTTATTCTCAATCAGCTGCAACATTAAATTTACTACGTGCTTTTTCTCAAGGAGGTTTTGCTGATCTGAATAAGGTACATTTATGGAATATGTCATTTGTTAATGAGACAGCACAGAAGAAATATAAAGAAATTGCTGAAAAAGTTAGTGATGCACTTGCTTTCATGGAAGCTTGCGGAATAAATTCAGAGAACAATAGAAGATTAAGGACTGTTAATTTTTATACAAGTCACGAGGCATTATTGCTACCTGTAGAAGAAGCAATGACAAGAATAGATTCTACAACTGGTGAATATCACAATACTTCTGCACACTTTCTGTGGATTGGAGATAGAACTAGACAATTAGATGGTGCACATGTTGAATACTGCAAAGGTATAAAAAATCCTTTAGGTATAAAATGTGGACCTACATCTGATCCAAAAGAAATTGTAAAATTAACTGAGGTTTTGAATCCTGATAATGAACCGGGTAGAATAACTTTGATTGCAAGATTTGGTCACGATCAAGTTACAAAATTTTTACCAAATTTAATCAAAGAAGTTAAAAAAGCTGGACGAAATGTAATTTGGTCCTGTGATCCTATGCACGGAAATACAATCAAATCTTCTACAGGTTTTAAAACTAGACCTTTTGATAATGTGTTAAGTGAAGTAAAGAATTTCTTCAAAGTACACCAAGATCAAGGTACTTTTGCAGGAGGTTTGCATATTGAGATGACAGGTCAAGATGTAACTGAGTGTACAGGTGGCGCTCAAAATATTACTGATAAGGATTTATCGAATAGATACCATACTCATTGCGACCCTAGATTGAATGCTAATCAAGCATTAGAACTTGCTTTTTTAATTTCAGAAGAAATTAAGAAAAATGCTAATTTTTCTAAAAATGGCATACAAGAAGCGTCATAACTGCAATTGTAGTTTTTTATATCCTTGATAACCTGAAATTATGGACGTTGAAAAAAGAGTAAGCATAATTAAAGATTGGATTGTTGACTATGTTAACAGCATGCCAAAAAAAGCGTCAACTTTAGTTGTTGGTGTGTCTGGTGGAATAGACTCTGCAGTAGTAAGCACCATTTCTTCAATGACTGGCATTAAAACAATTGTTTTGTCTATGCCAATTAGACAAATCAAATCACAAGATGATTTAAGTAAATTACATTGTAACTGGTTAGAAAATAAATTTAAAAACACAAGTTATCTAAATATTAATCTTGATGATGTTTTTACAAATTTTCAAAATGCTCTTGGACCAAATGATAACGAACATGCTTTTGCAAATTCTAGGGCAAGACTAAGAATGACAACCTTGTATCAAGTTGCAGGCTCAAATAATGGAATTGTAGTTGGAACAGGTAATAAAGTAGAGGATTTTGGCGTAGGTTTTTACACGAAATATGGAGATGGAGGGGTTGATATTTCTCCAATAGCTGATTGCACTAAAACACAAGTTTGGGATATGGGAAAATTCTTAAAAATTGACCAAAAAATTATTGACGCTCCTCCTACAGATGGCTTGTGGACTGATGGAAGAAATGATGAGGATCAATTAGGCATGTCTTATCAAGATTTAGAAGAAGCCATGATTAATCCAGATTCAAAAAATTTTGAAAAATATAAAAAAATTAGAGAAAATAACCTTCATAAAATGAAGGAAATACCTGTTTGTAAATTTAATTAAGGTGTTTATTAATTATTTTAATGGCACTTAAAATTTCAAATACTTTAACTCGATCTAAAGAAAAATTTATACCAATAGATGAAAAAAATATTAGAATGTATGTTTGCGGCCCAACCGTATATGATTATCCTCATGTTGGAAATGCAAGACCATTAATTGTTTTTGATTTATTATTTAGATTATTATCTAAAATTTATCCAACTTCTAAAGTTACATATGTAAGAAATATAACAGACATTGATGATAAAATTATTGAAGCATCAAATAAATCTAAAATTTCAATTCAAGATCTTACAAGTAAAGTAACAAAAGATTTTCATGATGATTGTAATTACCTAGGATGCCTCAATCCAACAATAGAACCTAAAGCTACAGAGCATTTAAATGAAATGATTAATTTAATTAAAAAATTAATTCAAAATGATTTTGCCTATGAGTCTAATGGACATATATATTTTCAAGTTACAAAATTTAAAAAATATGGAAATTTATCCAATAAAAAAATTGAAGAATTAATTTCTGGTTCTAGAGTTGAGGTTTCTGATAACAAAAAAGAACCAGGAGACTTTGTTCTTTGGAAACCTAGCAAAGAAAATGAACCTAGTTGGGACTCTCCATTTGGAAAAGGGCGCCCAGGTTGGCATCTAGAATGTTCCGCAATGTCTGAAAAATATCTTGGTAATCATTTTGATATTCATGGCGGAGGTTTAGATTTAATTTTTCCCCATCATGAAAATGAAATTGCCCAATCTGTTTGTGCTAACAAAAATGAAAAATTTTCTAATTACTGGTTACACAATGGTTACGTTACTGTTGAAAAACAAAAAATGTCAAAATCACTTGGTAATTTCATTACCATTAATGAATTAAAAAAAAATTATAATGGACAGGTTGTAAGACTCGCTATGCTAAGCACACATTATACTCAACCATTTGATTGGAATGAAAATATTTTAGATGTATCTCAAAAAAGCTTAGATAAATGGTATGAATTTTATTCTGATGAAAAAGAAGAAATAAGCGAAGAAAATTTAAAATTTTTATTAGATGATTTAAACACACCTTTAATGATTTCAAATATCCATGAGTTATATAAAAAAGCAAAAACTGGAGACAGTTTGTCGGCTAAACAGTTATCATCTTCATGCAAAATTTTAGGTTTATTTAATCAAACCTACGATGAATGGAAAAACTTTAAAAAAATAGGAAAAATTACTGCAGAGGAAATAGAAAAATTAATATCAGAGAGAAATAAAGCTAGATCTAAAAAAGATTTTAAAACATCAGATGAAATTAGAGATTTGTTAGTAAGCAAAGGTGTTCTAATTAAAGATAAAGATGGTATTACGACCTGGGAATATAAATGAGTAAAGAAAAAATTTATTTATTTGATACTACTTTGAGAGATGGTGCTCAAACTGAAGGTGTTGATTTTAGCATGGATGACAAAGTTAAAATTGCTAATGGATTGTCTGAAGTTGGCATAGATTATGTTGAAGGTGGTTGGCCTGGTGCAAATCCTACAGATACAAGTTTTTTTAACGAACCACCAAAATTAAAAAGTAACCTAGTTGCTTTTGGAATGACGAAAAGGTCTGGCAGAAGTTGCGAAAACGATCCTGGTATATCGTCAATTGTAAACGCAAATGTTAATCATGTATGTATTGTTGGAAAGAGTTGGGATTATCATGTTGATGTTGCTCTTGGTATCTCTAAAGAAGAAAATTTAGAAAATATTAAAGATACAACTAAATATTTTATTAAAAATAATAAAGAGTTTATGTTTGATGCTGAACATTTTTTTGATGGTTATAAAAATAATAAAGATTATGCTCTATCTTGTTTAAAAGCTGCTTATGATAATGGAGCTAGATGGATTGTTCTTTGTGATACAAATGGCGGAACACTACCTAATGAAGTCGCCGAAATTGTATCCGATGTATCAAAAATAATTCCAAATGATCATATAGGTATACATGCCCACAATGATACTGGTAATGCAGTTGCAAATTCATTATCTGCAGTATTAGCGGGAGCAAGACAAATACAAGGAACATTAAATGGATTAGGTGAGAGATGTGGTAATGCTAATTTAGTTTCAATAATACCTACATTAATTTTAAAAAATTCTTTTAATAAGAATTTTGAAACAAACATTGATACTAAAAAACTAAAAAAACTTACAAATTGCTCTAGGTTATTGGATGAAGTTTTAAACAAAACTTCAAATAAACATGCTCCATATGTTGGCGCATCAGCTTTTGCACATAAAGGAGGATTGCATGTTTCTGCTGTTCAGAAAGATCCTAAAACATATGAGCATATTGAGCCAGAGCAAGTTGGTAACGAAAGATCAATTGTAATTTCTGATCAAGCAGGTAGATCAAATATTTTATCAAGATTAGAAAAGCTTGATATTCAAATAAATAAAGACGATCCTAAAATACAAACTATTTTAGATGAAGTTAAAGATAGAGAGTTTACAGGCTATTCTTATGATGGAGCAGATGCTTCTTTTGAACTTTTAACAAGAAGGTTGTTAGGAGAGGTTCCAAATTATGTACAAATTAAAAATTATGAAGTTAAAATTGCAAAAGATACCGATAAAAAAAATATTAACTCTGTTGCCAAAGCTTATTTAATTGTTGATGGAAAAGAAATTCTTTGTGAAGGTGAAGGTAACGGTCCTGTAAATGCATTAGATCAAGCAATAAGATCTAATCTTGATAAAATTGGAAAGTATTCAGATTATTTAAAAGATTTAAGATTGATTGATTATAAAGTTAGAATCTTAAACACAGGCACAAATGCAACAACTCGAGTATCAATTGAAAGCTCTGATGACAAAGGCAAAAGTTGGTTTACCATCGGTGTATCACCAAACATAATAGAGGCTTCATTCAAGGCTCTGTTAGATAGTATAGATTACAAGCTTTTTAAGGAAAATGCTCCCTCAAGTAGCAATTGACAATAGGTTTTTGATATCTATAACTCCAGTTTTTATAAATGACAAAAAGAATAAAATCTAAGCATAAAGTTGATAGAAGGTTAGGGGCTAACATTTGGGGCAGACCAAAAAGTCCATTTAATTCTAGAGCTTATGGCCCGGGTCAACATGGACAAAGATCTTCAGCAAAACCGTCAGATTACAAAGTTCAGTTACAAGCAAAACAAAAATTAAAAAATTATTATGGAAATTTAAATGAAAGACAGTTTAGAAATTTATATAGAGAAGCAGATCGTAGAAGAGGAAATACTGGAGAGAATTTAGTAGGTCTTTTAGAAAGTAGATTGGATGCAGTGATTTATAGAGCAAAATTTGCAACAACTGTTTTTCAAGCTAGACAGCTAATTAATCACGGACACGTAAAAGTTAACGGTAAAAGAGTAAATATTTCAAGTTTCAAGTTAAACGACAAAGATGAAGTAGAGATTAAAGAATCTTCTAAACAACTTGCTTATGTATTAGCATCAACGCAATTAAAGGAGCGCGATGTTCCTGAATATATTGTTGCTGATCATAAAAAAATGACAGCTAAATTAGCAAGAGTTCCAAAGTTTGATGAAATTCCATACCCAGCGATAATGGAACCAAATTTGGTAGTTGAATATTATTCTAGATAATTACTTTTTAAAATTAATGCCTTTGTCTTCAAAAAGTTTTTGAAGTTCTTTTTTTTCAAACATTTCTCTTACAATATCGCAACCTCCAACAAATTCTTCATTAACATAAAGTTGAGGAATTGTAGGCCAATTACTATATTCTTTAATTCCATTTCTAATTTCTTCGTCATCCAAAACATTAATACCGGTAAATTGTACTTCTAAATGTTTTAAAACATTTGCAACAGCCATTGAAAAACCACACTGAGGCATATCGGGGGTGCCTTTCATGAATAATACGACTTTATTATTTTTAATTATTTCATCTAATTGTTTATTAATTTCTGACATTATTTTTCCTCTGTTGTTAAGGCTAGCGCATGAAGCTCAGCACCCATTTTACCTTTTAAAGCTTTATAAACCATCTGATGCTGTTGTACACGGTTTTTACCTTTAAATTGCGATGATTTAATTTTTGCAGAGAAATGATTATCATCACCTGCGAGATCTTGAATTTCAATGTCTGCATCAGGAAAACCTTCTTTTAACAATTTTTCAATTTCTTCTTGTTTTATTGCCATGAGATTAATTGTTATATTTATAAAACCAATCTTTATTTAGTTTAGATAATTCTTGTAAATCAAATTTCAAGTCATCATCTATGTTAATTTTTTCTGATGTTTTGCCAATATTTTCAAAGTAAACATTTAAATCTACAAGTTTTTTTTCAAAGCTATTTTTTTTTTGATCATCAACCTCAACAATATATCTAGACTGATCCTCACCAAATAAAAATTTAACTCTATCCAATGATTTTTTATTCGTATTTAATTTAAAACCAATTTGAGAAGCTATACTCATTTCTAATAAACATAAAATTAGACCACCTGATGATATGTCATGACATGACTCAATTGAATTTTCATTTATTAGTGATCTGATTGCTTCACCATTTTTTAATTCATCACTTAAATCAATAGATGGCGGAGGACCTTTTTTTAAATGTAAAAGGTCATAACAGAGTATACTTTGTTCTAGGTGACCAATTGTTTCACCAATAATATAAATATTATTATTTTTATTTTTAAATCTTGAACTTTTTACTTTTGAAATATCTTTAATTAAACCTACACCACCAATTGTTGGAGTTGGATTAATGCCAACACCATTAGTTTCATTATAAAGAGAAACATTTCCAGATATCACTGGATAGTTTAATTTCTTACAAGCTTCCGTCATACCTTTGATGACACCAACAAATTGACCCATGATTTCTGGTTTTTCAGGATTACCGAAATTTAAGCAGTTGGTAATCGCAATAGGTTCAGCACCTACAGCACATAAATTTCTATACGTTTCACATACTGCTTGCATTCCTCCAGTATAAGGATGGGAATTGCAATATCTTGGCGTGCAATCGACAGAGGCTGCAATTGCCTTTTTATTATTGCCATGAACCCTAATAACCGCAGCATCACCACCTGGAAATTGAGCGGTATCGCACATAACCATATGATCATATTGTTCCCACACCCATGATTTATCGGCTTGGTTTGGATGGGATAATAAATTTTTAATTGTTTGTTCCAAATTGATATTATCTAGTTTTTTTTCAAGATCGCTATGTTCTGGTTTTTTAATTTCAATCCATTCTCTTTCATATTTTGGAGCTTCATCTGCTAATGCAGAAATTGGAATGTCGCAAACAGTTTTATTGTCATATTTTAAAGTGAGGTTTTTTGAGTCAGTCAAAATTCCGATTACAGAAAAATCTAAGTCCCATTTTTTAAAAATCTTTTCAGCTTCTTTTTCTTTTCCAGTTTTAAGAACGATAAGCATTCTTTCTTGGCTTTCAGATAGCATCATCTCATAAGGAGTCATACCTGTTTCGCGGCATGGAACTTTGTTAAGATCTAATTCAATTCCAATATTTCCTTTTGAAGCCATTTCTACCGAAGAAGAAGTTAAACCTGCAGCCCCCATATCTTGAATAGACACAATCGTATCTGTTTGCATTAATTCAAGACATGCCTCTAACAATAATTTTTCAGCAAAAGGATCCCCAACCTGAACTGTAGGTTTTTTTGACTCTGAGTCCGAGTCAAATTCCTGAGATGCCATAGATGCACCATGAATTCCATCTCTTCCAGTTTTTGAGCCTACATAAATTACCGGATTACCAACTCCACTTGCAATCGAATAAAAAACCTTATCTTTTTTTGCTAAACCAATATTCATTGCATTAACCAAGATATTTCCATCGTAACAGCTATCAAATTCTACTTCTCCACCAACAGTTGGAACTCCGATACAATTTCCATATCCTGCAATTCCTGCAACCACACCATTTAAAAGATGTTTAGTTTTTGGGTGATCAGGTGAGCCAAAACGAATTGCATTTAAATTAGCAATTGGTCTTGCACCCATAGTAAAGACATCTCTCAAAATTCCACCAACACCAGTAGCCGCACCTTGATAAGGTTCAATAAATGATGGATGGTTGTGACTTTCAATTTTAAATATAGCAACATCACCATCATCAATATCAATTACACCTGCATTCTCACCTGGTCCTTGAATTACCCTGTTATTTTTGGTTGGCAAGGTACCTAACCACACCTTTGAAGATTTATAAGAACAGTGCTCATTCCACATTGCTGAAAAAATTCCAAGTTCAGTAAAGTTTGGATTTCTTCCTATTAAAACTTTTATTTTTTCATATTCTTCCGGTGTTAAACCATGCTGAACAGCTAAATCTAAATTTACTTCTGTCATTAATTTAATAATGATTGAAAAATACCTGAACCATTTGTTCCACCTAAAATATTTTCAACACATCGTTCAGGGTGGGGCATCATTCCAATTACATTTTTATTTTTATTAATAATTCCGGCTATGTTTAAACAAGAACCATTTGGATTGCTTTCATCGTTAATATTTAAATTTTCATCACAATATTTAAGTACAATTTGCTCATTATTTTGTAATTCATTTAATGTTTTTTCATCAGCAAAATAGTTTCCTTCATTATGAGCAATTGGAATTTTTATTTTTTCATTTTTTTTATATTTTGACGTGAATGGTGTTGAGTTATTTTCAATTAAAAGATTTACATATTTGCAGATAAATTTTAGCTTTTTATTTCTTAACAAAGCTCCAGGTAACAAACCAGTTTCTGTTAAAATTTGAAAACCATTGCAAATTCCAATTAAATAACCACCTTTATCCGCATGCTTAATAACTTCGTTCATTATGTTTGATTTAGAAGCCATACTTCCGCACCTCAAATAATCTCCATATGAAAAACCGCCAGGCAAAACAACTAAATCGGATTTTGGCATTTCATTTTCCTGATGCCAAACCATTGTAGTTTGTATTCGAAATTTTTCTAATGCAACTTTTACATCTCTGTCACAGTTTGATCCTGGAAAAACTATGACATTAGCCTTCATTAAATCTTATTAAATTTAAAGTTTTCTATAGTTTGATTTGCAAGTAATTTTTCACATGAAGACTTAACTAAGTCTGATGCTTTATTTTCATCAGTTTCACTCACTTCTAGTGTAAAATATTTTCCTTGGCGAATATTTTTGACAGCACTGAGCCCAATATCACCAAGTGCGTTTTCAACCGCTTTACCTTGAGGATCTAATACTTCTTTTTTAAGTGTTACGAATACTTCGAACTTCAATTTATTTTTTTTTAAGTTTAATAGTTTTAGATATTCCTGATTTTATTTCCATAATATTGCTGCCTTCTGGCATGATTCCTAACCTTTTTGCAACTTCAGTGTAGGCTTCAACTAAGCCGCCAAGACCTTTTCTAAAACGATCTTTATCTAATTTTTTTTCATCTTTTGTATCCCACAATCTGCAAGTGTCAGGACTTATTTCATCAGCAAGAATAACTCGACTTTCATCAGTATTCCAAACTCGTCCAAACTCAAGTTTAAAATCAACCAGTTTGATACCTACGCCTCTAAATAAACCGATCAAAAAATCATTAATTCTAAATGCGGTCTCTGAAGCTTGAGCTATTTCTAAAGTAGATGCCCATCCATTTACTTCAATATGTTCTTCAGTAACAAGCGGGTCATCTAAGTCATCATTTTTATAATAATATTCTATAATCGGTCTTTTAAGCATTGTTCCTTCAGCTATTCCCAATCTCGTAGATAAAGATCCAGCTGCAATATTTCTTACAACAAACTCAATTGGTAGAATTTCACAATTTTTAATTAATTGTTCTCTCATATTTAATCTTTTGATTAAATGTGTTTCAATACCAATATCGTTTAACTGACTTAATAAAAATTCAGAAATTCTGTTATTAAGAACTCCTTTTCCTTCTATAACCGCTTTTTTTTTATTATTAAACGCTGTAGCATCGTCTTTAAAATACTGAACTAGAGTATTTCTTTCAGGACCTTCGTATAAAATTTTTGCTTTACCTTCGTATATTTTTTTTCTTCTCATTATTTTAAAACTCTTCCTAGTATATGATTAATATACCTTTTATGGTAATTAACATCAAATAACCGTTTGAGTTCTTTTGCGGTTAAGTTTTTTTGAATTAGTTTATCTTTTTTCAAATTATTATAAAAATCTTCATTTTTATCCCAAGTTTTCATTGCATTTTTTTGAACAACTTTATAGGCATCCTCACGCTTAACTCCTTTTTGAGTTAGTTTTAACATAACTCCTTGAGAAAAAATTAAACCTTTAAATTTGTTTAAATTGCTTTCCATTGTTTTTGGATGAACAACTAAATTTGCAACTACATTATTTAATCTAATGAGTAAAAAATCTAGAGTAACAGTGGCATCAGGTCCAATATTCCTTTCAACGCTCGAGTGAGAAATATCTCTTTCATGCCACAAAACTATATTTTCCATTCCAGGAATTGAATAACTCCTTACCAATCTTGCTAAACCAGTAATATTTTCAGACAATACTGGATTTCTTTTATGTGGCATAGCAGATGAACCTTTTTGTCCTGATGAAAAATACTCCTCAGCTTCCAAGACCTCAGTCTTTTGTAAATGCCTAACCTCAGTCGCTAATCTTTCTGCTGAACTAGCAATTAATGCAAGAGTATTAAAAAAGTGAGCGTGCCTATCTCTTGGAATTATTTGTGTGGAGATTGGCTCTGGTTTTAAGCCAAGTTTTTTTGCAACAAACTTTTCAATATTAGGCCCTATGTGAGCAAATGTTCCAACAGCTCCAGAGATTGCACATGTTGAAATTTCCTCAATTGCTTGCTCTAATCTCTTTTTATTTCTTTTGAATTCTGCGTAATAAGTAGCAAGCTTTAAGCCAAATGTTACCGGCTCTGCATGAATTCCATGACTTCTGCCAATAGTAATAGTATTTTTGTATTTTATTGATTTTGTTTTTAAAGTTTTTAAAAGTTTATCAATATCTTGATTAAGTATTTTTCCAGCTTGCTTTAGTTGCAAATTAAAACAAGTATCTAAAACGTCAGATGATGTCATTCCTTGATGGAGGTATTTTGCTTCTGGACCAACTTTTTCTGCAATAGATGTTAAAAAAGCAATAACATCGTGTTTTGTTTTCTTTTCAATATCATCAATTCTTTTAATATTAATTTTTGATTTCTTTCTTACTTTTGCCGCTACCCCTTTCGGTATAATTTTATATTTTTCCATTGCTTGAGCAGCAAATATTTCAATATCTAACCAAATTTTAAATTTATTCATCGGCTCCCAAATTTGAGCCACTTCTTTTCTTGAATATCGTGGAATCATTAAGCTATTGTATTATGAAAGGGTAAAAATTTCATACCCATTATTTGTTATACCCACAGTGTGTTCGAATTGTGCTGATAGAGACTTATCTTTTGTTACTGCGGTCCACCCATCATTTAAGAGTTTAGTTTCATATTTTCCAGCATTTATCATTGGTTCAATTGTAAAAACCATTCCCTCTTCTAATTTTGGACCTGTCCCCCTTTTTCCGTAATGAAGAATGTTTGGCTCTTCATGAAAATTCCTGCCAACTCCATGGCCACAAAAATCTCTAACAATAGAATAACCTTTTTTCTCAACAAAATTTTGAATTTCATAACCAATATCGCCTAAATGAACTCCAGGCTTAAGAACTTTAATAGATTCGTCCAAAGCTTTTTTTGTAGTTTCAACTAAGTTCTTTGCTTTAACCGATACTTTTCCAACACAAAATGTTCTTGATGTATCGCCATGAAAACCATCAACAAAAGAAGTAACATCAACATTAATTATATCGCCTTCTTTTAAAATTTTTTCAGAAGGTATTCCGTGACAAACAACATGGTTAACAGATGTACAAATAGATTTAGGAAAACCTCTGTAAAAAAGAGGTGCTGATACAGCATTATATTTTTTTAAAAAATTAACACACCAATCATCGATCTCTTGAGTTTTAATACCTGGTTTAATTTTGTCTGAAACAAAATCTAAACATTGAGAGGAAATTCTCCCAGCGTTTCTAAGTTTCTTAAATTCATCTGGATAGTATTTATTAAATTTAGACATTAAATTACGACCTTTATCTTTTTGTTGACTGATATTTCTTTCTCATTTACATTGCAAGAGTAGGCAATAATTTTTACACCATTTTTTTTTGCTTTTTTAATTTCGTTAAAATAACCGGGGTCGATATCCTCTGCAATTTTCATAAGTTTTATATCTTCTCTTTGTATTAAAAAAAGTAAATAACTTTCATAACCTTTTTTGATTGCCTCTTGAAGATGAACGAGATGTTTTTTTCCTCTAGCTGTAACAGAATCTGGAAATTCAGAGATATTTTTTTTCCTACTTAAAGTAACATTTTTTACCTCTAGAAATAGTTTTTTATTTTTATTATTTAATAAAAAATCAAACCTTGTTTCTTTTGTAAACTTTGCCTCTCTTTTTAAAAGGTTGTAGTTTTTAATTTCTTTAATTTTTTTATTAATCAAAGACTCTTCTACAATACGGTTTGCCCTGTGAGTGTTAACACCTACATTGCTTTTTTTGTCATTAATAATTTCTAATGTAAATTTTAATTTTCTATTTTTGTTATCACTTTTCGAAATCCATACATTATTACCGCTATCTAACAAACCTAGCATTGAACCAGAATTTGGGCAATGAGCTGTTATTTTTTTTTTATTAAAATTAATATCAACAAAAAATCTTTTATATCTTTTTATAAATTTACCATGTAGAAGTTTAGGACTTATTTTCATATGAATTTACAAAAAGAGTTTACAGCAGCAATTGTTATTATTGGCAATGAAATCTTATCTGGAAGGACTGTTGACAAAAATACATCTTTTTTATCCTCATGGTTAAATGATAAGGGGATTAGCGTTGAAGAAGTAAGGATAATACCCGATAAAGAAAAGGTAATAATTGACACTGTTGATCATTTAAGAAGAACATTTGGATATGTTTTTACCACTGGTGGAATTGGCCCTACCCATGATGATATTACCTCTGAATCTATATCAAAAATGTTTTCTCAAAAATATCAATACCATCAAGAAGCTTATAAAATCTTAGAAAAATATTATGAAAATCAAGATTTTAATGAAGGTAGAAAAAAAATGGCAAAGATGCCAGAAAAAGCCAAGTTAATTCAAAATCCAAAAACATTTGCTGCAGGTTTTTATGTTGAAAATGTTTTTGTATTACCTGGTGTACCATCAATTTTACAGGCTATGGTAGTAAATTTAGATAAATTAATCTTATCTGGCAGTAAAATTTTATCTGCATCAATAGATACTTCTTTACGTGAAAGTTCCATAGCTCAAGAATTGGAAGAAATTCAAAAAAAATATAAAGATGTAGATGTTGGGAGTTACCCTTATTTTAAAGAAAAACCAGGAACAGTGTTGGTTATGAGATCAACAAATAAAGAAAGCATAGATTTGTGCGAAAAAGAAATTAGATTGCTGGTTAAAGAAAATATTATAAATTCTTGATGTTGGAAGAACTAAAGCAAGCATTAAAACTTCATAAAGAACAAAATTTTACTCAAGCTGAAAAAGTATACCTAGGTATTTTGCAAAAAGACCAGCAAAATTTTGAAACCTTACAACTTCTTGGCACCTTGTATCTTCAAACTGGTAAATTTGATGATTCTGAGGTTTTTTTAACAAAAGCTTTAAAAATTAATTCAAACAATCCAAATGTATTAAACAACCTGGGAATTTTATTTAAAAATAAAAAAGATTTTAAAAAATCAGAAATTTTTTTTAAAAAAAATATTAAAATTAATAATTTTTTAGATAGCAAAATTAATTTGGGAAATGTTTATATTCTATCTGAAAAGTTTGAAAATGCGTTAAATCTATTTTTGGTTTTGAGGCTTGTACATTACCATGTAAAATTTCTAATGATTTAGGT
>NZ_JBNAIW010000004.1:0-143028 GCF_052047895.1 Candidatus Pelagibacter sp. HIMB1517
CTTTATGTACATTTTTTTTTTCATATTTATAAAATAGTTTATGAAAACAGCCATAAATATTTTTTTCATTATCAAAATCAAAATTATAATAAATTAATTTATAAGAAAAAATTTTTTTTAACCACAAAAATATTACTAAAGAATGGGTGTTACAGGCGATTACATATTTTGGATTGTTTCTGTACAAATATAAAAAGTTGATAAAAAAAAAAAGAAATAAAATTTAATTTATTTAATAAATTATATTTTTTTTGAGGAATTGAATAATTTGATTTGTAGAGGTCTTTTCTTTTTATTAATTTTTTAATTGGCCTTTGATATACAAAATCAAATTTAATTTTTTTAACTTTAAAATAATTAGCTAAGTTTAATAAATTAATATATTGATCAGGATCTGACCAAATACTTATTAAAAAACTACCTTTTTGCATTAGACTTATTAATTTTAAAATAAATTGATGACTTGCAAATATCATCCAAGCTATATTTTGGTTTCCAGTTATTTAAAAACTTGCTAATTTTATTAAAACTTGCATACACAGAGGGCACATCTCCAACTCTTCTTGGATTTTTTTGCAAACTAACTTTTTTTTTTAATATTTTCATTGCATGATAATTAAATTTTTGGCAAAGTTTTTTAACAGAATAGCCTTTCCCAGAACCGATGTTAAAACAATAATAACCGGGTTTTGTTTTTTTTTCTAATAATAGACTGTGGATTTTTGCTAAATCCATTACATGAATGTAATCCCTTACTGGAGTACCATCTTTAGTTTTAAAATTGTTTCCATAAATTTTAAACTTATTTTTTTTATGATATAGTGCAGAAATTAATTGAGGAATTATATTTGATTGATTTGTTTTAGGATTTTCTCCTATTTTAAATGATGGATGCGCTCCTCCTGGATTAAAATATCTTAGAATGAAACATGAAATATTTTTTTTCTTTTTTTGAAAATCCTCAATAATTGTTTCAATCATTAATTTTGAACTTCCATAGGGATTAGTTGGTTTTTGAATTGGATGTTTTTCTGTTATGGGTAATCTTTTTGGATTACCATATACTGTAGCGCTTGAACTAAAAATAATTTTATTAACTTTGCTATTTTCTATTGCATCTAAAAGATTTAAAGTTCCCAATATATTTATTTTATAATATTTATTTGGTTGTGAAACAGACTCCTCTACAGACTTTAAACCTGCTAAATGAATTACTGTATCAATTTTATTTTTGAAAAAAAAATTAACTAATTTTTTTTTATTTAAAATATCACATTTGATAAAGTAAATTTTTTTTGATTTGGAAATTGTTTTTAAAATTTTAAAATTTGATATATAGCTATTCGTCAAATTATCTAATATAAATATTTTATTATTTTTTGAAATTTCACTTGCGATGTGAGTTCCCAGATAGCCCAGCCCCCCTGTTATTAATATATTCATAGTTTATCTCTCTATTATCCAATTATTCATAACTAACACGTCCATATTTGTTCTTAAAAAACAATTAATAGCCTCGGATGGAGTATTGACTATGGGCTCGTTTTCATTGAAAGAGGTATTTAGTAAAATAGGAACATTA
Source organism: Candidatus Pelagibacter sp. HIMB1517 (assembly GCF_052047895.1). Classification (NCBI taxonomy): domain Bacteria; kingdom Pseudomonadati; phylum Pseudomonadota; class Alphaproteobacteria; order Candidatus Pelagibacterales; family Candidatus Pelagibacteraceae; genus Candidatus Pelagibacter; species Candidatus Pelagibacter sp. HIMB1517. The sequence continues at coordinate 1,583 of NZ_JBNAIW010000004.1, forward strand.
GAAAAATCATAAAATTTTTTAATTAAATCATAATATTTTGAATTTGTTTCTCGTGAAACAGTCTGTAATCTTCCTGTGCCATTTACATGAACTACTGCTGGAATAATTTTTTTTTTTTCACTTTTTACCTTAAATACCATACTCATATATGGAACATCATAATCTACTTCGAACCAATCTTTGACATGCTCTCTTAATATTGATGGCGCAAATGGTCTAAAACTTTCTCTTCTTTTTATTTTGAGATTTATAATGTCTTTGATATTTTCAGCTGCTGGATTAGCTAAAATTGATCTATTGCCTAACGCTCTTGGTCCCCATTCCATATTGCCTTGATACCAGCCGACAATTTTCTTATTTAATATTAATTTAGCAGTTTTCTCAAGTAGCTGCTTATCATCATAATTATTAATCGTACCCAATGAACTTAAATCAAATCTATGTATCGCGCTTTTTATAATATCATTTGGATAACCTGGACCAAGGTAGGCATAGTTTTGTTTTTTCAAAGATTTTTTAGAAAGTTTATGATGTAAATATAATGCTGCTCCAGTTGCTCCACCTGCATCACCCGGGGCAGGAGGTATATAAATATTTTTGAATTTAGTAAATTTTAATATTTTTCCATTCGCACTTGAATTCATCGCGCAACCACCAGACAAAGTTAAATTCTCACAATTATATTTTTCATAGATCCTATTTAGTAAATTAAAAAGAGCTTTTTCATATAAATACTGCACAGTATACGCTATGGACTTGTGATAATCAGTTATAGGTTCGTCTACTAGTCGTTGTTTACCAAGTCTGTTTTCAAGCTCAGAAGAAAAAATATCTGATATGAACGGAGAACAATCGTTCCATTCATAATTAATTTTTTTTTTATGATGTTGAAAATATTTTAAGTTTAATTCAAATTTACCATCCTGCTTAATATTGATTAAATCGAAAATTTTTTTTTCTAAATTATTAGAATAAGCAGCTAAACCCATGACTTTGTACTCATCTCCATAATTCTTAAATCCTAGATATTGGGTTATAGCCTGATAAAAGATACCCAAAGAATGAGGGAAAAAAATTTTGCCATCAATATTAATTTTTTTTTTGTTTGCGTATCCCCAGGATGTACTGACAAAATCACCGAATCCATCAATTGATACATTTACCGCTTCTTCAAACTCGCTCGGATAAAAGGATGATGCTAAGTGGCTTAAATGATGCTCTAGATTTATCACTTTTATTTTTTTTAAATCACGGTCTGCTATTTGATTTAATTTTGAGTGTATATTTGTTTTTTTTTTTCTATTTTTAATTTTATCAATTAAGAAACTTTTTTCTGGAATTTTAGTAATTACGTAAAATATTTTTTTTAATATATTTGCATAATTATTATTATTTGTTGCGATATAATCTATATCAGATAAATTTAAATCCATCTCCTTCAGACAAGTTTGTATTGATCTAATTGGAAAACCTGCCCAATGTTTTTCCCTATTAAGTCTTTCTTCTTCAATGGCACAAACTATTCGCCCATCTACCATCAAGCAAGCACTTGAGTCTCCATGGTACGAGTTTATTCCAATAATTTTCATTTTTTTTTAAAAATAATATTTAAACATTTAAAAGTTTTATACACATTTTTCTTAACAGAGTATTGTGGGTATTTTTGATAAGATAGTTTAGAATATTTATTTCTTAATTTCGAGTTTGAAACAAATTTTAATATTTTTAAATAAGCTTTGTGGCTATCCTTAATATTAAAATAATAAGCTGATTTGCCTAGTATTTCTCTTACAACTGGAATATCATTTATTATAATTGGTAATTTTGCTGCTAAAGCATCCAGGATTGAAACTGCAAAACTTTCGCAACTAGATGCAAATAAAAAAATATCATATTCCTTAATTTTTTTTATTATCAGATGCCTGTCTTTTAAACCTTTGTATTCGACATAACTATTGGGCAGACAGAGTTTCCTTTTTATTTTGATAAACTTTTTATAATAATCGAAATCATAAGAACCATAAAAATCTAACTTAAGTTTTATTTTTTCAGAATAAAACTTTTTAAAAATATTTAATAACTCGATTTGATTTTTATAATAATCTAAATTTGATAGATATATAATTTTGATTTTTTTATTTGATTTCTTTGCGATAAAATTATTTTTTTTTATTCCATGCGGTATTATAAAAAAAAAATTTTTTTTAATTTGATATTTTTTTGGTAATTGTTTTATTATTATTTTCTTAACATAATTTGTCAAAAAAAATACTCCACTAGCATTTCTTATTGAATAAAAAAAAGCAAATCTTAATAATAATAATCTAATAATACTAGGAGAAAAAAAATATTTTCTTAAGTTTTGATAATCAAAAGGTAAAAAATTTTGGTTAAGCAGAACATATTTATAGCCTTTTATAAAAAAAGCACCTGATAAACAAAAAATTAAATTAACATTGTGCTTTTTTAAAATTTTTTTTAAAAAAAAAATTTGCCACAAGAATCTTATAAAATAGTGCTTATTAGCAACCTTATTTTCAATTTTTAGAATATGTTTATTTTTTGGTATTAAGGATAAAGTTTTTTTAGATGATAAAATAATTATTTTTTTAAAATTATTTTTTTTAGGATCGGCAGCTTCAACTAAATTTATTAAATGTGATAAGGCTCCTCCTTCTTTGATATTTGTTGCTTCAAAAAAAATATTCATGAGATTAGACTATTTAGCTTTAACACACTGTTTTTAGAAGAGCATATAGATTTATTTATTAAATTTTTAGAATTTTTAGAGTGTATCTCGATAAGTTTTTTATTTTTAATATATTTATTTAAGCTCAAGAAAATTGATTTTGCATTTGGCCTGCACAAAAAACCATTTTTTTTTGACACTAAATATTTAGCTGCATTTGTTTCTTTTGTAGCAATTATCGGAAGTCCTGATGCCATAGCCTCACTAATTACCACGCCCCAACCGTCATATTTAGATGGGAGGATAAAAATATCTGAATTAGAATATTCATGAAATAATTTTTTTTCTTGTAAAAAATTTTTATATTTTATTTTATTATTATTATTAATTTTTTTTATTATATCGTTCTTTAGTGGGCCGTTACCACAAATAATTAATTCTATCTTTTCTTTCTTAAAATTGTCAAAAGCTTTTAATAACTCTAATATTCCTTTTCTTTTTATTAATTGACCTACAAATAAAACCTTTATTGTTTTTTTTGTTTTTTTTTTTATTTTATATTTATCTACATTAATTGAGTAAGGGAAATTGACAGTTTTTTTTTTTAATAACTTTAGATAAAATTTTTTTGCCGATAAACCAACGCATAAGATAATTTTAGCTCTAAAAGTAATAATTTTTATGTATATTTTTTTTAAAAAATTAATTATTAATTTTTGATTTCTAGGAATTTCCAGCCAATATATAATTTTAGTTTTTTTAAACAGAAAAAAAAAATTTATTCTAAAAATATATTTTAACTTATAGCCTCCAATTATAACTATATCAGGATCAAAATTATTAATTTTCTCTTTAATTTCTTTAAATTTTTTATTTTTTAAAATAGGAAAATATTTTGTCGTAAACTTCCACTCATTATTTTTTAATGTTTTTTCGGTAAATATAGATAATATTTTATGAAACTTATTTAATTCTTTTAAAAAATCAATTTGATATGGTGTTAATGTATTTGAATAAAATAGTATTTTCATATTATATTTACAATCTTATCTGAAAAATTAAATTCATTATCATGTGTAATAAGAATAACTGTTTTATCCTTAATTTTTTTAATATTTTCAAGAATTTTAGATCTAGATTCTCTATCAATCGCGTTTAACGATTCATCTAAAATTAATAAAGGTTTTTTTCTAATTAACGCCCTGGCAATTATAATCTTCTGTTTTTGGCCACCGGATAATAAATTACCATTTTCCCCTGCGGTAAAATTTATACCTTGATTTAAACTATTTATTAAAGGCTCCAATTCACAAATCTCAATACATTTTTTTAAATCATTTTCGGAATAAGATTTTATTCCAAATAAAATATTATTTAAAATCGTATCATCTAATAAGAATGCATTTTGAGGAACATAGGCAATGTTTTGGTGCCATGAGTCAAGGTTTTGTTTAATATTTATACCGTCTACTTTAATTACTCCAGTTTTTGGTTCAATCAGACCAAGGATTAATTTAATTAGAGTACTTTTGCCAACTCCACTCTTGCCAGCTATAACTATTTTTTCTCCATACTTAATATCTAAACTAAAATTTTTAATAATATTAACTTTAGTATCATACCCAAAGAATAAATTTTCAATATTTATATTACGAGAAAAATTAATGTTATCACTTAATCTATCTTTGTTTAAAGTATTTTGAGCCTTTGAATCGTTTATCTCATTTTTTAACTTCTCAATTATTGGATTTATAAATCTTATTTGTTGTTTTGAAGAAATTATTCTTGTTATAGATGGGATAATCTTAAATGTAGAGGCTGTGAATAAGCCTAAGATAGGAATAATTTCACTGTTTTGCGAAGTAAAAGCTAAAAAAATTAATAAAGTAATAATTGATATAATAGCAAGTATTTCTATTATAAGTTTTGGTAACGATTGATAAAAATGATGACTCAATAAACTACTTGAGTATTTATTATTAATATCATTAAATTTTTTTATAAAAATTTTATGAGCATTATATATTTTTATTTCTAGAATTGATGAAAAGATATCTTTTAAGAGACTAAATTTTTTTTCTTCATTAATAGATCTATTTTTCCCCCACATTAATATTTTTTGCTTATAAATTTTTAAATACATTAAGGCAAAGAAACCAAATAATAATAATATTAATAAGGTCATCCAAGGGATATAAAAGATTAGAAGTACTGAAATTAATAATATTATAAACGTTTCAAATAAAACTATAGCAAAAGCATTAAGAGTTGTTGTTAAATAAACAACATCAGTATTAATATCTTTAGAATATTGATTGCTATTATTTTGATTGAATAATTTTACACTTTTTTTCAAATGTATTTTTAAAATTTTTTCTGATGTATATAAAATAAACTTTTTTTGAAAATTTGACTGAAGCCAGGAAATAAAAGCTAAATATAAATTTTTTATTAAAAATAATAAAATTATGATGCACGATAAAATAATAAGTTGAAAATTATAACTTAAACTTAAAAAATACATTTCAATAAAATAAATATCGTTAAATTTTTCAACTATTGTATTATCGACCACAAATGACAACAATGGAATAACCATTCCTACACCTAACATTTCAAACAAAGCAGCAAAAAACATTAAGAAAGTTAATAAGATTGATTGAAATTTTAGGCGATCATCAATTATACTGTAAAGGTTAACAATATTTTTTTTACTTATCATTACTAAATATATTTTGGATTTTTTTTAATACTAATTTTATTTTACTGTCACTCGACAAATTTACTTTACAAAAAGTTCCATTAAAATCATCTATGGGTTTATAAAATTTATACTTAATTCCAAAGTTTAAAAAATACCAACCAAATTTTAACATTTTTTTTTTATCAATAATTTTTGGTTTAAACCGTTTACTTAACAGTTTTTTAAGCTCCTTTGAATTTTTGGGTTCGTAAATATAATTACCATCTGAAAATATTCCTTTTCTTAAGGAAATAGTAAATTTTCCCCAATATGTGGACTCTATTGCAATATTGCCTCCATATGAAATAATTATATCTGATGAATCTAGAAGCGCATAGCTGTCATATTTATCTTTGGCACCTATCACTTTAGTATTACAATCTTCTAATGTGTGCCATTTATCTTCGTCAAAATTATTTTTTTTATTTTGACTAACTGGATGCACTCTAATAATTAATTCAATATCTTTTTGTTTTTTTATTAGTATTTTAAGTTTTTTAACAACATCAAATTGATTTGACCAAATTAAATTTTTTATTTGATATTTAACTGACTCGTGCTCATCCTCACTTGCCGTAAAGAAAGTTATCCTTCTTTTTTTTTGTTTTTTAATATCAAGTCCTGATATTTGAAATTTTTTATGATTTTTTTTCAAATCCCACGCAAGCGGCTTACCCAGTCTTCTGTAATTAAAATATTTTTTTGCTTCTTTTATTTTTTTTTCTGTTTTTTGCTTTGAACTATCCCAAAAAGATTTTACTTTTCTATATCTGTAATCTAAATCATGAATATCTTCAGTGAAAATTTCGTATTTATTATAACTTGATCCCCTATCATGTCGCCAAACTTGTTTATTTGCTTCTAAACCAGCTGAAACTATTGGATATGTGGTTGCAAATCTATTATTAAATGTCACAATTATATCTGGATCAATTTTTTTTATAATTTTTTTAGCTCTTAAAAGCACAATTGCAGAGGATTTAAGCAATTTTTTAACAATAATAATTTTTTTTTTTACATCAAACTGGGTATTGTGAAAAAAAGATATCAGTGAAGATGAAACTGCTAATCCAAGTTGATGATTTTGAAATTTAAATTTTTTTAGATCATTTAGGTTTCCATTAAAGCTGTCTGACCATCTATTGATCTTAAAAAATTCATGTTTTGTAATAATATCTGGCATCACAATCTGGATTCCTTTTTGCTCAATGATATTACAGAATTTTTTTAATCTGTTTTTCTTAGAAGATAATGTAACTTTAGATAGAAGGCTCAAATCCCATTCACTCCATGGTAAATTTTCTCCCAACCAAGAAAAGTAAACTTTATTTTTTTTTAACAATGATAACCCAATTTCTCCAGAAGTTTCAAGGTGGGGCTGGTTAAACACAGACTCTATTACTAGAATTTTCATTTACTTCAAATAATTTTAAAAAAATTTAGGTCTTGTTACATGTGGTGTAAAAAAAAATAATATTGATAACTTTATTTTTCAAATTTTATATTTTTTCTAAATTTTTGTTTTTTTATAATAACTTTTTTATTTTCTAATTTTACTTCATATTTATTATTTATTTTATTTTTCTCTAGTTTTCTACAATAATTACTTTCTTGCGCTGATTGTTTAAAATTAGGTACTTTGTAGCAAATTGAAAGATCATTTATTTTATCTAAATTTATGCTATAAGGAATTTTGAGCCTTTTTTTGTCTCCATTAATTAAATATTTTTTTTCAAATTCATAATTTTCTTTAATATAAAAGTTTTTTACTTTTTTGCGTTGCGCCTCAAACTTAAAAAGTAGTCCAATATTTTCTTCACCATTTTCTGTTTGTGGATATGACCTGTTTAAAACTTTAAAACCATTGTATTCTAAATATTTAGTCAAATTTTGCTCAGAAAAGTTATATAAATGGGATAAATAAATAGAATCTGTCCATGATCTAACTGTATTTTTAACATCTGGGACCTCTATGTATAAATATCCTTTGGGCTTTAATATTTTTTTTAATTTATAAATAGCTTTTTTTAAATCTAATAAATGTTCAAAAACATGTGATAAAATAATTAGATCATATTTTTTTTTGGTTTGAAAAGTATAAATATCACCATGTTCTAAATTGATCTTATGTGATTTCCCATAATTTACCCTGGTTTTATCTATATCAATACCCTTTGTAAAAATTCCATTTAATGAAAAATGTTTTAAACCGAGTCCGGTGGCACAGCCTACATCTAATAAATTTTTAAATTTTATAAATTTTTGTAAATATTTAAATAATTTTAAATATCTTATTTTTCTAAATTTTTCATAGCCTAAATTTATTCCACTTTTTTTTTTTAATTGAGTTTTTTCTCTTTTTTTAAACTGATTTTTAAACCATTTTTGTGATGGATGCTCAGTTCTAAAAATTAGTTTACACTCTGAGCAGATTGAAGTTGAAAAAAATATAAACTTATTTTTATAAAAAACATCTGAAATTTTTTTATAATTTTTACAGAAACATAAAGGGCAATGATGCCTTTTGACAATATCTTTTTTTGTTATATTGAAGTATAATGAATTCATTATCAAAATTTACTAATACATGAAAAAAACCCAAATACTAGCTATAATTCCAGCACGGTCAGGTTCAAAAGGACTAAGAAAAAAAAATTTAAAAAAAATTAATAAGCTTTCTCTAGTTGAGCATACAATTAATCAAGCAAAAAAATCAAAATACATATCTGAAATTGCGGTTTCAACGGATTCAAAAAAAATTATGAATACCGCACTAAGATCAGGTGTATGGTGTAAAAAATTACGTTCATCAAAAATTTCTGGTGATAATTCAAAATTATACCATGCAATAAATTTTGTTATTAAAAATATAAAAAGTAAGCCTGATATTATAATTGAATTACATCCTACGCATGTATTCAGAACTTCAAAATTGATTGATGATGCTATTAAAAAGTTTTTAAAAAGTAAAATTGCTGATTCTTTAATTTCAATAATAAAAATAAGAAATACATGTCATCCAGATTATGTAATTTCAAAAAAAAAAGACTATATAAATTTTAATAAATCACCAACAGATTTCAATAGACATTTTCTTATACCCAAATATCAATCATCTGGAATTATATTAATTTCAAAATTTGACAGCTTCAAAAAAAATAAATCGATGGTCGGAAAAAAATGCATAGGTTTTGTTATTGAAGATAAACTGCAACAATTTGATATCAATGATGAAATGGACTATAAATTTTCAAAGTTTATTATTGAAAAATGCATTACTTAAATTTTAGACATTTAGGGCTAGTAACAAAAGATCTGGATAATTGCTTAGATATTTTTATAAATGTTTTAGGTCTTAAAATTATAAAAAAAACTACAGAAAATCAAAAATTTATTGAAAAAATATTAAAAGTAAAAAAATGTAATCTAACTACTTACAAAATTGGAAAAGGGGGCAAAATTTTTTTAGAAATTTTAGATTTTAATAAAAAAATTAAACAAAAAAAATATCTTCTTGATCATCAAGGATTAACTCATTTTGCTTTAACTGTTAAAAATTTAAATACTCTAATAGCTAAACTTAAAAAAAAAAAAGTAATTTTTTTATCTAGGCCTGTCATGTCTATTGATAAAAAATATAGAGTCCTATTCTGTAAAACTATAGATAATATTTTTTTAGAGCTTGTTGAAAAAAAATGAATTTTAAAATTGGATTTATGCAAGGCAGATTAGTTCCATCTGAGAAAAGTGGTGTTCTACAATCTTTTCCATGGAATAATTGGACAAAAGAATTTTTTTTTGCAAGGAAATTGGGGTTAAATTTAATGGAGTGGACAATTGATTATCATAATTTCTATAAAAACCCTTTAATAAATAATAATCAACATTACAAAATTAAAAATTTAGAAAAAAAATATAATGTTAAAGTTGCATCGGTCACTTGTGATTTTTATATGCAAAAACCTTATACGGCAGCTAAAACCAAATATCTAAAAAAGGAAATTAAAAAGAAAATTTATAAAATTATTTATTCATGCAAACAACTAAGTATAAAAAATATAATTATACCTTTGGTTGATAACTCTAGTATTAAAAAAATTTCAGATGAAAAAAAAACTATTAATTTTTTTTTACAATTTAGTGAAGAATTAAAAAAAACTAAAACTAAAATTTTATTTGAAATTGATTACCATCCTAATAAACTTATAAAATTTATAAAGAAATTTAATATGCATTTTGGCATTAATTATGATACGGGAAATTCTTGTTCATTAGGTTATAAAATTAAAAATGAAAAAAAGTACTTTAAGTGGGTGCATAACATACATATAAAAGATAGATTATTTAAAGGTAAAACTGTAAGACTCGGTAAAGGAAATTGTAATTTCTCTTCTTTTTTTAAAACTTTAAAGAAATTAAATTATAATAAAAATTTAATCTTACAAACTGCAAAAACTCAAAAGAAAAAGGAAATAAAGGAATTTAGAGATAATTTAGATTATATAAAACTTTTTTATTAAATGAAAAAAAATATTTTAGTAACAGGATCTTCTTACGGTATTGGTTTTGAAATAGCTAAAAATTTTGCATATCAAAATCATAATATCATTATTTCGGGAAGAAGTAATAGTAATCTCAAAAAAGCAAAAAAAAATATTAAATCGAAAAATTTGATACTACAAAAATGTAATTTTGAAAATGAGTCATCAGTCAAAAATTTTTTTAAAAAATTAAAAAAAAAAATTACCAAAATAGATATTATTATATGCAATGTAGGCTCCGGTAAAACTTCTAAAAGCGGTGAAGAAAACCTTAAAGTATGGAAAAATGTTTTTAGTAAAAATTTTTTCTCAACAACAAATGTAATTGAAAACTATTTAAAGGTTTTTAAAAATAGATCTTCATTAACAAAGATTATTATAATAGGTTCAATTGCTGGAAACTTTAAAGGAAATGCACCATTATCATATAGCCTTGCTAAAAATTGTTTAATTAATTATACAAAATATATGTCACTAATTTTATCCAAAAAAAATATTACGATTAATGTCGTATCACCTGGTCATGTTTTGATTAAAGGGAATAATTGGGACAAAAAATTAAAAAAAGAAAATAATTTAATTAAAAATATTATAAACAAAACTGTTTCCTTAAAAAGATTTTGCAAACCAGAAGATATAAATAATTGCATTAATTTTTTAATTTCAGATAAAGCAGAATACATTAATGGTGTAAACATAGAGGTGGATGGAAATACAAAATAAAATATTTGACATGTCTGATAATTTTTGTTTAGTCACAGGCGCATGTGGATTATTGGGCAAACAACATGCTATAGCTCTTTTAGAAATGAACTCAAATGTAATCCTGGTCGACATAAATAAGTCTAAGGGTCTTAAAATTATTAAAGAATTAAAAAAAAATTATTCAAATAAAATTTTTTACTTTAACTGTGATGTAACCAATATTCCACATATTAAAAAGCTAAAAAAAGAAATTAATAAAAAAAAAATTTATATAAACGTTTTAATTAATAACGCTGCTTTAAACCCACAACCTAAAGATAGAGAAAAAAAAAACAATTGGCAAAAATCAATTGATATTGGTTTGACTGGAGCAAAAAATATGATTGAAATATTTGCACAAGATTTAAATAAAAATAAATCAGGAAATATAATAAATATAGGCTCTGATTTATCAGTAATTGCTCCTGATCAAACAATTTATAAAAGTAAAAAAAATTATAAGCCTGTAAGCTATTCTGTTGTTAAGCACGGAATAGTTGGTTTAACCAAATACTATGCATCACTTTTAGCATCTAAAAACATTAGATGTAATTGTTTATCGCCAGGAGGTGTTTATAATAAACAAGACAGTAAATTTGTAAAAAAACTTATTTCAAAAATTCCACTAAACAGAATGGCAAGTAAGGATGAATATATTGGAGCAATTCAGTTTTTAGCATCCAGCGCTTCAAAATATATGACGGGTCATAATCTTATAATTGATGGTGGAAGATCAATTATATGATTTAAAGAGTCTTTTAATTCCAATATTTTTGAAATACAAAAAATAAACTTTATCAATTAATCTAAAAATGACATAGAAAAATTTCCAAATTAAATTTTTCTTTATTCTATGATTATGGAATGAAAAACCAACATCGTAACTTCCTTTGAAACCTTTTAATTCTTGCCCACCGCACATTTTAAAAAGTGCATATTTTGTTGACCCTAAAATACTTTTAGGTGAAAGTTTTTTTGTCAATTGATTTAAAAGTTGCTGTTTAGATTTTGGAATATACTGACAATTTAAAGTTTCATAGGGTATTCTGTTTAATAGTATGGCTGGTTTTTTATAATATACCGCCTCAATTCCCATATTGCTTCCAAAAGTAATAATTTTTTCTGAATTAAATAGTAGAGAATAAGATGAAATTTTTGAATTAGCAGAAACTATGTTCAAAAAATGATATTTTCTTTCAAGCTTATAAAGATCATCAATATATGGCCATTTAACATTTTTCAAATTTGGATGAATTCTCAACCATAACTTTATTTTAGTTGAATTTTTTCTTTTTAATTTTTTACAAATCCAATCGATTGCTTTGGTTTGATTTTTAAAAATAATTTTATCATAAATCCCTCCTAAGGCAGCATATTCGTCCTCTGAACTATTAAAAATTGTGATATTATTATCGTTCTTATTAAAGTTTTCAGGTAACAGATCATATTTTTGATTTTTTGTATATGATACCTTATCTTGTATTTTTTTTCCTAATCTAAGAGATTTATAATAATAGTTTGTAATTTGTTTTTTTTTATATTCACTAATATTAAAATTATCATAAAAATCCTTAACTCTTTCTGATTGATAATAATAATCTGTCGGTAAATGATTAATATATTCATATACATTTTTATAATTTGGACCTCTATATTCAAGTATAATAACCTTTATCTTTTTTTTTTTGCATAACCTAAATAATGGACGATATTGATTTTGACGGCCATTATAAATAAACGCAACATCAAAAGAATTATATTTTAAAAATTTTTTAAAAAATTTATAAAAATTAATAGTTGTGTTCAAATTTTTTGACGTAATTTCTCTCGCAATTTTTCCTTGCAACAAATGATCTTTAGTATTAGCTACATATGAACTATAAGAAGCTAATCCAATATCAATTTTATCATATCTGAATTTTTTCAACTTTAAATAATTAGAAAAAAAGTAATTTTTTTTTTCAAATTTACCTGTTTTAAATAACTTAAAATTACCCTTTAACCTGTCAAATGCCTTTTTTTTAAATTTATTACATAAATAACATATGCCAGGGTTAGAATATAAATTTATAGAACATGAATAATTTTTACCACCATTACATGTTAAAATTGTTACATTATTTTTTTCAGTTATATGATTTTGAGCTTTTGATAACAAAATTTCAAACTCAGGGTTATTTAGGCTTGTTGGAATATAAAACAAAACTTTCATTGATTACTTAATAAGAGTTTTTCAACTTCATTAAGAATAAAATGCCCAACAAACATATGCATCTCTTGAATTCTTGCTACATTTTTACTTGGAATAATTAGTTGGTTAGTAAAATCTTTAAATTTTTTACATTTTCCTCCATTATTTCCAAGAAATAAAATTGTATTGATTTGTCTAAGTTTTGTAAATTTAAGTAATTCTAAAATATTTTCGGAATTACCCGATGTAGTCAAGGCAATAACAATATCACCTCTTAAATATAATGCCTCAAGATTTCTAACAAATAAATATTTATATCCAAAATCATTAGCACAAGCAGTGATCGTAGACGTGTCCTGAGCTAAAGATATTATTGGAAATGGTTTTCTATTAATTTTAGGATTTAATCTTACTAAAAACTCAGCCGCAAGATGTTGGGCATCAGCTGCCGAACCACCATTTCCACATATAAATACTTTTTTTTTAGACCTTAAAGTTTTATGAATTAATTTAATACATTTAAAAATTTCATCAGATAATAAATACAATTTTGATTTGATTTTAACATTTTCATTAATGTTATAATCTAATGATTTTAGGAATTTATTTTTATTTAATGTGGGCACGTAATTTTTGCGCTATAGGAATTTCTTCTTTAAGTATATCGCCTAATTTTTCTTCTCCAAACGCAATTTCCATTTTTCTTATCATTGAAATTAATTCTTTTGCTCCCCTTGGTTCTAGTGAGGCAGATTGATCAGATCCATACATTGATCTATCAAGAGTTATATGTCTTTCTAATGAACTTATACCTTTAGAAAAGGCCGCCAACGACACAGCTATACCTGTTTCGTGACCGCTATAACCAACTTTGCATTTATATTTTTTTTTTAAAGCATCAATAGTGTTTAAATTGGCATTTTCTGTCTTCATAGGATATGTAGAAACACAGTGCATTAATTCAAATGGGCAAGAATACTCTTTAAAAATTTTTACAGCTTCATCAATATTCTCAGTTGAGCTCATTCCTGTTGAAATAAAAGTATATTTACTCCTTTTGGCAATTTCTTTTAATAAATTTTTATCAATGATCATTGCTGATGCAACTTTATGATATTTTAAGCTGTAATTATCTAAAAATTTTAAACTATTAATGTCCCACGCTGATGCAAACCAATGAATATTTTTTTTTTTACAATATTCATCAATTTCATCATATTCTTTTTTTCCAAATTCCAGTCCTTCTTTTTGATCTCTTTGAGTTTTCCCCCAAGGGCTCTCTCTAGAACTTGAAAGCATAGCTTCATCATAAACTAAGTCAATATCTCTCTTTTGAAATTTTACAGAGTCAAATCCCGCTTCTTTAGCCTCATCTATTAACTTCTTTGCTAATTCAATATCCCCGTTATGGTTTATTCCTATCTCTGCAATTAAAAAAGTGTTCATTTTAAATTTAATTATAAATTGTCTTAGTTTTGTGTTAATATGATAAATAGATATAAATTACAATGAAAAAAAAAAATGATTTAATAATAAAAAACCTATTTTCAATCAATAAAAAAATTTGTGTTGTGACAGGAGCCTCGGGTAGTATTGGAAAAGAAATTTCCAAACTACTTAGGCTTAATGGAGCCATAGTAATAAGAATAGATAAAACAGGAAAAGAAAATTTAAAAAAAAACTATTTCAAAGCTGATATTTCCGACATAAAAAAAATTAAAGAAATCATTAATCAAATTTATAAAAAATATAAACGTATTGATGCTTTGCTTAATATTGCGGGCATTTCTGAAAATAAAAATTATCTAAACAACATCAAAATAAACTTAATTTCAGCTTATGAAATAACTAAACTAGTAACAGAAAAAATGGTTAAGAAAAAAAAAGGTTCAGTCGTAAATTTTACTAGTCTAAATTCTGAAATGGGCTTTAAAAATAATCCAGGTTACGTAGCCTCAAAGGGAGGATTAAAACAATTAACAAAAGCTTTCGCAATTGATTTTTCTAATAAAAATGTAAGGTTTAATAATGTAGGACCAGGCTATATAAAAACTAATATGACATTAAAAAGTTTTAATGATCCCATTAAAAAAAGAGAGAGACTAAACAGAATTATAATGAATAGATTTGGGGTTCCAAATGATTTATTTGGAATTATTGTATATCTAATTTCTGACGCTTCAAAATATGTTACTGGTCAAGATTTTTATATAGATGGCGGTTTTCTTGCTAAAGGAATTTAATTTTTTTGATTTTTATTGAATTTGGTTTATGAATAGCTTTAGATACCATGGCGGTTTCAAGATATTTAATTGGTGTATATAATCGCCTACCAAGTAAATGATTAACTTTTTTTTTAGATATAAATTTAATTCGCACTCTTAAAATAGCATTTTTTAAAGCTATAAAAATAAATTTTTTATCATGTCTAATTATAATTCCAGATTGAAAAGGGTGAAACTTGATTGAACTTCTAACTAAATTTGCATCACTTAAAACACATTTTTTATTATCTAGAAATGTTCTTGCTCCAAGAAATGGTTTATCAAATGATTTGATAAAACTTAGGATTTCTTTTTCTGACCAAGACCAATTAATATAAGAGTGAGTATTGGTATCTATCCTGGGCATGTAGACACTATTTTTCTCTTTTTGATCAATTTCCTTGAATTTTTTTTTAATTATATTTTTTAAAAAAATTTCTAAAGCTTTTTTTTCATACTTAGAGGCTAATTTATAGTAATCAATTGGTTTACTAGAGCGTTTAATTTTAAATTTTTTCTCTACTATAATTCTTCCTTGATCTAAGGCAATTCCTACTCGGTGAATTGTTACAGCTGAATTAAATATATTTGACATGAATTGCCATGTTGTCGTTCCCGCACCTCTTTGTTCTGGCAATTTTCCGATATGTAAATTAAAAATTCTACTTTTTATAAGTGATATAATATCTTTTTTTATTAAAAAAACTGAATTAAGCAAAAGAATAAAAGTATTTGCATCTATGGTTATATTTTTTATGACTTTATATAAATGCTTATAATTTTTTATAATTGTAAATTGTAATTTATTTTTATTTAAAAAAAAATCGAAGTTTTGTTTATCATAATTTATCGGTTTTTTTAAATGAGTATTCTCAGTTAAAATATGTAATTCAAATTTATATTTTTTTTTTAATTCAATTAAGCTCTTAAAAGGATATTCCTCGTTTAGTCTATTACCTCCAATTACTATAAGTTTAATTTTACTATTCATTATAATAATTTAGTTTAATTAGTTCTCGCAAAATCTGTAAATCGATCAAGTCATCACATTCAGTTAAGCTATATTTTTTATTAATATGCATTTTATACAATTTTTTACCCGTCCACTTCCCTTTTAACAAATCTTTAGAGCTCATAAGGTATATAGATCCATCATCCCAAAACCATCCATTCAATTTTTGTCTTGATACATTGTTATATTTACCCCACTCATAATTGTGTAAAATTCTTCCTGTGGCTAAACTATCAACATTATATCTTTTAAATTTTCTAATTGCCTTGTCTATTATTCCTTTGGGTCTTATAGGTGATGTTGGCTGCAAACATAGAATTGCATCAGCATTTGTAATGGAAATGCAATGTTGCAAAACTGAAATTGTAGTTGAGTTATCTTTTGACAAATTTTTAGGCCTATCAATTACTTTGCAATTATATCTTAGAGAAACTCTTTTAATCTCAGGGTCTTCTGTTGATACATAAAAGTCAGATAAAAGCTTTGACTCTTTGGCTGACTTTATTGACCAAAAAATCAAAGGTTTTTTATTTATAATAGCTAAATTTTTTTTCTTTATACTTTTGCTTCCGCCTCGAGCAGGAATTATACAAATAATTTTCACTTTAATTTTAATAAATATTTTATTGTTTTGTGAGTTGAATTAATCATATAATTAAAGTTAACTTCGCTCATCCATTCATGAAAGGGAAATGAAATCATATTATCAAAAAATAAATCAGTATTTTTTAAACTTATTTTTTTTTTATTATACTTTTTAAAAAAATCATATCTATAAAGGGGATAAAACTGAACAATAACCTTAATGCCAAATTTTTTACTCATAACACTAATAAATTTGTCTCTATCAAAATTTAATCCTTCTTTAACTATTCTAGCTGGCAGAAGATGATAAACATTTTTGAAATTTTTTATGTTTTTTTGAAATTTTAAAAAATGGTAAACTTTCATTGACTTTATAAATTTTTTTGCTCGTTTTATTCTTTTAGAATTCAATCTATCAATTCTTTTTATCAGTTTAGACCCCAAATTAGCTTGGACCTCAGTCATGGGAAAATTAAATGGTGTAACTCCTTTGATATCTTCACAAACATCAACCATTGCTGGCTGCCAATATTTTTTTTTTTTTAAAAATTCTCTGTGACCATTATGTCTTAATCCCGGAATAAACTTTTCATACTTTTTGTTATTTACCACCAAAACACCTCCTTCGCCTAAAGTAGTAATGTTTTTTTGAGCATGGAAAGAAAAGACTGCAAAATCTCCAAATGTACCAACTTTTTTATTTTTTATCTTTGCTCCTAATGCTTGAGCACAGTCTTCTATCAAAAGAATTTTTTTACTTTTAATTATCTTTCTTATTTTTAAAATATTTGAAGGTAATCCATAAAGATGTACTACAACTATTGCTTTTGTTTTTTTGCTAATTAATTTTTTTAAATGGTCTTCAGATATTGTCATGGTCTCTAAATCTATATCAGCCCATTTAATATTGGACTTGTATCTAGTAAATGGTAATGCTGATGCACAATAAGTATGAGCTGGTATTATCACTTCATCCGTTGCCTTTAAATTTAAAGATGCAGCAGCTAACTCTATTGCGCTGGCACCACTTGTTACACCAAAGACTTTGCCCTTAGTACCTAGATATTTTTTAAAATCATTCTCAAATTTTTGTAAATATTTACCTTGTGTTAGAGGGTCAGCTCGATTCATAACTTCGATAACTGCCTTTTTTTCAGTTGCCGTAAATTTATGAGACCTGGAACTCCAATTTATTTTAAAATTATTTTTCATTAATAGAGAGTGAAAGTTATACAAATATTGTATATAATTAGAACAAAAAAATGCATATAGCCAAAAATATTTTAAAAAAAATTGATAAATTTTTTTTTAATAAATATTTTCAAGACATTATTTCTAGAAATACATTTGGTAACTTTAAACTAAACAAAAATAACCTAAAAGATATACAAAGATGGATATTTTTCTTTGAGCATATAAAAAAAAATAAAATTTCTGGTAATATTGTGGAATGTGGAGTTGGTAATGGGGTTAGTCTTTCAATAATCTGTTATTTAAAAAATTATTATGAAATGGAATCTATCAAAATTTATGCTTGTGATTCTTTTAAAGGTTTTCCAAAACCAAAAAAGTTAGATTTTTTTAAGAGAAAACACAATAAAGGAGATTGGTCACATACTAACATAGAGTATGTTAAGCGAAATTTGAAGTCTTTTGGTATTGATGATAAAACAATTAATGAAATAAGATTTATTCCTGGATATTTTGACACAACATTGAAAAATTTAAACACTAATAAAATTTGTATTTTACACTTAGATTGCGATCTATATGACTCATATAAAACTTGTTTCAAAGAATTAAAGCAGAATATTTCTGAGGGCGGGATAATAGTATTAGACGAGTATTTTGAGGATAATACTAATAATCCATTTCCTGGTGCTATTATTGCTACAAATGAGTATATAAAAGAAAATAATGCTTCTTTATTATATAAAAATAACAAAGGTTATATTATTAACTAACCAGAATGTATTTAATAAAAAAAAAAATTTATTCAGCAATTAATAAGGCCTTTAATTTAAAAGAGTATTTAAAACTTAAAAAAAAAAAACAGGCTCTTTTAAATAACTACTCTTCGGAGGTAATTGATAAAAAAAAAGGATTTAAATTTTTGGAAGACATAAAACTTAATAGTCAATTAAGAGATGAACTTTTAAGTTATATTGAAAAGAAAAATATAGAATTACAAAAAGATAAGAGTAAAAAAAAATTTTTAATTAATATATTAGATCAAAATGAAATAAATGAACTTCCTAATCTAATAAAGTTTGTACTTTCAAATCAAATATTGAAGCTTACTTGTGATTATTTAAATGAGGTACCTTTTTTAGCTAATGTGTTTTTAACAATAAGCCCTCCAAATAAAACATTAGAGTCAAGTCAGCTATATCACTTGGATACTGAGGCAGAAAAAAATATTAAATTTTTTTTCTTGTTAAATGATGTAGATGATAAAAATGGGCCATTTACTTTTATTGACAAAGTCAATTCCAAAAAAATTATTAAACTTACTAAATATGATGGTACACGATTAGATGATCAAAAAATACATCTTAGAAACAAAGATTATAAATCTCTTGAAAATGTTTTTGTTGGAAAGTCTGGATCAGGGTTAGCTATTGATACGGCAAATTGCCTACATTATGGATCAAGAAATATGTCAGAAAAAAGAATAGTATTAATAATATACTTCACGACTCATTTCACTAGTCATTATTATTCTCATAATTTTTATAAAAAAATTGATACATCTGAATTAACTGAAATCCAAAAAAATTCTATCAATCATTTTAAAAAAGAAATATTTACAGACAAAAACTTTTTTAAATTTAATCACTGAAAAATCTTAGCTATAAATGGAGAGTTAATTAATATTTTCCTAGTAAAATATGTCTCTCCAAAACTTGACCAATGATCAAAATCTGAAAATGTGAATTTTTTTTCAACAAAAAAATCTTTATCTAATTCAAAATCATACAAATCTATTAATGAAACATAATTAATAGAGGAATTTTTCAAGATATTGTATATTTCCTTATCAACAAAATTTATATTATAATTTACAAAATTTTTATATTTCTTAAAATTTTTAGTAAAAGTATAATCAATTAAAATATTTGGTTCTATTCTAGGTCCCAACCAAACAATTTTTTTTGAATCAATTTTGTTTAAATAATCTAACGCTTTCAAAATATCATTTCTTTTAATAGGTAGAGATTTATTGCCATATAAAAAAAAACTACCTGCCTGATGATAAATTATCGTATCGATCTTATCTTTGTTGGAATTTATAAAATTCTTAATATTATCAAAATCACATCCTTCATAACCTAGAGGTCTCGGATTATGAAGCCTGCATCGACCTCTGGAAATACTTACAATAAAAAAATCCTCAGATGTTAGTTTTGTAATACCGTTATAAAAGTCCATTTGATGACTATCTCCAAATAAGAAAATTGCTTTTTTATTAAGTTTTATAAAACAATTATTAAATCTTTTTTTAAAGTCATTATTTAACTTTTTGTACCAAAACTTACATTTATGATTATCAAACATATTATTATAGCCATTATCTAATTTTGCGAGTTGTGTTTGTTTATAAATAATTTTTTGATTTTTATCTAATTTAGAAATAAAATTCTTTTTATTATCTTCAAGTGAAAAATTTAAACTTAAAATTAATGCTAAATAAATTGCGATAAAAATAAATATAAATCTAAAAAAATTTTTTGACTCAATTTTTTTGAAGTTTCGAAAAGGTTTCTCAATATATTTCCAAGTTAGTATTGAAATAAAAAAAACTAAAGTAAAAATAAGCAAATAATCGATTTTAGAAGAAATTGAGAAAATTATTTTATAAAAATTTAATATTGGAATATGCCACAAATATAAACCATATGAAATAAGACCAATAAATACTAATAGCTTATTTGATAAAACTTTATAAATGTACGTATTCATGTCACAAAAAAGTATAACAATTACACATCCAGTAATTGGTAAAATTGAAATTAAACCAGGTGATAAAGTGTCTTCAGTAAAAAGAAAAATTGATAAAATAATAATAAAAAAACCAAATAGAGAGAGGTAATTTTTATAATTATTATTTATATTTTTTAAATTATAAAAGTTATAGATTAGCGCTGATAAAACTCCAAAACAAATTTCAAAAGTTCTAAACGGTAAAAGATAAAAATTTGCGCTTGGGTGAAAACGTGAAGTATAGACAGAAATAGATAAGCCTGCCAATATTACTATTACAATTAAAAATAAAATTCTTTTTTGAAAAAAATTAAAAAAAAATAAAAATAAAAGAGGGAACAGAATATAAAATTGCTCTTCAATTGATAAACTCCAAGTGTGAAATAAAGGATTGAGCTCAGTTCCAATTTCAAAATAGCCACTTAGTTTCCAAAAATAAAAATTTGAGAATAAAAATGTTGAAGATAAAGATGAGTCAATAATTTCAAGGAAGTAATCTGGTGAATATAAAGTTTTAGAAACAACAGTAGTTATAATAATTACAAAAAATAAAAGGGGTAAAATTCTTCTTGCTCTTCTTTCATAAAAATTTTTTAGTGAGAATTTTTTTTCATTTATATCCTTTAAAACAAGCGAACAAATAAGATAGCCTGATATGACAAAAAAAATATCAACTCCAATATAACCTCCATTAAAATAAGGAAAATTAAAATGATAAAAAATAACAGGTAAAATACAAATTGCTCTCAGTCCGTCAATTTCTATTCTGTACAACATGAATAAATCTATTAAAATTATTGTCTATTTAATAATTTAAAATGTAAATAATTTACACTAACTTCAGCTGATCTGCATAAATTTTTTGTGTAATTTTTTTTTAAAAATTTTGAAAATTTGCTTTTACTCCCGGACATCTAATGCTTTATAGTCATGTGATATTATACACTCACATTTAGTAATCACTAAAAAAATAGATTAAAACTGAAATCATTGAAGAATATCAATCCGTATTTAAATAAATAAGTGAATATTTTTAATATTTGTTGTTGTGGAAAAAATACTCTTTGAGATTATTAAAATGTTTTTTTATTCCACTGGCTTGTTTTTATTAGCTTTTTCCAAAATTACATCTGTTAACTAACTTAGTGTGGGTCAGATTTCCTTATAGATATCGTGTTTATTGGGTAGACCTTCGAATAAGTTAAAAATTACTTAATTTTCAAAAAAAAATTTTAGTTTTGTATTCTCATAATAAAAAATTTTTTCAGTGCATAAATCAAGCCAATTGGGTTATTAGTACTGGTCAGCTGCACGCATTACTGCGCTTCCACATCCAGCCTATCAACCTGGTAGTCTACCAGGACCCTAAAGGAAGAACTTGTTTTGAGGCGAGTTTCCCGCTTAGATGCTTTCAGCGGTTATCTCTTCCGTACATAGCTACCCGGCACTGCAGCTGGCGCTACAACCGGTCCACCAGTGGTACGTTCACCCCGGTCCTCTCGTACTAGGGGCAACTCCTCTCAATTCTTCTACACCCATGGCAGATAGGGACCGAACTGTCTCACGACGTTCTGAACCCAACTCACGTACCACTTTAATTGGCGAACAGCCAAACCCTTGGGACCTGCTCCAGCCCCAGGATGTGATGAGTCGACATCGAGGTGCCAAACACCCTCGTCGATATGAACTCTTGGAGGGTATCAGCCTGTTATCCCCGGCGTACCTTTTATCCGTTGAGCGATGGCCCTTCCATTCAGAACCACCGGATCACTATGACCGTCTTTCGACTCTGCTCGACTTGTCAGTCTCGCAGTCAGGCAGGCTTATGCCATTGCACTCAACGATCGATTTCTGACCGATCTGAGCCTACCTTCGCACGCCTCCGTTACTCTTTGGGAGGCGACCGCCCCAGTCAAACTACCCACCATACAGTGTCTTGCAGCCGGATGACGGCTTGCAGTTAGATATCAAAAATAACAAAAGAGGTATTTCACTGATGACTCCATTCTAGCTGGCGCCAGAACTTCAAAGTCTCCCTCCTATGCTACATATGTCATTTCTAATACCAATGTAAAGTTGTAGTAAAGGTGCACGGGGTCTTTCCGTCTAACCACGGGAACTCCGCATCTTCACGGAGAATTCAATTTCGCTGAGTTGATGTTGGAGACAGTGGAGAAATCGTTACGCCATTCATGCAGGTCGGAACTTACCCGACAAGGAATTTCGCTACCTTAGGACCGTTATAGTTACGGCCGCCGTTCACTGGGGCTTCGGTTCAATGCTTGCACATCTTGCCTTAACCTTCCAGCACCGGGCAGGCGTCAGCCCCTATACATCCACTTACGTGTTAGCAGAGACCTGTGTTTTTGATAAACAGTCGCTTCTCCCTAGCTTGTGCCGCCCAAATCTAGTTGCCTAAACATGGGCCTTCCTTATTCCGAAGTTACGGAAGCAATTTGCCGAGTTCCTTCAACATCATTCTCTCAAGCGCCTAGGTATACTCTACCGGTACACGTGTGTCCGTTTCGGGTACGGTCTAATGGTGGAGCTATTTCCTGGGACTCATTCACGGCAACTCCAATCCAATAAGGAGTTACAATTTACTGAATCCGTCACTACCACCTGGTTCAGGAATATTTACCTGATTCCCATCGACTACGGCTTTCGCCCTCGCCTTAGGGGCCGACTAACCCTGCGAAGATTAGCTTTACGCAGGAACCCTTGTACTCTCGGCGACAGAGTCTTTCACTCTGTTTGTCGCTACTCATGTCAGCATTCGCACTTCTGATACCTCCAAAAGCCCTCACGGGTCTTTCTTCAACGGCTTACAGAACGTTCCGCTACCAGATATAAAGTCCGAAGACTTTATAAATTCACAACTTCGGTACGTAATTTTAGCCCCGTTACATCTTCGGCGCAAAGTCTCTTAATTAGACCGGTGAGCTGTTACGCTATCTTTAAAGGATGGCTGCTTCTAAGCCAACCTCCCGGCTGTTTTGGAGTCTTCACATCCTTTCACACTTAATTACGATTTCGGGACCTTAGTTGGTGATCTGGGTTGTTTCCCTCTCGACTACGGACGTTAGCATTCGCAGTCTGTCTGCTGAGGAACAAATAAGAGTATTCGGAGTTTTATTAGGGTTGGTAAGAATTTCTTCCCCCTAGCCTATTTAGTGCTCTACCCCTCTTATTCTATAACTCAACGCACTACCTAAATAGTTTTCGCGGAAAACCAGCTATCTCCGATTTTGGTTGGCCTTTCACCCCTAGACACAAGTCATCCCAAGCCATTTCAACGGCAACGGGTTCGGTCCTCCAGTAAGTGTTACCTTACCTTCAACCTGCTCATATCTAGATCAATCGGTTTCGGGTTGTAATTCATGCAACTAACGCCCTATTAAGACTCGCTTTCGCTTGGCCTACACCTAACGGCTTAAGCTTGCTACATAAATTAAGTCACTGACCCATTATACAAAAGGTACGTCATCACTCACAAGGAGCTCTGACTGATTGTAAGCATTCAATTTCAGATTCTATTTCACTCCCCTAATAGGGGTTCTTTTCACCTTTCCCTCACGGTACTAGTTCACTATCGGTCACTGAAGAGTATTTAGGCTTAGAGGATGGTCCCCCTATCTTCAAGCAAGATTTCTCGTGTCCCGCTTTACTCGTGTGCTAATTATGTTTTTACCCATACAGGACTATCACCTTCTATGGTTAGCCTTTCCAGACTATTTTGGTTATTCATAATAAGCCGCTGGCCTATTCCGCGTTCGCTCGCCACTACTGACGGAATCTCAATTGATTTCTTTTCCTCCGGGTACTTAGATGTTTCAGTTCTCCGGGTTGCCTCTTTAAACCTATGTATTCAGTTCAAAGTAACTCATAAGAGTTGGGTTTTCCCATTCGGAAATTTTCGGATCAAAGTTTTCATACAACTCCCCGAAACTTATCGCAGTATAACACGTCCTTCGTCGACTTTCAGTGCCAAGGCATCCATTAAATGCTCTTAAACGCTTGATATATGCACAGAAAAAATTTTTCTGTTCATTGAATTTTTGAAAAAATAATTTCTTAAAAATAAATTTCTAAAAAATTAAGGATAAAAAAATTAAGATTATTCGTATTTACAATTTTAAAAGAGTGTCTCTAGGTTTGGTGGAGGATAGCGGGATCGAACCGCTGACCTCCTGAATGCAAATCAGGCGCTCTCCCAGCTGAGCTAATCCCCCAGAAAAAATGGTGGGCCGAGAAAGACTTGAACTTTCGACCCCACCCTTATCAAGGGTGTGCTCTAACCAACTGAGCTACCGGCCCGCATTATTGAGCTCATTACAAACACCAGAGTTAGAAGAGAAACGAGGACGGTCAACTTATCGATGTTAAGTGAGAACTTAAAAACAAGTTTTAAGTTATCCTTAGAAAGGAGGTAATCCAGCCGCAGGTTCCCCTACGGCTACCTTGTTACGACTTCACCCCAGTCGCCGATCATACCGTGGTCACGCACTTCCCGAGGGTTAGTGACATGCCTTAAGGTAAAACCAACTTCCATGGTGTGACGGGCGGTGTGTACAAGACCCGGGAACGTATTCACCGCTCCGCGCTGATGAGCGATTACTAGCGATTCCAGCTTCATGCACTCGAGTTGCAGAGTGCAATCCGAACTGAGGCAGGTTTTTGAGTTTAGCTTAACGTCGCCGTTTAGCATCTCATTGTCACTGCCATTGTAGCACGTGTGTAGCCCAACACGTAAGGGCCATGAGGACTTGACGTCATCCCAACCTTCCTCCTGCTTATCACAGGCAGTCCTACTAGAGTGCCCAGCTTAACCTGATGGCAACTAGAAGTAGGGGTTGCGCTCGTTGCGGGACTTAACCCAACATCTCACGACACGAGCTGACGACAGCCATGCAGCACCTGTGTTCTGTCCGGCCGAACCGAAGGAATCCATCTCTGGAATCCGCGACAGACATGTCAAGTGTTGGTAAGGTTCTGCGCGTAGCTTCGAATTAAACCACATGCTCCACCGCTTGTGCGGGTCCCCGTCAATTCATTTGAGTTTTAACCTTGCGGTCGTACTCCCCAGGCGGATTGTTTAACGCGTTAGCTGTGATACTGAAAATAAATTTCCAACATCTAACAATCATCGTTTACGGTATGGACTACGAGGGTATCTAATCCTCTTCGCTACCCATACTTTCGCACCTCAGCGTCAGTGTTATCCCAGAAAGCCGCCTTCGCAACTGGTGTTCTACATAATATCTACGAATTTCACCTCTACACTATGTATTCCGCTTTCCTCTGATAAACTCTAGCTAAATAGTTTTAATTGCAATTCCAAAGTTGAGCTTTGGGCTTTCACAATTAACTTACTTAACCGCCTACGCGCGCTTTACGCCCAGTAATTCCGAATTACGCTAGGTCCCTTCGTATTACCGCGGCTGCTGGCACGAAGTTAGCCGGACCTTATTCTTCGGGTACAGTCATTATCTTTCCCGACAAAAGAGCTTTACAACCCAAGGGCCTTCTTCACTCACGCGGCATCGCTGCATCAGAGTTTCCTCCATTGTGCAAGATTCCCCACTGCTGCCTCCCGTAGGAGTCTGGGCCGTGTCTCAGTCCCAGTGTGGCTGATCATCCTCTCAAATCAGCTATAGATCGTAGCCTTGGTAAGCTTTTACCTTACCAACAAGCTAATCTAGTGCGGGCTCATCTTTCGGCGATAAATCTTTCTCCGTAAGGACTTATCCGGTATTAGCACAGGTTTCCCCATGTTGTTCCGAACCAAAAGGCAGATTCCCACATGTTACGCACCCGTCTGCCGCTAGGTACAAGTACCTCGCTCGACTTGCATGTGTTAGGCGTGCCGCCAGCGTACATTCTGAGCCATGATCAAACTCTCAAGTTTAATAACGGCGTACACAAGCTTTGTGTATTAAATACACCACTCGTACAAATTACTATTTGTATAAGTTTATTATAAGCGTGTACGACAAATTTTTTTTGACAAATATAACCGTCCACGCTTCTCTTCTATAATTTACGTTTTTAA
Organism: Candidatus Pelagibacter sp. HIMB1517; assembly: GCF_052047895.1. Taxonomy (NCBI): domain Bacteria; kingdom Pseudomonadati; phylum Pseudomonadota; class Alphaproteobacteria; order Candidatus Pelagibacterales; family Candidatus Pelagibacteraceae; genus Candidatus Pelagibacter; species Candidatus Pelagibacter sp. HIMB1517. The sequence goes on from NZ_JBNAIW010000004.1 coordinate 28,388, forward strand.
AGAGCTCAACAAAACTGTGAAAAATCTCTTAACCGGTAAAAGATTTTTTTCAGTTTTATTTAAAATTATTAGCTAAACACCTGAATAATTTAAATTATTCGGCGCTAGGAAGCTGCGTAATATATGAAAACTAACCTAAGTCAAGCAGTCATAATTAACAAAAAAACGTTGATTTATAAGGGTTTTTTGACAACATTTTTCTTTAAAATCAACTCATAGTAGATAAATAATACAAACTAACTTTTTAAAAATATGGTTCAGAATCTTAACAAAAAAAACTTAAAATTCATTGTTTCTGGATTAATTTTTTTAATCATCTCAGTTTTTTTTTTTTTAAATCAAAATTATTACAACAAAAATAAAGAAATAAAAAATTATACAGAATTCAAAAATGAATTAACAAATTTTCATTCATTAATAAAAGATAAAATTCAAAACCAACATAATAAAAAAACTATTGGTATCAAAAAAGGGCAAAGTCTTAATTCAATACTGAGTGAAGCAGGCGCTTCCCAAAAAGAAATTTTTAATATTTCTAAAATTTTAAGGCAATACATCAGCCTGAAAAAAATTAATGCTAATCAAATTTTTCAGGTTTTAACTAATAAAGATAATGGCGAAATTATTAGACTTACTGTCAATCTAGATAACATAAATTCTTTACATATTTTTAAAAAGGATAACAAATTTGTAGCTAATAAAATTGAAAAAGTTCTCTATAAAAAAACTGTTCTTGGTGAGGGATTAATTAAATCAAGTTTATTCCAAGCCGCTCAAAAAGAAAATATTGATGCTGAAGTTGTGGTAGATTTTGCAAGAATATTTGGTTTTGAAATTGATTTTCAAAGAGACATTAGAAAAAATGATATCTTTCAAATTGTTTATGACAAATATGTAGATGACGATGGAGAGCTTCAAAAAAATGGTGAAATTATTTATGCTTATATGAAAAATAGAGGAAGAGAAATTGCGCTTTATCGCTTTGTAGATCAAAAAGGTATTCCCGGGTATTATCAAACAAATGGAAAAAGTATCGAGAAAGCTTTAATGAAAACCCCTATCAACGGTGCTCGATTATCTTCTACTTACGGCATGAGGAAGCATCCAATCCTTGGTTATAATAAAATGCATAGAGGAACAGATTTTGCCGCTCCAAAAGGAACTCCTATCATGGCATCAGGTTCGGGAATAATTGAAGTGGCAAAATGGAATGGTGCATATGGTAAGTATATAAGGATAAGGCATAACTCAAAATATAAAACTGCATATGCTCATCTAAATGGATACGCGAGAGGAATTAAACGAGGAGCAAAAGTTAGACAAGGGCAAATAATTGGTTATGTCGGTAGCACAGGAAGGTCGACTGGTCCTCATTTACATTATGAAGTTTTAGTAAATGGAAAAAGAAGAAACTCACAAAGACTCAAACTACCTTCAGGTAGAACTTTGAGAGGTGAAGATAGAGAAAAATTTGAAATCTCTAGAATTAAAATTGATGTAATGAGATCTAATTTAGTAAATTAACTATTGTCTGCTTTTGCAACAATCGTATCACTATTTTCAATTTCAGAATTTTTTTCTTCAGTATTTTCTGAATTTTCTTCTTCAATATTATTTTCAGAAGACGCTACATCATCATTAGAATTTTCGTTAGATGTATTTGATAATTCTGAAGGCGGTGGCATCATTCTTGCAAAGTGATCTGCATGTTGAAAATAGTTTTCCGCTAAGATTTTATCACCTGAAGCCAAGGCTTCTGAAGCTAATTTGTTATACTTTTCAAATAATTTTGATGCATTTCCATTGAATCTCACTCTTTGGTGATTAAATGAACGCCCCTGATCATTTAATTTAATAACTTGTGATGGCCTTGAACCATTGTGTCTTCGACCATTTCTTCTATTGTTATTTCGTCCTCTAGGACGTCTATCAAAATTCGCCATTTAGTTGGTTTTTTATAATTTATAATAATTAATTAAAATCTTATTTAAGATATCCCTAATGACCATAAATTTATGTTATTGTAAAGTTTAATTTTTTACCTTTTTAGCTAACAAACACCGTATTTGATTATTAATTAGTTTATACTTAGAGACTACAATAAAACCATTTAAAATTAATAATTTATTAATTTGCATAAACTGATTGTCTCCAATTTCAAAAGCAAAGTAACCATTCAATTTAATATTATTTTTAAATTTTTTTATTATCTCTTTATAAAATCTTAAGCCTTCTTTGTTATCTCCAATTAACGCTTCTTTTGGCTCATATTTTTTTATTCCAGGATCTAAATTAATATAATCAGATAATTTAAGGTATGGCGGATTAGAAATAATTAAATCAAATTTTTTATCAGTTTTGTAAGTAAAAATGTTCTCTCTTAAAAGTTTAATCCTATTTGTAAAATTGTAATTATTTAAATTTGTTTTAGTGTTTAAAATTGCATCTTTTGAAATGTCAATACCAGTGCCTACAGATTTTTTATAATGTTCCAATAAAGATATGCTGATACAGCCTGAACCACATCCAATGTCTAAAAATTTAAGTTTCTTTTTTTTATTTATCTCTTTTGTAACCATTTCAATCAAAACTTCTGTTTCAGGTCTTGGTATTAAGACTTTTTTTGAGACATCTAAATCAAAATTCCAAAAGCTTTTTTGATTTATTATTTTAGATATAGGTTTTTTTGATATTCTTTGATTAATAAAATCTTCAAATTTACCTCTTTCTTCATTATTTAATTCTTCTTCAGTATTTAAAAATAAATCCAATCTATTTTTTTTCTTTAAGACATGCGCCAATAAAATTTCTATATCCAGTTTATATGTTTGAGATGCACTAGATAACAAATTGTATGAATTTTTTAAAACCTGACCGATATTCATTAACTTTAACTTTCCAATTGCTGTTCCTGAAATTGAATTTGTAATGCATCAGAAATTTCTGAAAACACATCACCAGATAAAAAATCAGATAATTTATGAAGTGTTAAATTAATACGATGATCCGTCACCCTACCTTGCGGAAAGTTATAGGTTCTAATTCTTTCAGACCTGTCGCCAGAACCGATTTGTGATTTTCTTGCAGATGACCTTTCTTTTTCTAATTTTGATCGCTCAAGTTCATAAAGTTTTGATCTTAAAATTTTTAATGCTTTAGCTTTATTTTTGTGTTGTGATTTTTCGTCTTGTTGGGAAACAACAATTCCACTTGGGATATGAGTAATTCTTACAGCACTATCAGTTGTATTAACTGATTGTCCACCTGGTCCACTAGACCTAAATACATCAATCCTAAGTTCATTCTCGTCAATTTTTACATCTACATCTTCTGCCTCAGGCAAAACAGCAACTGTTGCTGCAGATGTGTGTACACGTCCTTGCGTTTCTGTTTTTGGAACTCTCTGAACTCGGTGTACACCAGACTCAAATTTTAATTTTGAAAATACATTTTTACCCGTGACTGAAAAAACAACTTCTTTATAGCCTCCAGCATCGCTGTCAGAAATACTAATTATCTCGGTTTTCCAACCGTTGTTTGAGGCTACTTTTTGATACATTTCAAATAAATCTCCAGCGAATAAAGACGCTTCTAAGCCACCAGTTCCAGCACGAATTTCAATAATGGCATTTTTTTCATCAGCTTCATCTTTTGGTAACATGAAAATTTTAATTTTAGTTTCAAGCTCATCTATTTTTTCTTTAATTTCATTTAGCTCTAATTCAGCCATTTCTTTTAACTCTTTATCAGCAGATTTATCTTCTAGGATCTTTTCAGAACCTTCTTTATCCTCAACCATTTTAATATAGTTTTTTACGTCAATAATAATATCTCCAATTGAAGAATATTCTTTTGAATTTTTAACGTAAGTATTTTTATCTATATCAGTCTGAGAGAGTGTTTTTTCTAACGTCTCATATCTAGAAATAATTTCTTTAACTTTATTAATTGGTAACATTTTTACTTTTTCTTATTTCTTCTGCTTTATTCTCAACTAGTTTTACAATATGTTTGACAATATCATCGCTTGGAACTTTGTGATCTTGAAGACCTGAAAGATACACCATGTTATTTCCTTTGCCACCACCGGTTAAACCAATATCTGTTTGTGCAGCTTCGCCTGGGCCATTAACGACACATCCAATAATAGAAAGTGTCATAGGTTCTTTTATATGAGAAAGTTTTTTTTCTAAGATTTCAACGGTTTTAATTACTTCGAAAGCTTGTCTTGCGCATGAAGGGCAAGATATAATTTTTACACCTCTATTTTTTAAACCAAGACTTTTAAGAATTTCTAATCCAGCCTTTACCTCCTCCACGGGGTCTGCAGATAAAGATACTCTTATCGTATCTCCGATACCCTCTAATAATAATAAACCAAGACCAATTGATGATCTAACTGTTCCAGAAAATAAACCTCCAGCTTCTGTAATTCCAAGATGTAAAGGGTAATCACATTCCTTAGCTAACAACCTATAAGACCCCACTGCTAAAAAAATATCTGATGCTTTAACGCTAATTTTAAAGTTCTCAAAATTATTTTCTTCTAGTAAAGCAATATTTTTTTTAGCACTTTCAACTAAAGCCTCGGGACATGGTTCTTTATATTTTTCTAAAATTTCTCTTTCTAACGATCCCCCATTAACTCCTATTCTAATTGAACAATTATAATCTTTAGCAGCTTGAACTACCTCTGCTACTCTATCTTTAGAACCAATATTGCCTGGATTTATTCTTAAGCAACTAGCTCCTGCTTTTGCTGCCTCAATTGCTCTTTGGTAATGGAAATGAATGTCAGCAACAATAGGAACATTAACCTGTTTAACTATTTCCTCTAGCGCTTTTGTAGATTCTTCATCTGGACAAGAAATTCTTACGATATCTGCTCCAGCTTCATGAATTGCATTTACTTGATCAACCGTTTTTGAAACATCAGTAGTTAGTGTATTTGTCATAGATTGAACGGATATTGGATTAGATCCACCAATCTTTACCTCACCAACAGAAATTTCTTTTGATGCTCTTCTTTTAATATCTCTAAATGGTCTTACCGATGTCATTTTTTAATTTAATCTAATTCAAATGCAGAATGCAATGTTTTTACAGCTAGCTCTGTATTTTTATCATCTATTAACACCGAAATTTTAATTTCTGATGTTGAGATTACTAATATGTTTATGTTTTTTGAGGCTAAAGCGTTAAACATCTTAAACGCAACTCCCGGATAAGTTATCATTCCAGCACCAACAATTGATATTTTTGATACTTTATTGTCAGTTGAAAGTTTATCATAACCAATATCAGATTTAAGACCGCCAAGGATAGTCTCAGTTTTTTTTAAATCATCTCTTTTTATAGTAAAAGTGACATCAGTTTTTTGAGTTTCAGCTGAAATATTTTGAACAATCATATCGACTACAATATTCTGATCATTAAGGGGTTTAAATATTGCAGAAGCTACACCAGGCTTATCTTTTACGCCTACCAGAGTCACTTTTGCATCATCTCTGGTATATGCAACACCAGTAATTACTTTGTCATAAGAAATTTTATCTTCAGCTAAAATTTGTGTTCCATCTTTTTCAGGAGCAAATGTAGACTTTACATATATCTCAACATCATTCATCATTGCTTTTTGAACTGAAGAGCTTTGCATTACTTTTGCGCCTAATGTTGCCATCTCTAACATCTCATCATAAGAAATTTTCTCAATTTTTTTTGCTTGATCACAAATATCAGGATTAGTAGTAAAAACTCCTTCAACATCTGTATAAATTTCACATCGTTCTGCATCTAGTGCTTTTGCTAAAGCGACCGCAGATGCGTCTGATCCACCTCTTCCGATTGTTGATATTCTTAATTTTTCAGAAACACCCTGAAAGCCTGGAACAACAACAACGTGATCATTATTTAAATTTTCTAAAATAGGTTTTGAATTTACAGATACAATTCTACTATTTTTATGTTGACCTTCTGTAACTATAGGAATTTGCCAACCCAGCATCGATCTTGCTTTTATACCTTTGTCTATCAAGCAAGCTGATAAAAGTGCTGAAGTTACCTGTTCACCAGATGATAAAAGAACATCATATTCTTCATTAGAGAAATTGCTTGAAATAGCTTTTGATTTGTCAACCAAATCATTCGTAACGCCAGCCATAGCAGATACAATCACAGCTATTTTAAAACCTTCTTTTTTTTTATTTACAATTATATCGGCAACATTTTTAATTCTATCGATATTAGCAACAGAAGTACCGCCAAATTTCATTACGATTGTCGTCATTTTATTATTTAAAATTTGTACTTAAATACTCTTCAGTTATAAATTAAACAATACCAACGACGAAAAATATGCAAACAAAAAACACAGCAAATAAAGAAGAAATAGAAAAGTTTAATAAACTCGCTGAAGAATGGTGGAATCCAAAAGGTAAATTTGCACCATTGCATAAATTTAATCCTGTAAGACAAGAATATTTAGTAAATGAAATATCAAGTCAATTCGCAAAAGACTTAGATCAAAGTAACCCCTTCAATAATTTAGATATACTTGATGTAGGCTGTGGTGGTGGACTTTTATGTGAACCGCTTTGCCGCCTTGGCGCTAATGTTACTGGCATAGATGCTGCAAAAACAAATATTGAAGTAGCCAAAATTCATATGAAACAAAATGATCTAAAAATTAATTATATCAACATTAAGCCTGAAGAAATTATAAATCAAAAGTTTGATGTCATTTTATGTATGGAAATTATTGAACACGTTGAAGATGTAAATTTTTTTATTGAGAGCTGTGTAAACTTGTTAAAACCTAATGGAATTATTTTTTTTGCTACTTTAAATAAAACACTTAAGTCATTTGCCTTGGCTATAGTTGGGGCTGAATATATTTTACGTTGGCTTCCAATTGGAACCCATGATTGGAAAAAATTTATATCACCAAACGATATAGTTAATAAAGTTTCAAAACATCTTCTTACCCATATAGAAACTAAAGGTGTTACCTTTAATCCCTTTAAAAATAAATGGAGTTTAAGTAATGATACTGATGTAAATTATATGTGCTACTTTAAAAAAAATTAATTATTTGCCTTATCAATCCAAGGGACAGTATTTACTTCAATTCCTTCGTCCAAAAGCTCCTCGGTTTGTTCGGGAGTAGCTTTTCCATAAATACTTCTTACATTTTTTTTGTCATAATGAATTGATCTAGCTTCAGATACAAAATTATCTCCAACGTATTCTGCATTTTTTTCAACGTAATCCCTTAGATCTCTTAATTTCTTGTTTACTGTTTTATAAAATTCTTCTTGCTTGTTTTTTTTTGTATCAACTTTTTTAGAAGCAATTTGAGGTGCCATTAATTGTTTAGAAATATTATTTGATTTTCCGCACTGGCAAGAAAGCATTTTTTTCTTTTCTAAGCGTTCATATTCTTTTGAACTTGAAAACCAACTTTCAAATTCTACTCCACATTCACATTTCAAATGATATTTAATCATACAATTAAAGTAATATTGAAAAGTTTTTTTTCAATGTTTAAATTATTTTTTTTCAAAAAATAAAATAACGCGTCCTAAGGTAATCCCAAACTTTTTAACTTTTGCAATATTTATTAAGTAACCATTCTCTTGCAAAAACATCCAGTCGTCAAATTTTACATTTAAAGTACTATTTCCAACTTTTAATTTAAATCCATATTTCCAGTTAAATGCATTTCCACTCACTGAACCACTTGCGGTACCAATAACACCATCAGCATATCCAGAATAATGATTTGGATTATTCTGATCTTTCGTTAATTTCCATTCTCTATAATCCTTGGTTCCATCGTCATAAATAAAATCTTCTTTTAAAATTAAATATTTTCCGTCCCAAGATCCATCAATAAAAACTTTAAAACTTTTTTTTATATTTCCAAAACGATCTTCAAATACACCTCTGGCAATAGTTTTTCCGTTAAAATACTCTTCCAACTTTAAAATAGGTTTTTTATCTTTGTAATCTTCTAGTTTCATATTTGAACAAGCATTAATCAAAAGAAAAATAAAAAGGTAAATAATATTTTTCATATCTCATAATACCCATCTTTTAATCTTTTTAAAATCAATAAACCACCGTCTAAAAACTTTTTAGGATAAGGGCCTTTAATATTTAGCCAAGAAAAATCTTTTGTATCCTTGTTTCTTATTTTTCCGTGCCATTTTTCTATGCAAAAAACACTCATCATGATAAAATTTTTTTTATCATAGGTATGATTGACTAAATCCAAATTAATTAAATCTTTTATTTTAATTCGAATACCCAATTCTTCAAAAAGTTCTCGCTTTATAGCCTCTTCAAAAGTTTCGTTTTTTTCTAATTTTCCTCCAGGAAATTCCCAATAATCACCAAAATATTTTTTTGAAGGTCTTTTTGTAAAAAGAATTTTTTTATTTTTTTTTAGTATACAAACTGAAACAAAAGTAAAATTCACTTAATTTCTATAATCTGCATTTATTGAAATATACTTATGAGTAAGATCGCAAGTATAAGCTGTAAAAGTCGATTTCCCCATACCAAGATCAACCGACACTTTTATTTCACATCCTTTCATATATTTTGAGGCTAAACTTTCTTTATAAGCTTTTGAAATATTTCCAGATTTAAAAATAATTTGATTACCTAATTTTAAATTTATTTTACTAATATTTGTACTGACTTTAGATTTTCCTATAGCCATTAAAATTCTACCCCAGTTTGGATCTTCTCCTGCAATTGCAGTTTTAAACAATTGTGAATTTGCAATCGAAAAAGCTATTTGCTTTGCATCTTTTTTGTTTTGGGCTCCCGTTACATCAATTTCTATTAATTTGCTTGCTCCTTCGCCATCTATTGTAATTTGTTTTGCCAAAGACATCATAACTTCATTTAATTTATTCTCAAAAATTCTATATTCTTTTGATTTTAAATTAGTAATTTTTTTATTTTTTGCTTTTGCAGTAGAAAAAATTAAGACCATATCGTTTGTTGATGTATCCCCGTCAACACTTATTGCATTAAATGTTTTTTCTAAATTATTTTTTAAAGCTACTTTTAATAGCTGATTTGAAATATTTAAATCTGTAAAAATAAAACCAAGCATTGTTGCCATGTTAGGAAATATCATGCCAGAACCCTTTGCTATTCCAGCAATATTTATTTTTTGCTTTTTGATTTTAAATGATTTGCTACTTAACTTTGCTATTGTATCTGTAGTCATTATTGCTTTAGCAGCCTTAATCCAAATATTACTGGATGAAGATTTCATCTTATTTATTAAGTCTGGTATTTTTTTTTCTATCTTTTCAATTGGAAACCTTTCGCCAATAACTCCAGTTGAAGCACAGTAAAACTCTTTGTCTTTCAATTTAATTTGATTGGATATTTTTTTTTGAATTTTTTTTATAGAATTTAAACCTTGTATCCCAGTTAAAGCATTTGCATTTTTTGTATTAACAAATAGAGCTTTAACCTTGTTTGATTTTGACAATTTATTCCATTTAATACATTCTGCAGCAGCTGTAGATTTCGTGAATACGCCTGCATGATTAGCTCCATCTTCAAAATAAAACAAACAAAGATCATTTCTCTTCTTTTTTTTATAAAGATTAGCGCTATTAGTTGATATTTTTAGACCTTTAATGTTTGGAAGGTCTACAAAAAGGCCATCTTTTTTTAGAAAATGACTTTTGAAAAATTTTTTTAATTTTAAATCCATTAGTTTAAAAGTTGATATTTTTAGGGTTTATAAGATACATAAGCAGAATTTACTATTATTAAAAAAGCACTTAACTATGAAACTTAATTTCTTAAATAAATTATTTGGTTCTACAAATGATAGAAAAATAAATGCTTTAAGACCAATTATTGAAAAAATTAATGGTTTAGAAAAAGAAATAGAAAAATTATCCGATAATAATTTTGCTGAAAGAACTAATAATCTTAAAAAAATAGTAAGTGATAATGGAGATTTAGATAAAGTGTTACCTGAAGCTTTTGCTCTAGTCAGAGAAGCAAGCAAAAGGACTATTGGCCAAAGACACTATGATGTTCAGTTAATGGGTGGAATTGTTCTCCATCAAGGGAAAATTTCTGAAATGAAAACTGGTGAAGGTAAAACTTTGGTTGCCACCCTGGCAGCTTATTTAAATGCTTTAACTGACAAAGGCGTTCATATTGTAACTGTGAATGACTACCTTGCTAAAAGAGATTCTGAGTGGATGGGACAAATTTATAAATTTTTAGGTTTAACCGTTGGTTGCTTAACTAATGAAACTCCTGATGAAGATAGAAAAAAAATTTATCAATCAGATATAGTTTATGGAACTAATAACGAATTTGCTTTTGACTACTTAAGAGACAATATGAAACTTTCGTTAGACGAAATGGTTCAAAGAGAGTTTAGCTACTGTATTGTTGACGAGGTTGATAGTATATTAATTGATGAAGCTAGAACTCCACTTATAATATCAGGGCCAACTGAAGACTCATCAACTGAATATTTTTTGTGTAATAAAATTGTAAATGAATTGAGTGAAGATTTTTACCAAAAAGATGAAAAAGATCGAAATATAACTCTAACTGATCTTGGTGTTGATGCAGTTGAAAAAAAATTAGCAAATGCAAATTTGCTTCAAGGCGATAACTTTTACGATCCTAGAAATATTTCACTAGTCCATCATATAAATCAATCCCTTAAAGCAAATAAATTATTTCAAAAAGATAAGGACTACATTGTAAGAGATAATGCTGTTCAAATTATTGATGAATTTACAGGTCGTGTTTTAGATGGAAGAAGATATTCTGATGGTCTTCATCAAGCCATCGAGGCTAAGGAGGGTGTTCCAATACAAAATGAAAATCAAACTTTTGCATCTACGACATACCAAAATTATTTTAGACTTTACAAAAAACTGTCTGGTATGACTGGGACTGCGATGACAGAAGCTCAAGAGTTTTATGATATTTATAAACTTGATGTTGTTGATATGCCGACAAACGTTCCGGTTAAAAGGTTAGATTTAAATGATCAAATTTATAGAACTGAAAAAGAAAAGGTAAATGCAATTATAGAAAATATTAAAGAGGCAAATAAAAATGGCCAGCCTGTTTTAGTTGGAACAACCAGTATTGAAAAATCAGAAGAACTTTCTAACTATTTAAAGAAAAATAATTTAAAACATAATGTTTTAAATGCCAAACAGCACGAAAAAGAAGCTTCAATCATTGCGCAAGCTGGAAGATTAAAAGCAATAACTATTGCAACCAATATGGCTGGGCGTGGTACTGATATTCAGCTTGGTGGTAACTTAGAGCTTAGAAAATTAGAAGCATCTGACAAAGATCAAGAAGAAATTAATTTTAAAGAAGAAAAACAAAAAGTCATGGATGCTGGTGGTCTATTCGTTATAGGAACTGAAAGACACGAAAGTAGAAGAATTGATAATCAATTAAGAGGTCGATCTGGTCGACAAGGTGATAATGGTAAATCTATTTTCTTTTTAAGCTTAGAAGATGATTTAATGAGAATTTTTGGGTCTGAAAGAATTGACTCAATGTTGCAAAAATTAGGCTTTAAAGAAGGCGAAAGTATCGATCACCCTTGGATCAATAAGGCATTAGAAAAAGCTCAGCAAAAAGTTGAGGGTAGAAACTTTGATATTAGAAAATCATTATTACAGTTTGATGATGTTATGAGTGATCAAAGGCGTGTAATTTATGAACAAAGATTAGAGATTCTTAAGACTGAGGATATATACCGTACTACAAATAATTTCTTTGAAGATGTTTCTAACGATATAATTGACTACTCAAAATTACCAGTGGAAAATTTAGATAAAGGAATTCTAAAATCAAGAATTGAAAGAATTTTAGGAGCTAAATTAAATGATACAGATATTGATAACTTCATTCAACTTAATCAGGACGAAAAGATAAATAAGTTAAAAACAAAATTTGAAGACAAAAGGAAAGATAGGATTAGCAAAGTTGGGGATGAGGTAAACAAAGATATTGAAAAGAAAATATTTTTACAAAATTTAGACTTTGAATGGCGTAGTCATCTTCAATATTTAGAACAATTAAGACAAGTTATTGGTCTACGTGGTTATGGTCAAAAAAATCCAATTGACGAGTATAAAAGAGAAAGCTTTAATTTATTTCAACAACTTCTGGAAAAAATAAAGGAAAATATAGTTATCTTTCTATCAAATATTGAAGTTACTATTGCAGAACAAATGCAAAAAGAACTTTCAAAAAATGTTTCAAAAGTCAGTAGACCAGAGGGTTGCTTGCTTGAGAATTCTGATAAGAATAAAATCTCAAGAAATGAAAAATGTCCTGCAACAGGTAAAAAATTTAAATCTTGCTGCGGATCTCTAGTTTAAGAAAAAAAATAGCCCTAATAATGTAGCTATAGATATTAAAAGAGTTATATAAATTGCTTTTTTATTTTTATTAAAATTATCTTTTATCTTTCTGTTACTGAAACCATCAAAAGAAACAATATCGGCTGGTAAATTATTACCAACATTTTTAAACTTCTCTGTTCTTTCATTCATAACTTCATTTGAAGATTTAGATTTGTAATATTGGATATGACTTAAAATTTCTTGCTTTATTTTAGTAGACATTAAATCTGGATTTCTATGAGCTCCACCTTTTGGTTCATTCAAAATACCATCAATAATTTCACATTTATAAAGATCTTGAGCAGTTAAATGCATTGCCTCGGCAGCGTCTTTGGATTTCGTTGCGTCTTTCCATAATATGGATGCGCATCCTTCTGGAGAAATTACGGAGTAAATAGAATGTTCTAACATTAAAACTTTGTTCGACGTTGCCAAAGCTATAGCGCCTCCTGAGCCTCCTTCGCCAATTACGATTGAAATAATTGGAACTTTCAAACCTAAACAACAATTAATTGATTGAGCTATTGCTTCCGCCTGCCCTCTTTCCTCAGCACCCTTTCCCGGGTAAGCACCTGGTGTATCTATAAATGTAACAACAGGAACATTGTAATTTTCAGCCAATTTCATGAGCCTTATACATTTTCTATAACCTTCAGGTCTCATCATTCCAAAATTTCTCTTAATTCTTGACTGAGTGTCATTTCCTTTTTCCTGGCCAATGACCAAAACTGACTCACCGTTTATTTTTGCAAAGCCAGTAATCGCGGCATCATCCTCTCCGAAATTTCTATCACCAGATACTTGCTGAAAGTTCTCAAAAATAGATGAAATATAAAATTCAGCTTTAGGTCTATTTTCATGCCTAGCAATTTTAGTTTTTTTCCAACCATCAAGATTAGAGTATATTTCATCAATTTTTACTTTGATCTTATTTTCTAATTCGTCGATTTGAGAATTATTTACAGACGAAAGGCCTCCCTCTTCATTAAAAGGGTGTTTTAACTCTTCTAAGTTTTTATCAAGTTGTTCAAGATCTTTTTCAAATTCTAAATATTGCATTTTTTATAAGCTAAATTCGCTGTTTATAAATGTAGTTTTTAAACTATCTAATTTTATATTATCAAAAATCTTTATTATAGCCAAAATATCTCTAGTATAATTATTCTTAGTTTCATCCAAATCTGCAATAAATAATAAAGTTTTAAGTATCGCCTCGTCGTTTAATTTTTTTTCGATAGAATTAAATATTTCATTCGGTATATAAATTTCTTTATTATATATTACATCAGACATTGATTTAGGTAGATCGATTTTTTGTACATTTAAAATGTTGATTAAAGCGATATCTTTATTAGTTAATTTATAACTTTTTTCTTTAATTTTTTTATCAAAATCTCCGAGAAGATTTAAGATTTTCTTTTTATCTTTTTTAGTTAATTTATTATCAAGTAATTTTTTTATTTCTGAAGAAAAAAAATAATTATTATTAATGCTTTTGTCTTTATTTTCTTCAGATATTTTAAAGTTGTTAATTTTTTCTACAATTTTTTGATCAATCAAATCAGGGTTTGTTGAATAAATCTTTTCTAGTTCTAAATAATAAACTGGTTCAGCAATTTTTTCTAAACCGTTAACTGTTAATTTATCTTTAAAATTATTTAAAATCTTTAATTTGATATCAGGTTTTTGAGCAAGTAACATTGCTTGATATAAAATTGCATGAGACTCGGGACGTCTCAAATTTTTTACAGCATCTTCAACTTGAAATAACTGGTTAAATGAAAAATTATATTTTTTATAAATATCTAAAATGTTTTTATAAGGATAAAGATCTTCATTAACTGAACGTTCTAAAAAAATTACTAAATCATTTAATTCCTTTTTTTTATCTGGAGATGTATTTTTCATTGCTTCATCTAAAAGTTTATTAGCTAAATTACTTTTAAAAAAATAATTTCTTAATTCTTTAGATTTTGAAAAATTATTATATTTTAATTCAAGACTATCATTCGTGATAAGAGTAAGGTGTGTATAGAAAACATTATCAAAATTTATATCACTCTTTTGATCACTTATACCTGTAAGAAAATTTACCTTTCCAACAAAAAAATTATCCAAAGAAGATGTTTCTCGCGTTAACTCAAGTTGAGACTGGGCTTGTTTAATCTTTTTATTATTTATTAAACAAAAAATTTTATATTTTTCTAAATCAATACTCTGGACATCTACAGTCATTAACTTGGTATAACTACACGCTTTATCTATTTGGCCTAAGGATAAATAATGAGTAAACAAAAATTTTAATAATTTAGCATTTTTATTAATGATTTTGTTCTGATCAATAACCTGATCAATAAGTTTCATCTTTTGATTATTTATTAACCAATCAGCAATAAAGCTTAGATGTCTCTCTCCTTTATCTTCAAAAACATTTATATTTGATTTTGAAAATAATACTTTTTCTGAAACAGCAACTAAACTGTTTTTTTCTTTATTTAATAATGTCTCGAAAACTCTGCTATATAAATTATTATCAACATCAGACCAAAAATTTAAGTTTATTTTCGTATCCTCAGGTTCGTATAATCCAAAAATAAGTTCCTGATCATTTATTTCTTCAGATTGACTAATTTCATTTACACTTAAATTTAATTTTTCTTTATCAAAAGTAGTTTGGGGTAAATCTTTATTTAAATTATTTTCTGAATTTTCGATTTTTTTATTTTGGTTTTCCTTAATAGTTATTTCTTGAGACTGTTTCCATATATCTTTAGGCTCACTCAAAACTAAAGATGATGAGGATACAAAAATAGATAAAATTAAAATTCTTTTACTTAACTTTAACAGCGATATCATTAGGTAAGGTTTTCTTACTTGCTTTTGTTTCTGGTGATATATCTAAATAATTAACTAAGTACATTGCTCCATAAACAATTAATACGATAGGAAATATTTTTTTAAGTATAAAATTTTTAATCATTAAGAATTAGTTTTATAAACATTTTAGTCAAAAATATGTTATTAAATTAATATTATTCAGCACACAATGTTAAAAACAATAGTTTTAGTCGGAATGATGGGCTCTGGTAAAACCTCTATTGGTAAAGAGCTTGCAAAATCACTAAATATTAACTTTATTGATAGTGACAAGGAAATTGAGCTTAAATGCAAAAAAACGATTCCTCAAATTTTTGAAACAAAAGGTGAAACATATTTTAGAAAAATTGAAGAAAAAATTTGTGTTAAACTTATAGATGGTAATCCAAAAGTTTTGTCACTTGGGGGTGGTGCTTTTTTAAATAGCGCTATAAGAAGAAAAATCAATAAACTAGGTCTTTCAATATGGATTAGTCCCAGTTTAGAAACTATTTATGAAAGGCTTAGTAAATCAAGAAATAAAAGGCCCTTGTTAAACTATAAGAATTTAAAAAGATCTATTAAAGAAATTTATGACAATAGAAAAGAACAATACAATAAAGCCAATTATACAATTAGAACAAAGTCTGATAACAAAAAAAATATCGTAAAAAAAATTATAGAAATATTATGAAAACACTAATTGTAAAAACTTCTTCAAAAAAATACCCAATTTATATTGGTCAAAATATATTATCAAAATTTAGTTTTTTTAAAAAAAAACACCTTAAAAATACAAAAAATATTTTAATAGTATCCTCAAAAAAAATTCCAAAAAAATATATGTTAACTTTAAAGAAAAATACAAAAGGAATTAAATATTACACTATAATTTTGCCAGATGGCGAAGTTATAAAACAGGATCACTTTTTAATCAAAATCACAAATTTATTATCTAAATGTAACTTTGGTAGAAATGACTGTGTTATTGCAGTAGGCGGAGGTGTGATTGGTGACCTTGCAGGTTTTGCATCAAGTATATTTAAAAGAGGGATTAATTTTGTTCAAGTTCCAACAACTCTTCTTTCTCAAGTAGACTCATCTGTTGGGGGTAAAACTGGAATAAATAATAATTTTGGAAAAAATCTTGTTGGAACTTTTTTTCAACCTAATTTTGTTTTAATTGATATTGATACTCTTAATACTCTTCCAAGAAGAGAGATGATTGCAGGTTTTGCTGAGGTTTTAAAGTATTCACTAATTTTAGATAAAAAATTTTTTAATTGGTTAATTAAAAATGGAAAAAAAATTATAAATAAAAAATCTAAAAATCTAATTACCGATGCTATTTACACTAGCTGCAAACATAAAGCTTATGTAGTAAAAAAAGACGAAAAAGAAAAAAATTTGAGAGCGATATTAAATTTTGGACATACGTTCGCACATGCGATCGAAACTGTAACTGGATATTCTAAAAAGATAATTCATGGAGAGGCTGTACTTATTGGAATGGCTGTGGCTTCAAGATTATCAAATCAAATGGGATACTTAAAAGGGCACGAACTTGAAAGTATTTTATCTTTATATCAAAAATTAAAATTAAATTTCCAGTATAAGAAATTTGTGAACTCGAAAAATATCAAGAAAGTTTTTCAAATTATGAATAACGATAAAAAATCTGATGGAAAAAAAATTAAAATAATTCTTTTAAAAAAAATTGGTTTATCTATAATTAAGGAAACAACATTGAAAAAAACATTTATTCCCTTAATTCAAAAAGATTTAAAAGATGGAATTTACTAATTATTTACCCATTTTTTACATCGCTATACTCATCGTTATCTCAGGGATGTTTTCTGGTTCAGAAACATCCGTAACGTCGGTAAATAGAAGTAAGATTCATAAACTTGCGAACAAAGGTGATCGAAAAGCTAAAAAGCTCCTAAAACTAATAGATAATAAAAATGATCTTATTAGCTCTATTTTAGTTGGTAATAATATAGTGAATATTCTTGCATCAGTTTTAGCAACTGCAGTTTTAATTGAATACTTTGGTAGTGATGGAATTTTTTATTCTACTCTTGTAATGACTTGCTTAATTGTAATTTTTGCAGAAGTTTTACCTAAAAATATTGCTTTGATAAAAGCAGACCGATTTGCTTTATTTTTTTCAACTCCATTAACAATTTTTGTAAAAATATTTTATCCAATAAACTTGATTTTAAAATTTCTAAATCACACAACATACAAAATATTTGGAATTGATCATAAAAATTCCACGAATTCAGTGACCGAAGATATACGTAATATGATTGATATGCACGAAGATGAAGGAGACTTGCATAAAGACGAAAGTGAAATGATCAATGCAATTCTCGACTTAAAGGAAATTACAGTTGAAAAAATTATGACTCACAGAAAAAATATATTTTCTTTAAATTTAAATGAAACAAAAAAAATATATTCAACTATTGCTTCCAGCTCGTTTAGTAGAATACCTGTATGGAAAGATGACCGGAATAATATTTTGGGAATTATTCACGCTAAAAATATTTTAAGTAATTTAGATGATGATGGTAAAATAAGCTTAGAAAAAGTTAAACAAGGTATTATTAAACCGTGGTTTATTCCCGAAACCACAAAAGTAAAAGATCAACTTAATGAGTTTATTAAAAGAAAAGAAAAGATTGCATTTGTAGTAGATGAGTATGGAGAACTAATGGGACTAATATCATTAGAGGATATAATTGAAGAAATTGTTGGAAACATCTTTGATGAAAAGGACTTCTCTACAATTGGAATAAGAAGAATAAATGAAAATCAATATAGAATAAGAGGAGATGTAAATATTAGAGACATTAATCGTGAGCTAGATTTAAATCTTTCAGAAAATGATGCTTCAACACTAGCTGGTTATATTATTTTTAAAACAGAAGCTTTGCCTGAAGTCGGCCAAACATTTAAGTTCGATAACATTGTTTATGAAATTTTAAATAAAAATAAAAATCAAATTACTCAAATAAAAATTATATTAGAAAAATCTACTAAGCATTAATAATTTCAATTTCTAAAGCATGGATAAAGCCCTTCATTTCTTCTGAAAGACATGAATAAATCTTTTGATGTGATTTAACTTTCGGTAGTTCACTTAATTGCTTATCTTTAATAATTAATTTGAAATGACTTATGCCATTATTTGGAGATTGTTGATGATTTTGGTGTAAATGAGAATTGTTAATAACCTCAACATCATTAATTCCTAAATTATTTAAAAGTTTTTTTTTAATTAATGTTTCGGCATTCATGATTATTTTATATTATATATCGTTTATGAAAAAAAGTTGCGATAAAATAAATTGTTTTGAACGTGGTTTTAAAGAAGTACTGATAAGAGATAAAAAAAATAAAGAATACAAAGTATTATGTCAGCATCACTTTGAACAATATACAAAAAACCAAGACCTAAATTGTAATTGGGATTCTTGTAAACAACTTGGCGAGTTCAAAGCTCCAACTAAGGGTGAAGGTGACTATCTATGGTTTTGTGAGGATCATATTAAAGAATATAATAAAAAATGGGATTTCTTCGAAGGTATGTCTCAAGCGCAAATAGAAGACTTTGTGTTTAAAGATATTATTGGACATAGAAAAACACAAAAATTTGGATCAATGGATACTTTTTTTCATGAATTATGGAACAATGCTATTGAAGATGAATTGTTAAATCTTTCAAAATTTAAAAATACCTTAAATCAAGAGAACCAAAAATATACTGACAAACAAATTGCAGCTTTAAAAAAAATGAATCTTAAACCAAATATTACTTGGTTAGCGATAAAAGAACAGTTCAAAAAACTTGTTAAAAAATATCACCCTGATATGAATGCGGGCGACAAAAAATACGAAGAAAAACTAAAAGAAATTACAATCGCATATTCGTATTTAAAAACATCGCTAAGCGATAAACAAAAGGTAGCTTAATTAATGTTTGCTGAACAACCAGATTTAAAGATTTCTGTTAAACAAACTTTTAATATTGATACAGATATAGAAGTCCCAGCTTTTTCTGACAAAAATGATTATGTCCCGGAAATAGATAATAATTACATCTTTGATAAAGAAACTACTTTGGCAATTCTTGCCGGTTTTTCAAATAATAAAAGAGTAATGGTTCAAGGGTATCACGGTACAGGTAAATCAACACACATTGAGCAAGTTGCAGCAAGATTGAATTGGCCTTGTGTTAGAGTAAATTTAGACAGTCACGTAAGCCGTATCGATTTAATAGGTAAAGATGCAATTGTGATTAAGGATGGAAAACAGATTACAGAATTTAAAGAAGGCATTTTGCCTTGGTCACTACAAAATCCAGTAGCACTAGTTTTTGATGAGTACGATGCTGGGAGACCAGATGTAATGTTTGTTATTCAAAGGGTTTTGGAAACCGAGGGTAAGTTTACACTTTTAGATAAAAATAAAGTCATAAAGCCAAATAATTCTTTCAGATTGTTTGCAACTGCAAATACAATTGGGCTTGGAGATACAAGTGGACTTTATCACGGAACCCAACAAATTAATCAGGGCCAAATGGACAGATGGAATATTGTTACAACTCTAAACTATCTTGATCCCAAAAAAGAAGAGGCAATCATTCTAGCAAAGTGTGAGTTTTTAAACTCAAATGACGGTAAACAAATTATAAAAAATATGGTGCAAGTTGCGAATCTGACTCGAAATGGATTTGCGAATGGCGATATATCAACTGTAATGAGTCCAAGAACGGTTTTAACATGGGCCGATAATTATAAAATTTTTTCTGATTTAAAACATTCTTTCAAGGTTTCATTTTTAAACAAGTGTGATGAACTAGAAAGACCTATCATTTCAGAATATTATCAAAGATGTTTTGGAGAAGATGTTTTGTCAACAGAAGATAAAAATTCCAAACCTAATGGCTGACCATCCAAATTTAGAAAAATATAAAACTGCAATTCACTCTACAGCAAAAGCAATTGCGAGAAGTAATTTAAAGGAAAAAAGAGAAAAATTTGAAAAAATTACTAAACCGAAAATTTTATCTTCCGAAAATAAAGGAGAGATTCTAGAGGCAAGAGTCTTGGCAGATAGTGAGGCTTTAAAAATAAAATATAGTGATGAAAATATATTAAACAAAAATCTTCCAACGGGAACAATTAGTAAAACTATTTATAATATTGCTGAGAAAATCAGATATGAAAAAATTGGCTCAGATCAATACAAAGGTATTAAAAGTAATTTAAATAATTTTTATCAAAAAAAAATTTCGGAAAGCAATGTACATTCACAAAATTTTATTGCCGATGCATTTGAAGCATATCTACGTGGCAAGGTATTAGATTTTAGAATTCCAGAAAATAAAAAAGAAGATTTTAAGAGATGGAATGAAATTTTTGACAACAAAGTTTCTGATAAAATATCATCATTAACAAAAAGCTTAAATGATCAGGAGACATATGGCAAAAAAGTGCAATCAATTATCGATGATCTAGAAATTCAAGACCAAAATCAAAATCCACAGAACGCGCAAAATGAAGAGGACAATGAAGATAATAATAAGGAGCAAGATAGCGAAAAACAAGAATTACAAGAACAAGAAAATCAACAATCTCAAAACCCTGAATTTGATATGGAAAATCTTGTTCCAGAAATAGATTTTGACCCAAGTTTAAATGATCAAGAAATTGCTTTGGAGGATAGTGATGATGAAGATATACAAACTACCAGATCTCAAAAGCAAGCATCAAATGATAATAAAAAATATAAAATTTTTACAAATCAATTCGACAAAGTTTTAGAAGCAAATGAACTTATAACAGACGAAGAGATTTTTAAATTGAGAAACAATCTTGATATCCAACTATCATCTCTACAATCTTTCATCTCGAGACTTGCAAATAAATTACAAAGAAAACTTTTAGCTAAACAAAATAGGTCATGGAATTTTGATCTTGAAGAAGGATTATTGGATGCATCTAAGCTACCTAGAATTATTATGGATCCATTTAATTCTCTTTCTTACAAAAAAGAAAAGGATATTGATTTTAAAGATACGGTTGTAACCTTACTGATTGATAACTCGGGATCAATGAGAGGAAGGCCAATTACTATAGCAGCGATTTGTGCAGATATACTATCTAGAACGTTAGAACGATGTTCAGTTAAAGTTGAAATTTTAGGTTTTACCACCATGAACTGGAAAGGTGGAAAAAGTAGAGAGCTTTGGATGAAACATAAAAAAGAAAGTCCTGGGCGATTAAATGATCTTTGTCACATTATTTATAAGTCTGCAGATACACCGTGGAGAAGATCTAAAAATAATTTAGGGCTAATGTTAAAAGAAGGAATTTTAAAAGAAAATATTGATGGTGAGGCAATTCTTTGGGCTTACAACCGCCTAAAAAAAAGAAAAGAAGAAAGAAAAATTATTATGGTTATCTCTGATGGCGCTCCTGTTGATGACTCTACGCTTTCAGTAAATTCTCCAAGTTATTTAGAACAACATTTAAAAAGAGTAGTGCAATGGATCGAAAATAATTCTGATATAGAAATTAATGCAATCGGAATTGGGCATGATGTAACTAACTATTATGAAAAAGCTATCAAAATTGCAGATGTTCAAGAACTAGGTGATGCAATGGTAGATCAACTTGTAGACTTATTTATTAACTCACCTACTAGAAAAAGAACCTTGAATTAACTCTAAATTTTTGACCATCAACCTAAATGGTACAAGCATTAACATTGCAATTATAATCTTAACAACAAAATCACCTAGCGCTAAAGTTATCCATGGAACTTCGGTACCGTAAAATGCAATTGAGAAAAATAAAAATGTATCAACGGCAGATGAAATAATTGATGATAAAAATGGAGGTATAAACCATAACTTATGATCTCTTAATTTATTGAAAATATTTGCATCCAGCAATTGTGCTATTAAAAAAGCTATCCCTGATCCAATAACAATTCTTAGTGAAATTAAATTAAATTCACTGACTGAAAAAAATAAAGAAATTAAAATTCCCCAAACAAAACCTACATGAATTACTCTTTTGGTGAAATTGATCCCATGAAGTCTATTTGCTATATCGGTAACTAAAAAAGCAACCGGATATGTGAAAGCTCCCCAAGTTAAAACATCATTAAGATTTAAAAAATTAAATGGAAATTGAACTAAATAGTTAGATGCCAAAACAATTAGCATCATTGATAGAATGTAAGGTATTAGCTTTTTATTAATCAATTAGCTTTGACTTTTGTTTTAACCATTAGAGCTTTCTTCAATTTTTTTATTCTTGGTGCTAAATTTTTATTTTTTGCTCTAATTAAAAACTGATCAAGACCACCTCTAAAATCAACAGCTTTTAAAGCTCTTGTTGAAATTTTCAAACTAACATTCTTTTTTAATAACTCGCTTTTAAGAGAAACTTTTTTTAGGTTAGGAAAAAACTTTCTCTTAGTTTTGTTATTAGCGTGAGACACCTTATGTCCACTCATCGGTCTTTTGCCAGTTAATTCACATATATTTGCCATAGGTGGTCAGGATATATTTCCTTAAAATGTTTTGGTCAAGGTGTTTTTAGAGCCATTTTATGCGCTCTGTCCGTTTGACAATTAATAATTAGAGGCATAATTGTAATTAAATAATAAACAATGTTAAATGTTTGATTTTTACTTACCGATTGCAGAAGTAACAATTAATATTCCATTATTACTACTAATTAGTGCCGCCGTAGGTTTTTTAACAGGTTTACTAGGAATTGGGGGCGGATTCCTAATGACACCTATATTAATTTTTTTAGGAATACCCCCTGTATATGCAGTTGCAAATGGAGCAAATAATATCTTGGCTGCATCAGTATCTGGGTCATTAGCTCATTATTTTAAAAATCACATCGATGTAAAAATGGGAGTTTTAATTTTAGTCGGTGGTCTCATAGGATCAATCATAGGTGTTGAAATTTTTATTTTCTTCTTAAAAAAAGGGACAATTAATAGTCTGATATCTATTTCATATTTCATATTACTAAGCTCTATAGGACTAATGATGTTTTATGAAAGCTTGAGTGAAATGAGAAGAATTAGAAACAATAAATTCATTAAAAGAAGAATGCATCAACATTATTGGATACACAATTTACCCTTTAAAGTAAGAATTCATGCTTCAAAGTTATATATTAGTGCTATTGGTCCAATATTTTTTGGAATACTTATCGGCCTGATATCATCATTGCTTGGTGTAGGAGGAGGTTTTATCCTCGTTCCAATCTTAATTTATATAATCGGTATGCCAGCTAAACTCGTTCCAGGTACATCACTTTTTGCAATGATATTTGTTATGATCATAGTAACTTTGCTTCACGCAATAGCAAACTATACTATCGATATTTATCTTGTATTCATATTAGCGCTTGGCTCTGTCGTTGGTGCGCAACTAGGTTCAATTATAAGCAGTAAACTTGCTGGTGAAGAATTAAGAGGTTTACTTTCAATTTTGATTTTAACTTTTGGTTTTAAATTTGGTTATGATTTATTCTTTTCTAAAATTTTACCATCAATGAATATTGCCAGTACTATTACTCCAGAATTTAATAGTTTTACAAATTTAATTATAAATGTTTCACAAAATTATCCGGTAATTTATGGAATAGTATCTGTGAGTATAGCTATAATAGTAGGAATTGCAGTCGCATACTCATTCAAAAAAGTATTGTAATGAATCAACTAAGCTTTGTTAAAACATTATGCTACTCAGGAGCAATTCCCTTTTACATTCTTGCTATTATAAGTTTTCTTTACAAGAATTTTTTTATCTTTGATCTTTTCTCGATATATTCGTTAGTAATTTTAAGTTTTTTATTTGGCTCAAGTTGGTTAATGACTATTTTTTTTGAAAAAGAAAATGTTTCGAAAAAATTAATTTTTTTCATCGTAATCACACCTGTGTTACTAATTTTTGTAGAAATATTTATCCAAATACAAATTAAATTATTTATTTACTCATTGTGTTTTTTTGGGATCTATCTAATTGATAACAAATATCTTAAAAACTTAGACTATTTAAAAATTCGAAAAAACTTAACAATACAAGTTATATTAAATCACATGCTAATTTTAATTAGCATTTATACCGACAGCTTCTGAAATATTTTTTAAACCATCTTGTTTTAAGAGCTCTACTAATTCTTTATTAATATTAGAAGCTACATAAGGGCCTTTAAAAACCATAGAAGTATAAAGTTGTACTAAATTTGCTCCGCATTTAATTTTTTCATAAGCCGTTTTTCCATCATTTACTCCACCTACGCCAATAATAGGAATTTTGCCTCTTAAATTTTTGTAAAAATTCAAAATAACTTTGTTCGATACTAAATTAATTGGGCTACCAGATAAGCCACCAGCTTCTCTTTTGTTTTCATCGAATAAATCTTCTTTTCCTTCAATAGAAGTATTTGTTAAAATTAGACCATCAATTTTTTTATCCAAAAAAATTTCAGATAAATTATTAATTTCTGAAATGTCAATATTGGGTGATAGTTTAAATATAATAGGTTTTATTTTTTCATTTTGATTTCTAAAATTTAGTATTGCATCAATTAGATTAATAATTTTTTCTTTATCATGCAGTGATCTTAGGTTTGGTGTATTCGGAGATGAAATATTAATGGCTATATAATCAGCTTGATCATAAAATTTTTCTAAACATATGAGATAGTCATCATTTTTAGTGGCATTTTCTTTATTAGGTCCAATATTAATGCCTAAAATTCCATTGTTCAAATTATTAGCAATACGATTGAAAATTTTTTCCATACCTTCGTTTGGAAAGCCAAGTCGGTTAATAATAGCTTTGTCTTGATTTAATCTAAATACTCTTGGCTTTGAATTTCCCTCTTGAGGTTTTGGTGTAATTGTACCAACCTCTACATAACCAAATCCTAATTTGTAGATAGAGTTATAAACTTCTGCATTTTTATCAAATCCAGCTGCTAGCCCTATAGGATTTTCAAACTCAATACCAAAAACTTTGGACCTCAATTTTTCATGAGGTTTAAATTTAAATAAATCAAATGGAATGATATTTGTTTTTAAGAATTTTATTGCTAATTGATGTGCAACTTCTGGGTCAGTTTGTTTTAAAAATGAGTTAAAAATATCATAAAACATTCTATCTTTTTAAACTGTCCTCTAGCAATTTAATAGTTTCTTCACGTCCAAAAAAGCTGATAAACGAACCCATTCTTGGTCCTTGTTCATCTCCAAATACAATTTCATAAATTGCTTTAAACCAATCTCTTAATTTTTCTTTTGGATAATAATTTTTTCCAACTGTAAAAACTTCAGTTTGTATCTCTGAGGGATCTTTCCCATCTGGCATTTTTTTTAAGACTTCAATTAAATCCATTATTGCTTTTTTCTCGTTTTCATTTGCAGGCCTATATTTTTTTGAAGGCTTTACAATGTCATTAAAATATTGAATTGCATTTTTAGTTAATTTTTGAAGTATAGGATGATCTTCTTTAACAATATTTGAACTATAGTTATTAATAAACTTCCATAAAACTTCTTCATTTTCAGCATTACTTGCACTGACTAAATTCAAAAGCACACCAAAGGAAATTACATTCTTTTCTTTAGGGGGAGAGCCATTGTGAACGTGCCATACTGGATTACCTAATTGCTCTTTGATTTCTTGACCGTCAAATTTTTCTAGAAAAGTTAAATATTCATCTACTGCTTTAGGAATAACTTGCGGATAGAGTTTTTTAGCTCTTTGTGGATTTTGATACATATATAATGCTAAGCTTTCTTGGGTTGCGTATTTTAACCACTCTTCAATAGTAATACCGTTCCCTTTTGATTTTGAAATCTTCTCTCCTTTTTCATCTAAAAATAATTCATAAGCAAAACCATTTGGTATTGGGCTTCCTAATGTTTTACAAATTTGACCTGATAGTTCAGCACTTGGGATTAAATCTTTTCCATACATTTCAAAATCAACTTTAAGTGCTGACCATCGCATTGCCCAATCAACTTTCCATTGTAATTTACAAGCACCATCAGTAACTTTAGTTTTAAATTTCTTTCCATTGTTATCAAAAACTACCTCATTTTGTTTTTCATCAATCTCAACAATTGGTATCTCTAAAACTTTGCCAGTATCTGGACAGATAGGTAGAAAAGGGCTGTACGTTTTCTTTCTATCACTACCAAGTGTTGGTAAAATGATATTCATTATCTTTTCATAATTTTTTAAAACATTGATTAGTTCATTATTAAATTCACCGCTCTTATACATTTGAGTTGAGCTTTTGAATTCATAATTGAAATTAAATTTATCTAAAAACGTTTTTAACATTGCGTTGTTATGTTCACCAAAACTTGGAAATTTTTCAAAAGGATCTGGAACTGCAGTTAAAGGTTTATTTAAATTTTTTTCTAATAAGTCGCTATTAGGAATGTTCTCTGGAACTTTTCTAAGTCCATCCATATCATCTGAAAAGGTAAATAATTTTACTGGAATATCAGAAATTTTTTTAAATGCCTGAATGACCATAGTTGTTCTACAAACTTCTCCAAAAGTTCCAATATGAGGTAATCCGCTCGGGCCATACCCGGTTTGAAATAAGACATGACCTTTCTTTTCTAATGCTTTTCCTTTTCTTTTAAGAATTGCTCTTGCTTCAACAAATGGCCATGCGTTGGAGTTTAAATATTCTGAACTCATAAGTATTTTGTTTATAGGCTAAAATTAGCTTTTTTCAAATTACAAACATTTCAAAAGTTGTCTAAAAAAAATATTAATATAATTTCATTTTAACTGCTTCGAAATGAATTCTGGATTAAAAACTACTTTCCTAATTATCGGATATCTAATTATAATCTTATCTGGTTTCATGATTATTCCTCACATTGTTGAAATGACAATTGGTGATAAATCGCAACACTTTCTAGTAACTGGAATTTTGTCAGCATTTATTGGAACGCTATTAGTATTAATAAGCCAAACCAAAGATAGATCTTTGAATGTCCAACAAGCTTTTTTAATGACAAATCTTGCCTGGTTATCTATTTGTTTTTTTGGAGCTATACCTCTATATTTTTCATCACTTGATTTAACTTTTACGGATGCATTTTTTGAGAGTGTATCTGGTATCACCACCACAGGATCTACAATACTGCCAGACATTGAAAGAGCTTCAAAGGGAATTTTGGTTTGGAGATCATTGCTTCAATGGCTTGGGGGGATTGGTATTATCGTTATGGCAATTACTATTTTGCCGTTGTTAAATATCGGTGGAATGCAGTTATTTAGATCAGAAGGTATGGAAGTTGAAAAAGTAGTTCCAAAGGTTACTGAAATTGCCTTATCAATCACAAAAATTTATATTTTCATCACCATCTTATGTTCTTTGGCTTATTGGCTTGCCGGCATGAATGTTTTTGATGCAATAAATCATGCTCTAACGACAGTATCAACTGGTGGTTACTCTACTCACAGTCAATCTATCGGTTACTTTAATAGTTCACTAATAGAGGTGGTTGCTATCATATTTATTATTACAGGGAGTATCCCTTTTTTAGCTTACATAAAATTTACAAGAGGAGATTTGTTTGTATTTTTTAAAGATAAACAAATAATAGGTTTTTTTTTAATTTTAGTTGGGTCAATTTTAATCATCGCAGTTTACTCATACATAGATAGAGGTGACGCTTTAATTTTAGCACTAAGAGATGCAGCTTTTAATGTAACATCTATTATAACAGGAACTGGGTATACAACTAAAGATTTTAGTGCATGGGGAAACTTTTCTGTTTTTTTCTTTTTAGTTTTAATGTTTGTGGGTGGTTGCTCTGCTTCAACAACTTGCGGAATAAAAGTTTTTAGATTTCAAATTATTTTATCTTTTATTGATCAGCAGGTTAAAAAAATATTTTATCCTAATGGGGTGTTCCCAATAAAGTACAACAACCAAAATATTAATGATCAATTTTTAACTTCGGTTCTTGCTTTTGTTTGTCTCTACATATTTATATTCTTTATTTTAACACTTTTACTATCGCTTACTGGATTAGATTTAATTACTTCTGTTTCAGCGGCTGCAACCTCAATTTCAAATGTAGGTCCAGGACTTGGTCATGTCATTGGACCAGATGGAAATTTTTTTATATTATCTAATAGTGCAAAGTGGCTTTTAAGTTTAGGAATGCTGCTTGGTAGACTAGAGTTACTTACTGTTTTAGTTTTATTTTTACCTGCTTTTTGGAGAAATTAATCTGACAAGCACCAATCAATAATCGCCTTTTGACCGTGCAATCTATTTTCTGCTTGCTGCCATACTAAAGATTGTTTCCCATCAATAACAGAAGAGGTAACCTCTTCTTCTCTTGCTGCTGGTAATACATGTAGATAAATTGAATCTGGTTTTGCAAGACTCATTAATTCATCATTAACTTGGAAATGTTTCAAATCACTCTTTTTCTTTTTAATATCAACTTGATCACCCATCGAAACCCACTTGTCAGACATAATACAATCAGCTTCAGCTACACCTTTTTTTGCATCATGAAAAAGGTTAATTTTTCCACCTTGCTTTTCTGCCCAATCTAAAACTTTTTTTGATGGTAAGTAATTTTTTGGAACACAAATATTAAGTTCAAAATCAAATTGAACTGCTGCTTCTATTGCAGAATTCGTAACGTTAT
The DNA here is from genome assembly GCF_052047895.1 of Candidatus Pelagibacter sp. HIMB1517. Taxonomy (NCBI): domain Bacteria; kingdom Pseudomonadati; phylum Pseudomonadota; class Alphaproteobacteria; order Candidatus Pelagibacterales; family Candidatus Pelagibacteraceae; genus Candidatus Pelagibacter; species Candidatus Pelagibacter sp. HIMB1517. The sequence continues at coordinate 57,424 of NZ_JBNAIW010000004.1, forward strand.
TTCCATCTCCAACCCAAGCAACTTTAGCCCCTTTAATTGAGCCTTTTTGTTCTTCAAATGTCATCACATCGCTCAAAAGCTGACATGGATGACTTGAATTTGTTAACCCATTAATTAGAGGAACTGTTAAAAGTTTTGACAAATCAATTAATGTTTGGTGCTCAAAAGTTCTAAACATTACAATATCAGAAAAGCCTGAAATCACTTTTGCAGTATCTTGTACACTTTCTTCACCTTTTCCAAGATGCATATCATTAGCGTTCATTACAATTGTCTCTCCACCTAACTGTCTCATTGCAAGATCAAAGGAAAGTCTTGTTCTAGTTGAAGGTTTTTCAAAAACCATTAGCAATAATTTATATTTACCATTCGATGGTTCTGATACGACTACTTTACCTTCTTTGCTTTGCTTTGCTTTTCTTCTTTTTGCTTCAGAGAGAATATGATGCAAATCTGATTTTGGAATTAAAGATAAATCTAAAAAATGTTTCATTTTAATTTTTCACACACTTTCTCAATAATTGAAATAGCTTCATCGATTTCTTTTTCTTTAACGATTAAAGGAGGTAATAATCTCACTACATTTTCAGATGCTTTTACAGCCAACATTTTATGCTCAAATAGCTCATTTAAAAATTTAGCATTATCTGATTTAAGTTTTATACCTCTTAATAATCCTTTGCCTCTTACTTCTTCAATAACACTTGGGTATTTTTCTTTTAATTTTATAAGCTGAACTTCAAAATATTCTCCAATTTTAATAACATTTTCTAAAAATCCTTTTTCTAAAATAATATCTAAAACTGCATTCCCTACGCTCATTGCCAATGGGTTACCGCCAAATGTAGAACCATGATTTCCAGGTTTCATTCCACTTCCTGCTTTTTTATTAACTAGACAAGCACCGACTGGAAAACCCCCGCCAATTCCTTTGGCAATTGGAACTATATCAGGCTCAATTCCTGCCCAATCAAAAGCAAAAAACTTTCCTGATCTTCCAATACCACATTGAACTTCATCTAAAATTAATAAAAGATCATGTTCATCACATAATTTTCTTAGACCTTGTAAACATTGATCTGGAATAATTTTTATTCCACCTTCACCCAGAATAGTCTCAACCATAATAGCTGCTGTATTTTTATTAAGTGCTTTTTTTAAAGCTTCATGATCTCCAAAATCAACTTGGTCAAAACCTTCAACTTTTGGTTCAAAGCCTTTGATATGATCAGGATTATTTGCAGCAAATAAAGAAGCTAACGTTCTTCCATGAAAGGCACCTTTGAAAGTTATAATTCTATTTTTTTCAGGATGACCTTTTTCAAAAAAATATTTTCTAGCAATTTTAATACTAGCTTCAGTTGCTTCAGCTCCTGAATTCATAAATATAACGTAATCTGCAAAAGTATTTTCAACTAATCTTTGAGCAAGTCTTTCTTGTTCTGGAATTTCAAAAGCATTTGAAACATGCCATAATTTTGCAGCTTGTTCTTGTACAGTTTTAACAAGATGATCATGGCAATGACCCAATGCATTTACAGCAATACCAGATACAAAATCCAGGTATTTATCGTTAGACGTAGAAAACAAATAACAACCTTTTCCATGAGAAAAGGATACCGGTCTTCTTGCATATGTTCCAAGAATTGCACTCATAATTATTAAGCTTTAATTTTATAACCCTTTTTAAAAAGAAGATAACATAAACCAATTAAAATCATGTTACAAACAAACAAAATTAGCATTCCAAAATAAACATTAGAATCTGATTGGCCTAAAAATCCGTATCTGAAACCATCAATAATATAAAAAAATGGATTAAATTGACTAATCGTATGAATGGGGCCTTCTAATCTATTTATTGAAAAAAACGTTCCAGATAAAAATGATAATGGGACAACAATAAAATTTGTAACAGCTGCCATGTTATCAAATTTTTCAGCCCAAAGACCTGCAATAAAACCAAGTGCTGCAAGTAAGCAAGAACCTAGAATACCAAAAACTATCACATAAAAAATATGTGCAAATGGAATTTTAATAAAAAATAATGAAACTAATATTGAGAAAAAACCAACAACCAAACCTCTAGTTATACCACCTAAAATTAAAGAAAATGTTACTTCACCAGCTGATAATGGAGGGAATAAAATATCGACGATATTTCCCTGAACCTTGGAAATCATTAAAGATGAAGATGTGTTTGCAAAAGCATTTTGCATAATTTGCATTGCGATTAATCCTGGGACTAAAAATACAGTAAACTTATGTCCAAGCACATCAGTTCTTTCAGAACCTATGGCCAAGCTGAATACGGTTAAAAATAATAATAAAGTAACAATAGGTGAAACAATAGTTTGTACCCATACTTTAAAAAATCTTTGAACTTCTTTTAAATATAAAGTGTAAAAACCAACCCAGTTCACATAACCAAACCTTCTTACACCAATCTTATATTTGTATTGAATAGCGCTCATGACTTCTCATTATCAGTTAATTTATAAAAAGGCTTAAAAAATGTGGATATATAAGGTTTTTTCAAAAAAAGGCTATTTTTACTACATTTTTTCATCAACATCTTGTGTTCAATTAAATTGAGTATGCAAGATATGGTTAATATAACACCTGACATGGCTTGGACAGACGAAAAAACAGAACAACTTAAAAAACTTTGGGCGGAAGGTCATACAGCTAGTCAAATCGCAAGAATGCTAGGTGATGACATTTCAAGAAACGCGGTGATTGGAAAAGCTCACCGTTTAAATCTTGCAGGTAGAACTCAATCAAGAATGATTTCATCTCCAAGAATTAATAACGCTCAGTTTCAACAAAAAAAAGGTCCAGTTCAAAGAAGAACGAGAAGACCTAGGGGTCTAAGAGCCATAGTGATTGAAAAAGATTTTGAACCTGAAAATCCAGTAAGTTTAGAAAACTTAACTGATAAGACTTGTAGATGGCCAATTGGTCACCCTGATGAAAAAGATTTTTATTTCTGCGGAAGAACTCCTATGGATGAAAGAATTTACTGCAAACTTCATGTGCTTCATGCTTATCAACCTCGTGGTCAAAGAACTGAAGAGGCTCAAAAAACAGTTGAAGAAGTTCCAAGCTTCATACAGAAAAAAGTAAAAAGCGCTTAAATAAAGGCTTATTTGGGTTCGTTTGTCCATTTAACCTTTAAATGGGTTTGTTTCCCAACTTATTTCTTCAATCGGCCCTGTTTGGTTTTTGCAAATTTACGATTAATTCTCCATCGCTGGTCATCTCTTACAATATAACCACAACAATTTTTTGATCCGCATTTGCAAGGAAATTGTCTAAAATCTTTATCGTATCCAAAACCATAATCGTAAGAAAGCTCATCTCCCTTTTTAATATCTTGGATGGCTATAATCCAAATTTTTCCTTTAATAATATCAACTTCACAATTTGGATCACACGTATGATTAATATATTTTGCCGTATTAGATTTAGTGTCACCATCAAGAACGGTTTTTTTATTTAGTGTAAATAAATAGATCGCTTTAGAATTATCAAACCGATCATCTTCCTCGACTTGTTTATGGGTATATTTTTTGCCTTTATATTCAATAACCTTATCACCCTTTTTAAAATTCTGTCCTGCAAAAAGACCCCAGTTATTAATTCCTGATTTTTTTCTTATAAATTTTGGCATTTAACAAATCTGTAACAAATCCATAATAGTTTGGAGCTATGAAAAAAGTATTATTTCTTTGTACAGGGAACTCTGCAAGATCTATTATATCAGAATGTCTATTAAATCAATTGGGAGAAAATAGATATCAAGCATTTAGCGCTGGATCAAAACCCACGGGTAAAGTTAATCCATACTCAATAAAAGTTTTAGAAAAAAATAATATAAATCATGAAAAGATTTCAAGTAAAAGCTGGGATGATTTTTCAGATACAAAGTTTGATACTATTGTTACAGTTTGTAACAATGCAGCAAATGAAACATGCCCTGTTTATCCTGGATCGCCAAATAAATTACATTGGGATCTGGAGGATCCTGCTGCTTTTAATGGAAATGATGAAGAGAAATTAAATGAATTTCAAAGAATATTTGATCAAATTCATGAACGTATTAAAAAGGAGTTTCTTAATATATGAAACATATAGATAAATATGTATCAGAGTTTTTAGGTACATTAATTTTATTACTTGCAATTGTTGGGTCAGGCATGATGGGGCAAGCTATGACTCAAAATGAAGCAGTTGTTCTGTTGGCAAACTCATTAGCAATTGGTTTTACTCTTGTTTTTTTAATTATTACTTTTGGAAAAAGATCTGGTGCTCATTTTAACCCCGCAGTTACATTAGTAATGTTACTACTTGGAAATATTAAATTAAAGAGATCTGCCGTTTATATTTTTATGCAAATTTTAGGTGCGTGCACAGGCGTAATTATTGCAAACATTATTTTCGGCTATGATGCAGTCGAACTGTCCACAAAGTATCGAAATGGAAATCATATCTTATTTTCTGAATTAATATCAACATTTGGTCTATTAATGATTATTTTACTTAATCAAAAAAATAAAACTGAAATTGTAGCTGGTTTAGTAGGATTGTATATTGGGGCAGCAATTTGGTTTATGTCATCAACTGCTTTTGCAAATCCAGCAGTATCTATTGCAAGGACTCTGACTAATACTTTCACTGGCATACATTATTCAAATATTATTTACTTTATTATTGCACAACTTATTGGTGCAGTTTTATGTATGATAGTCCTTAAAAGAATTTACAAAATTTAACTTTATTATAAGATAATAAATATTTTAAAAAAATAGGGGGCATAAATGAAAAAAAAAATAAAAAAACAAGAGAATAAAAAACAAAAAGTTTTAAAAACAGTAAGCAAACTTAAAAGTAAGATTGCAGCTCAAGAAAAAAAGATTTCTAAAATTGAAGTGAAAATAGCTAAGCTAGAAAAAAAAGCAGCTGAAAAAAAAGCAAAAAAACAAGCTAAGTCAGCTTCTGCTCAAACATCTTCAACATCATTAAATAACTAATTTTTAAGAGTAAAGAATTTTGAAGTCCAACTCCATCTCCTTGGACAAGGACTTCAATCTTTTTTGAACAGATTTAGTTACAATCTGACTATGTTGGTTAGGTACAGAAAGTATAATTGTATTCCCTTTTTTAGATAGTGATAAATTATCGAGAAATATAGTTGATATTGCCGCTATACCTGAGGCTAACCTTAATGCTGCACCAACTTGTCTTGCAATCAAAATTTCATTATTTGAAAGTAAGCTTACATAATCGCGATCAGGATAATATTTGACAGAACAATGTCGCCAAAACCCTGCCAAAGCTACTTTTACTCGATCACTATGACTGAGAGATAACGCAGGTGTATTTAAGATTTGTGCAAAAACAAGTTCTGCCTTTTGAAAAGCTCCAAGTCCCCAATCCATATTACTTAAAGAGCATGTTGGTTTTAATAACCTTACTGGAAAATTTTCATTATCCTTAAAAATATCTTTTATAAAATTATAGTATTTTAAATAGTTTTCTCCATAATCGCCTGTTCTAAATGCAGAATAATCAATAAAATTATTTAGTAGATCATGCTCTGTCAATTTGTATCCTGACTTGACGATTAATGTTCCTTCTCTTACACCAGATATTGAGCACTGTAATTTTTCTGGTGCTATCATCAGCAGGAGCTGTTTTAAAATGTTTGTCGCAATAGGAATATAATTTGTCCTTGATTTAGTTATCTGATCAACTTTTAAAGAGCTAAGCTTTTTTTTATCATCTAAACTTAAACAAAGATCCAAAGCTTCCTCCCCAGTAATTTGATACTGGTGCAAAACATTGAGTGGATATTTTTTTAAAAAAATGTCTGCCTTGAGCAATGTTCTCCAAACCCCACCAACAACATATAAATTTTTAGCTTTAGTTTTTTTTAACCAACTAATGCTTGATAAGTTTTCACTAATTATTTCGCTTATTTTTTTTGTTTTTTTCTTCTTTGGTCTATTAAATAATCTCAGAACACCTATGGGCAAAGATGCCTTTTTTTCAATTAATCCATTTTTTACTTTTGCAAGCTCTAAGCTTCCGCCCCCAAGATCAGCTACAATACCATCAACCTTTTCAAATCCTAAGATTACTCCTAATGCGGATCGTTCAGCCTCTTGCTCACCAGTTAATATTTCTACCTGATTATCAAAAATTTTTTCAACTACACTTTTAAAATATGGCCCATCTTTAGCATCTCGAACAGCTGCAGTTGCAAAAATATTAATATTACTTACCTTCGAGTTATCTAAGATATTTTTAAATCTTTCCAAAACACTTACCGAATACTGAACGCCTAAAGGATCTAATTTTCCTGTAAGCTCCAGTGAATTACCCAAAGAACAAACTGCTTTTTCATTAAATATTGGAATTTGAGATTTTTCAAAATCTTCATATATAAGCATTCTGATTGAGTTGGAGCCAAGATCTATAACTGCTTCTTTTTTTGCTGAAAAAATTTTTTGTTTAATAACTTTTTGTAACAACATTTAAATTTTTAGATTCTTTATCTTATCTTTGATAATTGATTTGCCCTGACCAGACAAGCTTGGATTGTTCATAAAATATTCATGTGCAGAAAAGCTATTTTTACTTGCTTTCACTTTATGATATTTCTTGTCTTTTAACTCCCAGCTTAATTTTTCATCCTTAAAATTAGCCATCATAATCTGATCTAAAACCTGAGCGTGCACAGTCTCATTCTTTATGATTAGCATAATTTCTAATCGTCGATCTAAGTTTCTCGGCATTAAATCAGCAGAGGATATATAAACTTTGTTTTTTCGTGATGGCATAGCTTCTCCATTACTAAAACAGTAAATTCTTGAATGCTCTAAAAACCTTCCAACAATACTTTTCACATAAATATTTTCTGACATTTTTTTAACGCCAGGTTTCAAACAACAAATACCTCTAACAAATAGATGTATTTTTACTCCATGCTGAGAGGCTAAATAAAATCTGTCAATAATTTTAGGGTCGACCAATGAATTCATCTTTGCCCAAATTTCTGCGTGCTTACCTGCTTTTGCATTTTCTATTTCTTGATCAATTAAATCATTTAATTTTGGTCTTAAAAATTTTGGTGCAAGAATTACATGATCTAATTTTCCTGGATCACCATAACCAGTTACAAAATTAAAAAACTTTTCAATATCATTGGCATAATTAGGATCCGCACTAAATAACGATAAATCTGTATAGATTTTAGCATTAACTGGATGATAATTACCTGTTCCAATATGCACATACTTTTTTAGAGTTTCATTTTCTAATCGTACAACCAAACTTGATTTTGCATGAGTTTTTAAATGAACAAAACCATAAACCACCTGAACGCCAGATCTTTCTAAGGATTTTGCAAGACTAATATTTGCCTCCTCATCAAATCTTGCTTTAATTTCAACTACAGCTGTAACTGATTTTCCTTTTTCAGCTGCTTTTTTTAAAGCTTTAACAATTGGTGAATCCAAAGTTGTTCTATATAAAGTTTGTTTTATTGCCTGTACATTAGGATCATCTGCTGCTTGGTTTAGAAATTGAATAACTGCATCAAAAGTTTCGTAGGGATGATGAACAATCATATCTTTAGAGCTTATTGCTTTAAAATAGTCTCCATTAAACTGGTTAACTCTTTCAACTTGTCTTGGATTAAATTTTTTAAAATAAAAATCTTTTTTACCACCAATTAAAATTTGTGAAATTTCATGGGTACCAACAAATTCTTCAATTTCATCTACGGTCTCTTCATCGGCTTTTATTTTTTTGATTAAAAATTTTTTTAAATTATGATCTGATCCTTTTCTTAACTCTAACCTTACAATACGTCCTCTTTTTCTTTTTTTTAATGCTTTTTCGTAAAAAACGACCAGATCCTCTGCTTCTTCTTCAACTTCAATATCACTATCTCTTGTAACTCTTGCAGATAAATAATTTATTATTTCATAACCTGGAAAAAGCTCTGTTGCAAAGGAACTGACTGTTTCCTCTAATGATACATAATTTTTAACTGCATCAACATTACTTACATCATAAAATCTCTTTAAATTTTTCGGCAAAACAATAATTGAATAAATAGATTTTTTTTTACCTTTCTTTTGCATTTCCATTAATAAAAAATGTCCTTGATTAAATAAAAATGGAAATGGATGCGACGGATCAATGGCTTGGGGAGTTAAAACTGGCGAAATATTATTTCTGAAAACTTCTAATAGTTTTGTTTTTTCATCTTCATTTAGTTTGTTAAAGCTTTTAAAAAATATTCTTTGTTTTGATAATTCTTTTTTTAATTTTGACCAAATATAATTTGATTTTTTTAATAACTCGGATGATTTGATTTTTATTTTTTTTAATTGCTCCTTGGGAGATAATCCATCTATTGTTTCGTGTTTAATTTTTTCTTTAATTTGTGCATATACACCTGCTACACGAACCATATAAAATTCATCTAAGTTATTGGAGGCAATTGATAAAAATCTTACTCTTTCAAAAAGTGGCAGATCAGTATTGCCTGCTTCGGATAATACCCTTGAATTAAATTCTAACCAGGATAGCTCCCTATTATTATATCTTTTTGTCATAAATTTTTAATTATTTAATAATATAATCTAGAAATGTTAATTTTATATGTCATGAGACATGCAAAATCTAGTTGGGAAGATCCAGATTTACCTGACTTTGAAAGACCTTTAAACAAAAGAGGTCGGCATAATGCTAAATTAATGAGAAAAATTATGAAGAATAAAGAAATGTTTTTTGATTTTGCCTATATATCTGGATCTCAACGAACAGTGGATACTTTTAAATATATAAAAGACTTAAATTTAAAGAAGAAAAAAATAAAAAAAGATCATTATTTAGCTTCGCCAAAAAATCTACTTGAGTCAATTCAGTCTACAAAAGATAAATATAAAAGTGTTTTAATTCTAAACCATGAGCCAGCGGTAAAAAATTTGACATTTCAATTATGCTCTAAGTTAAATGATGACGGGGAAAATTTAATTAAAAAATTTAGTACTGCAGGCATTGCAACAATTATTTTTAAAAAAAATTCCTGGTCAGAAATAAAATTTGGTGATGGTTTGCTTGATGGATTTATTAAGCCAAAGGATTTTTACTGACTATCTAAAGCATATCCAGCAGATCTGACGGTTCTGATTAAATCATCCTGATCGTCTAAATTAATGGCTTTTCTTAGCCTTCGAATATGCACATCAACCGTCCGACTTTCTACATAAATATCATTACCCCAAACTTGGTTAAGCAATTGCTCTCTGGAATAAACTCGTGTTGGATTTTTGATGAAAAAATTTAATAAATTATATTCTGTTGGTCCCAGTTTAATCTCTTTGTCTCCGCGATAGACGCGTCTTGCTAATCGATCAATTTTTATATCCTTAAAAGAAACTATATCTTCAGTTAATGAAGGCTTAACTCTTTTTAATAAAGCTTTAATTCTTAAAATAAGCTCTTTTGTACTGAAAGGTTTAGTAACATAATCATCTGCTCCAGTCTCAAAACCACGTATTTTATCAGTTTCCTCTGACTTCGCCGTTAACATGATGACTGGTATTGATTTTAATTTAGTGTCTTTTTTGATTTGTTTACAAATGTCAATACCAGATAAATCTGGTAGCATCCAATCGAGCAAAACTAAATCTGGAAGATTTTTTTTAATTAGCTCAAAACCTTCTTCTCCTGTCTCTGAAGCTAGGACTTTAAAACCCTCTTTTTCCAGGTTGTACTGTATCAAAGTTGAAATAGATTTTTCATCTTCTACAACCAAAACTGTTGCGCTCATAAAAAATTATTGTCCAGATACTATATCTGACTCCCCTTTAGGTCTATCGCCCTCTAGGTAATTTCCAGTAACCAAAAAATAAACTGTTTCAGCAATATTTGTTGCATGGTCACCTATTCTCTCTAAATTTTTTGACATAAACATCATTTGGGAACATGCTGCTGCTCCACCTTCGTTAGATTTTTCAATGCATTTTAAAATTGAATTCATGCATACGTCAACCAAAGCGTCGATTTCTTCATCCGCATACCACACCTGCTCTGCGAGTTTAGCATCTCGGTTTAAAAAAGCATCTAAAACCAGTTTAACATTTTTTTGAACTTTCTCAGAGGCAGCCTGAAAATTTTTATTTATATCATTTAAAATATCCTGATCTAAATGACGCGATCGTTTTGCAATATTTTTTGATAAATCTCCGATACGCTCTAAGTCTGAAGAAATTTTCATTGCAGATACCGTTTCTCTTAAATCAACCGCTAAAGGTTGGCGCATAGTAAGTAGGTTTACAACTTGTTGTTCTATACTTTTTTCTAAATCATCAATTCGATCATCTTTGCCAACAATCCTGTCTGCAAATTCTTGGTCTTTTTTTATTACAGCCTCGGTTGCATCTTTTATTTGCCTTTCAGCCAAAGAGCCCATTTTTGCAATAGTATTTTTTAAAATACTCAATTGTTCATCATATGATTTTACAATATGTTCATTCATAAGCTTAACCAAACCTTCCTGTTATATAATCTTGAGTCATTTGGTTCTCTGGATTTTTAAATATTTTGTCCGTAGAATCAAATTCTATTAATTTGCCTAAATGAAAAAAGCCCGTGTGTTGCGAAACTCTTGCAGCTTGTGCCATAGAATGGGTTACTATCGCTATGGTATACGATGATTTAAGCTCATCAATTAAAGTTTCAATCTTTGCCGTTGCAATTGGATCTAATGCAGAACATGGCTCATCCATTAAAATAACTTCTGGATTAATAGAAATAGCACGAGCAATACATAGTCTTTGTTGCTGACCACCTGATAAACCTGTTCCTGGTTGATCTAAGCGATCTTTCACCTCTTCCCATAAAGCTGCTTTTTTTAAACTTGTCTCAACTATTTCATCCATATGTGTTTTGTCTTTTGCTATTCCGTGGATAGTTGGACCATATGAAATATTTTCGTAAATACTTTTAGGAAACGGATTGGGTTTTTGAAATACCATTCCTACTTTTTCTCTTAATTGAACTACATCAACTGATTTGTCATAAATATTGTAGCCATCAATTTCTATATTTCCTTGAACTTTACAAATATCAATCACGTCATTCATGCGGTTAAGACATCTTAAAAAAGTTGATTTTCCACATCCTGAAGGACCAATGAGTGCCGTAACTTGCTTTTCAGCCACATTTAAATCTACATCAAATAAAGCTTGCTTGGGGCCGTAAAATACTGAAACACTTTTGGCGACTATTTTATTACTCATATTTACCATTTCCTTTCAAATTTTTGTCTAGCCCATACTGCTAGAGAATTCATAATAATTAAAAATGCAATTAGCAACATGATTGTTGCAGAAGTTTTTTCAACAAAACCTCTTTCTGCAGACTCAGACCATAAATAAATCTGAACTGGAAGTGAGGTTGACGGATCGGTGGGAACACTTGGAACATCGACAACAAATGCTACCATTCCAATAAGCAAAAGCGGTGCTGTCTCACCTAAAGCTTGGGCCAGGCCAATTATTGTTCCAGATAAAGTACCTGGCATTGCTAGTGGAACGACGTGATGCATTACAGTTTGCACCCTTGAAGCACCAACAGCTAAAGCACCCTCTCTAATAGAAGGCGGTACTGCTTTTAAAGAAGCTCTACAAGCAATGATAATTGTTGGTAGTGTCATTAAAGATAAAGTAATTCCGCCAACTAATGATGTTGATCTAGGTAATCCGAATACACTTAAAAGCATACCTAATCCTAAAAGACCAAAAACAATTGATGGAACTGCTGCTAAATTATTAATATTAATTTCAATTATATCAGTAAGAGTATTTTTAGGAGCAAACTCCTCAAGATAGACAGCTGCCATTAAAGCAATTGGAAAGGCAATAATTAAGCATATAATAATTGAAAAAAATGATCCAATCACTGCACCAGCAACCCCAGCGACTTCTGGGTCTCTAGAATCACCATGAAAAAAAAAGTAATTACTAAAAGCTGTACTAATTTTACCTTGTTCAACTAAGTTATCATAAACATTTAACTGGAAGTTATTTAACCTTCTTCTATCTTCTGGAATATTCCTCGGAAAGTTTCCTTTATGTAATTGATCAAGATCATCGGACGCTGTAAGCTCAATGGTAACTTTCTTACCCAAATATTTTGGGTTATTTAATAAATAATTTTTTATTTCTTGTTCATAATTTCCACTCAATAAAGTTTTTACACTTTTCTCTTCTTCATCATTTGAATATGGAAATAAACCTGTTGCAGCTTTATATGTTACATCAAAAAATTCAGCATCTTTTATTTGCTTTAATGTTGGTTCTTTGACATCTCCTAATTCTAAAAGTTCCTTATTAAAGTCAACTTCTGTCATAATAGTAGTTTTTATAAATGCGGTACTTCCAGTAGAAAAAACTTTAAATAATAATAAAAATACAAAAAATATCGAAATTGCAATTGCGCCTAAACCTAAAAACTTAAAACGCTTTTCAGCTGCATATCTTTTTTGCAATCTTTGTTCTCTAGTCATATTTCTCTCGATATTTTTTTACAATTCTCAAAGCAATAAAATTTAAAATTAATGTTAAAACAAATAGTGTAAGCCCAAGAGCAAATGCGGATTGTGTTTTTGCACTTGTAAACTCCTGATCTCCAACCAAAATCATAACAATTTGCGTAGTTATTGTTGTAGTTGCCTCTAGAGGATTGATCGTTAAATTTGCCGCTAAACCTGCAGCCATAACAACAATCATTGTTTCTCCAATAGCTCTGGAAACTGCGAGTAAAATTGATCCAACTATACCTGGTAATGCCGCTGGAAAAATTACTTTTTTTATTGTTTCAGATTTAGTTGCCCCCATAGCATATGATCCTTCTCTCAAAGACTGGGGTACTGCATTAATTACATCATCTGATAAAGAAGAGACAAATGGAATAATCATAACGCCCATTACCAAACCAGCTGCTAATGCACTTTCTGATGATACTTCTAGACCAATCGAGTCTCCAATAACTCTAAAGAACGGTCCAACAGTTAAAGCTGCAAAAAAACCATAAACAACAGTTGGAACACCTGCTAAAATTTCAATAATTGGTTTTCCCCATTTTCTCTGCTTACTAGTTGCATACTCTGCAAGATAAATACCTGAGTAAAGACCAATAGGTACGGCAACACACATAGCAATGAAAGCAATAAAAGCAGTACCAGCAAATAATGGCACAGCACCAAATGCTTCCTTTAAATCTTTTGCCTCTTGAGGGGTTAAATTTGTTGGATCGCTTATAAAAGCTTTTTGTGGGGACCAACCTAAACCAAAAAAGAAATCAAGAGGATTTATTTTTGTGAAAAATTGTATGGTCTCAAACAGTAGCGAAAAAATGATACCTATTGTTGTAAGGATTGCAGCTACAGAAGATAGAAATAAAATTATAGTTAAAGTTTTTTCTACCCCCTCTCTTGCATGTACATTTTTATTAATTTGCCTAAAGGCAAACAATGAAGCTGCAATGATAGTACAAAAAAATAAACTAACTTTAGCTCCTTGTGAAATTGATAATAAATTTTTATAAGTAATTGCCCCTGCTTCAATTCCTTTGGTGACTTGACCTGAAAAATTACCTTGGGAGAACGAAATGATTTGAGAATATATTAAATTTAATTCATCTTGAGATATCTCATTTAAAGATGAAATTTGAATTTTATTTTCTATTAAATTTTTTAAAATAATAGGTTCAAAGACTGTCCATATTGCAATTATTAAAAAAGCTGGAAGAGCACACCACAATGCCTGATAATATCCATAAAAATGCGGTAATGCTTTTGGTCTTAAATCACCTTTTTCAGTAACTTTTTTTATTCTTGATTTTCCAAAATAGAAACTTGTGAAACCAAAAAGGATTAGTGCTAAAATAAGTAAAGAATTCAAAATATCCTCAGAGGTTTTTTTATTTCATGAGGGCCTAATTATACAGGCCCTCATTGATAATGCTAGATTAGTTTAACTTAATAGTAGTTAATTTAGTTCCAGCAGTTCTTGTCTTTTTGTAAGACTTGCTATCTAGAGGTACTAATCCAATATCAGTTAAATAACCTTTTGGACCCATAGTTCCTTTAGAAGTGAACTCTTTCAAGTATTCTTTGATACCCGGTACAGTTCCAATATGAGCCTTCTTTACATAGAAGAATAATGGTCTTGCAATCGGATAAGAGTAATCTTGAATAGATGCTAAAGAAGGTTTTTTACCTTCAATTTTAGTTGCTTTAATTTTATCTTTGTTAGCAACTAGGTAAGAATAACCAAATAAGCCGAACATGTCTGGATCAGCAGCTAGTTTGTTAACGATTAACGTATCGTTTTCACCAGCTTCAACAGCTAAACCATCTTCTCTAAGCTTTCTGCAACCTTTTTTAGCTTTAATACCTTGTGCTTTATAAGCAGCTTTTGCAGCTTTGGTACAACCTTTACCCATTACTAATGAATTCCAAGCATCTCTAGTTCCAGAAGTTGGTGGAGGTACTAAAATTTTGATGCCTTTATTTGGTAAAGACTTATCAATATCACTCCATTTTTTGTAAGGGTTTTTTACCATTTTACCGTTGATCTCAACATCGTGAGCTAAAGCTCTCCAAAGTTGCTCTTTGGTAAAGTTCATGTCTTTTGCTTTCACTGAATGAGCAAAAGAAATACCATCGTTACCTACAACGATTTCAATGATATCTTTCACACCATTTTTTGCACATAGAGCTTTCTCTTTTGATTTAATTGCTCTTGATGCATTAGTGATATCAGGATGTTGAGTTCCAACACCTGCACAAAATAGTTTCATTCCTCCACCAGTACCAGTAGATTCGATAACTGGAGTTTTGAAACCAGACTTACCAAATTTTTCAGCAACAACTGTTGCATAAGGGTATACTGTAGATGAACCAACAATTTTGATTTGATCTCTTGCAGAAGCTGCACCTGAAATAGCGATAGCAACTAAAAGAGAAAGTACAAAGTTAAGTTTTTTCATTTTTTTCCTTAAATTAAAGTTTAATGTCTGCGCTAAATACTAATGTCTGGTGGCAGTAATATTAAACAATTGTTACAGTTTTGTTAAAATGCTCACTGAATAGTTGTATTATTAACAACTTTTATGTCACTTTTTTCCTCAGATAAATTGCCATTGCATGAAACTGGCAACACAGCTTTTGATAATGCATATTTATTTGTAGGTCTTAATACCACCTCTAAGATAACCAATTTGACTAGAGATTTTCTATAATCTTCAGGTAGAGTCCAAGGCTGGTTTGAAGGTGGATAAAATTTTTCAACTAAATACGATGCAACTTGAGATTCAGACAATGATGACTCTGGCTGTCTCCTTAAAAGGTTATATCTCACATTATCGAAAATCTCTCTGCATTTATTACTTGAACTCAAATAATCATTTTCACCAAGACCTTTGCTCATTGGTATTGAAATTGAAGCAATAACTGCTGTTTTTCTCCAATTATATATAACCGACATCTCAACCTCTTCTTTTCTATCTCCTATTAAATTTGTTAATAACCTTGATGTATATCTGCTTATAATTCGATCAATTGATCGCTCCATATCTCTTTCTAGATTAATAATACCTAAATCCAGATAATTTAATGGACGTTGCATTAAATTTGTAACAACATCTTTTTGATCTGATTTTAAAATATTGGGAAATAAAAATATTGACGATACTAAAATAAAAATACTAATCTTTTTTTTCATATATCGGTAAGTGAACTATAAACTCAGTTCCCTCATTTAGTCTACTATTAATTTCTAAATCTCCCCTATGTTGATTAATAATATGTTTCACTATCGCTAAGCCAAGACCCGTTCCTTGAATAAGATTCTTTTTTGCATTTGCGGTTCTAAAAAATCTTTCTGTGACACGATGTATTTCATCTTTTGGTATTCCAATTCCTTGGTCTTTCACATGTATACTTACGGACCCTTTTAATAATTTATCTTCATTTTTATGTAAAAATAACTCAACTGCTGAATGATCTTTTGTATATTTAATTGCATTGTCATAAAGATTTTGAACTACTTCAGAAATTTTATCATAATCACCCCTTACAAGTGGAATCGTATCATTTTTAACGATTTTTATATCTAAGCATTTTTTTTCGGCCAATTTATTTGGCATCCTTTCTAAACTCTCAAAAATCTCATTAATATTTACTTTTGAATTAGGTTGAACATGTTCTTGCATCTCTATACGGCTTAAAGACATCAAATCTGAAATTAATATTTCCATTTTATCAGCTTGCTCCTGCATAATTTTAATAAATTTCTGTTGAGCTACAGGATCATCTTTGGCTGATGAAGAAATTGTCTCTAAAAACCCTTTAATAGATACTAATGGTGTTTTTAATTCATGACTAACATTTGCAACGAAATCAGATCTTAACTTTTCAGATTTTTTAAAGTCAGTATAATCTTTAACGACTAACAAAACATTTTTTTGACTAAGTGGCACAATAGTCAGTCTAAAAAAACTATATGTTGGTAAATTAATTTCAAACTCGAGATATTCATTAATTCTTCTGTTTCTTGAATTTTCAATTTTATCTAAAAGGTCAGGGGCTCTAATAAAACTAGATAAATCTTTACCAATAACATCGCCGTAGTAACTTTTTGCTGCCTGATTTGCTGCAGAGATAGTATTAAAAGAGTTTATAAATAGAATATAGTCTTCAATTTGATTAATTAATTGATTTTCTAAATCTTCGGCAGTGAAAACTTTTGAAGAATTTATAACATTTAAATCTTCCGTATTTTTTTTTCTTTTTATTTTTTGATCTTTAATCTTAGAAGCAAAATATAATAGAGCGCTATTTGATATACACAAAATTACTAACGAAATCAGTTCTAACTTTCCAAAAAAAAATAAAAGCACTAGTGCAAGGAAGTTAAAAATTAGAATAATTTTCATATGTACTAATCTTTTACATTATTTCGCAAAAAGTCATAATACTGAAACAATACTTTCATCATATTGAAACCAAATCAGATTACTAGGTTTTCCATGTCTACTGAGCAATTAACAAAAGTTCCTTTTGTCAAAAAAGTAAATATTATTACATCAAACTTTTTTGTACCTAAAATTGATTGTTATTTTGCTGAAAATAAAAAAGAAATTAAAGCCGCTCAACGCCTTCGCTATAAAGTTTTTTTTTCTGAGCGAGACAGAAAAATAATTAGTTTAAAATACTTTAAAAAAGACTCTGATCGTTACGATCAGTATGCTGACCATTTAATCGTTACTCATCGAAACGGCAAATTTTCTAAAAGCAAAGTAATTGGCACTTATCGATTACTAAATAGTAAATCAGCAAGATACTGTGGTTTTTACTCCAAAGAAGAATTTGATATTGATAAAATGTTAAAGTCACATTCTAATGAAAACCTTTTAGAATTAAGTCGTTCTTGTATTCATAAAAATTTTAGAAAAAAAAATGTATTACAATACATGTGGAAAAAAATTCATCATTATATTTTAGATCACAATATTGATGTACTGTTTGGAATGGCAAGTTTTTTAAATGAAAAACCAGAGGAAATTAAAACGGAATTAACTTATTTATATAAAAAATTTTTAATGGATGAAAAAATAAAAGTTAAGGCTTTAGATAAATATAAGATTAATATGAATATTGCAGATTTAAATAATGTCTCTGAATTATCGATTGTTAAAAACCTGCCAACTTTGGTAAAAGCGTATTTGAGACTAGGTGCTAAAATCGGAGATGGAGCAGTAACTGATAATATTGTAAAGACCACAGATATTTTTGTATATTTACCTTATAAAAATATTAGCAAGACTTACCTTAAAAAATTTATATAAGAATAAAAGTGAAATCGTTAATAGCTTGGTTGTTTGGTTTTTCATATTTAAAAAAATTATATCAAAAAAATTATAATAACCTGGATCTAAAAAATAATTTTTGGCAAAAAACATTAGAGCTTTTCAATATTAAATATTCTATTCTAAATAACGAAAGAATATCAAGAAGTGGTGCTACAATTATTGTGTGTAATCATCCTTTTGGATTAGTTGATGGTCTAATTATTGCAGATACTGTTGCAAAAATAAGAAATGATTATCGTATTCTTATAAACGATGAAATATCACAAGTAGATCATATTAAAAAATATCTATTTCCTCTCAAACTTGATGGAAAAAAAGAGTCCATAAAATTTAATTTAAAATCAAAAAATGATGCAATCAAATATTTAAATAATGGTGGTGCTTTGATCATTTTTCCATCTGGGGAGGTTGCAACGCGTGAAAAAGTATTTGGTAAAGCCATAGAAAAAAAATGGCAATCTATTCTCGGTGCAATTATTCGAAAAACTGAAGCTACCATATGTCCTGTATATTTTCAGGGCGAGAACAGTTTTTTATTTCATTTAATTGGAATTATACATTACCCTCTACGAAGAATTTTATTTGCAAGAGAATTAATTAATAAAAAAAATAAATTTTTTAAAGCAACATGTCTGCCAAATCATAATGCTTCACAATTTATTGGAATGGGAAATTCTGAGATTGCAAATGAACTCAGAAAATTCACTCTAAAAGGTGAAAAATCTTTTAATAATTAGAAACACAATTTGTTTCAAATATTTTTGCACATTCTTCCCAAGTATATTGACGTGCAAACTGTCTGCATTTTTCTTTATCTATCTTTATGGCTTTAAGAGCCGAAGTTTTTAAATCGTCATCAAGTGTATCAATTTCTGTTCCGCCCGTAATATCAATTGGTCCTGGAACTTTATAAGCTGCTATTGGAAGACCGGCGGCTAAAGCTTCGATAAGAACAATACCAAAGGTGTCTGTTTTACTTGGAAAAACAAATACATCACTTGAAGCTAAATAATTAGAAATTTCTTTATCACCAAGCATTCCAGTAAATATCACATTTGGATATTTTTTTTTAACTTCATTCATTTGAGGCCCATCACCAACAACTATTTTCGTACCTTCAATATCTAAATCTAAAAATGCTTTTATATTTTTTTCTATAGCTACTCGTCCTACGTAAATCCAAACAGGTCCTTTGAAATCTTTAATCTTTGTTCCGCTACCAAAAACATTATGATTTACACCTCTTGTCCAAACTTTTAATTTATCATTATCAAAACCATTTTCTGTCAATTCTCTTTTCATTGTTTTTGTTGTTACTAAAATACTCTGAGAATGTTTATGAAAATATCTCATAAACCGATAAGAAAAACTAATCGGTATCTTTGTTCTTGCATAAACATATTCTGGAAATTTTGTGTGATAAGAAGTGGTAAATTTTATATTATTTTTAATACAGTATCTTCTTCCAAAAAAACCAAGTGGACCTTCGGTTGATATATGCACTACTTGAGGATTGTATTCTTTAATTTTTTTATAAAGCTTTGGCCAAACATTTAACGCTAATTTAATTTCAGGATAAGTTGGCATAGGAATTGTGATAAATTCATTTGGGGTAATATAATTAACCTCGTGACCCTTTAACTTAAGTTGTTGACCAAGATTATCCATGGTTCTCACAACGCCATTTGTTTGTGGATACCAAGCGTCTGTGATGATTAATATTTTATAATTTTTCACTCTGTTTAAGAAACAACCCTGATTTTTTCCTTTTGATTTTCCTCAAATTGCTCCTCAACATAAAGATCATTTAGAATCTCTTTACGCTTATCTAACCAATGAATTAACTCGAATTTACCATCAAAGTGTTCAACAAGTGCTGTACAACTTTCTACCCAGTCACCACAATTTTTATATTCAATATTTTTTATCTCTTCCATCGTTGGATGATGAATATGACCGCAAATCACGCCATCTGCTTTTTGTTTTTTCGCAGTTTCTACAACCATTGTTTCAAATTCACTTACAAATTTAACAGCATTTTTTACTTTAAATTTTAAATATTTAGATAAAGACCAATATTCTTTGCCAAGACGTCTTCTAAAGTAGTTTAGATAACGGTTAAAAGAAATTAGAGTTTCATATGCAAAAGCACCTAAAACTGAAAGCCATTTTGCATAACGAATAATTCCATCAAATTGATCACCATGAACTACCCAATATTTTTTTCCATTTATTCCTTCGTGTATTAATTGATTGAGCATCTCAACATTTCCAAGATTTATTGGAATAAATTTTCTTAATATTTCATCATGATTTCCTGCAAGATAAAAAACTCTTGTTCCATGTCTTGCTTTTCTTAAAATCTTTTGAATGACATCATTATGTTGTTGAGGCCAGTACCATTTATTTTTTAATGCCCAGCCATCTACAATATCTCCAACTAAATATAGATTTTCTGATCGAGTATATTTAATAAATTCTAGTACCATATCTGCCTGACATCCTTTAGTACCCAAGTGAATATCGGAGATCCATATTGACTTATATTGTAAAATTTTTCCGTCTATTGATTTTAAAAAAGGTTTTTTTTTTATCATAAGCAAATCACTACTATTGGTTGAATCATATTTATGTTACAGAACTGTTAAATTTTTTTTAAAAAAATAAAAAATATGAGCAAAATTGGCATTATTTACAATCCAAACGCAGGAACGGGGAAAATCAAAAAGCTTTTAAAAATTAAAGAGCATTTGGATTTAAATCATTCTGTAACTATCTTCGATACAAAAAAACCAGGTGACGCAACAGAAATTGCAAGAAGAGAGTCTGGTAATTTTAATATTATTGTAGCTGCTGGTGGAGATGGCACCATTAATGAAGTTATAAATGGAATTCAAAAAGATACCGTACTAGGCATCATTCCTCTAGGGACTGCAAATATTCTTGCCATAGAAGCTGGTATCAAAAATGACATAAAATCAATTTGTAAGTCTATTGAAAAAGGCATCACTAAAAAAATTTATATTTCAAATATTAATAACAAGAAATTTTTTTTAATGGCAGGAATTGGATATGACGGCGACATTGTACATAAAATGCATCCATCTCTTAAAAAAATATTTGGAAAGGCGATGTTTGGTTTTTTAGGGTTGCTCGAATTTTTTAAATTAAAAAAATATAATATTAAAGTTGAGACAGAAAATGAGACTGCATTTGGAAACTGGGTTTTAGTAACGAATTCAAAACATTACGCAGGGCCTTATAAAATAACAAAATCTACAAGTATTTTTAATGATAATATTGTTTGTTATGTTTTTAATGATCTAAGCCGCCTTGGTTTTTTATATTATATTTTTCTTATTTTGTTTTATGGAGATTTAGGTAGATCTACAAAAATAACTAAAATTATTTCAAAAAATATCAAAATCTCATCTAAAGAAAAAATAAACGTACAATGTGATGGTGAAAAATATGGGAATTTACCTATTGAGATAAATTTTTCTTCGGAGAGTGTGAATCTTTTAACCGCTTAAACAATTAAAGTAATTGCCAATAACACCATACCAACAATTACAAGCAAAACAGGGACTGCTTTGTTAAGGGGTAAATTTGAAAGACTCATTAAAATTCTTTTGGCAATTGGTTATCAATTGAAAGTGTACTACCACCTCTTAATGTGATTGCAATCATTATAAGCATCCACATTAATGGATATTCATATCCACCTTTGACCCATAAAAATCCGTTTTGAAAGTGCACAACAAAAGTTGCTACGAATAAAACTCCAACTAACTGTGCTGAAAAAATTCGTGTTAACAAACCAAGCGCAACACAAATTCCACCAACAAATTCTATAATACCAACATACCATGCAAAAAAGACAGATGGTTCTATTGAAATAGATGAAAAAAACTTTGCAGTTCTTTCTATTCCTCCATCATTAAACAATTTTCCATAACCATGAGGAATCATCATGACACCAGCTGCTATTCTTATAATTGGATAGGCTAATGGTGACAGCATATCGTAAATAGGTTGTAAAGGCTTGATTATTGAACGCGTTGTTCTACTTACTGGTATCATAATATGATCAATGTATATTACAAAAATGATTTGGTCGATCATTTTTACAGTCATTTTAGTAGCTTTAAGTTTAAAAATTCATGGTTTAACACTGAATTATCTCAGTCAAAACACAGCAAAAAAGTTTATTTATAAAGACTTTGTAAAAATCTCTGCATTTTTAATTGGGTCTCATTTAGTCCAAATTATTTTATTCGCTTTATACTATTACATATCTTATCAGACTCATCCTGATCAAAATCTTTTTGGTGGAAACTTATCAGGTAATTTTTTAGACTTTTTTTATTACTCCATAAATTGTTACACAACGCTTGGAACAGGAGATATTTTTGCAAATGGACCAATGCGCATTGCAACAGGTTTAGAGGCATTAATTGGACTAGTTCTTATCGCATGGACGGCAACATTTAAACTGAGTTATTTATTTAAAAATAAAAACTAAATTTAAGACTTTGGAATAAATTTTAAAGCAACACCGTTATTACAATAACGTTTGAAAGTTGGTCTTGGTCCATCATTAAAAACATGACCATGGTGACCTTTGCAAGTTGCACAGTGATATTCAGTTCTTGGATACAAAAGCTTATAGTCCGTTTTAGTTTTTAAATTTCCTTTATAGAAATCAAAAAAAGATGGCCATCCTGTACCAGAGTCATATTTCATAGATGAATGAAAAAGTTTTGTATTACATGCAACACAAACATATTCACCTTCGCGCTTCTCGTTATTTAATGGACTTGTAAAAGGTCTTTCGGTGCCCTCTTTTCTTAAAATTTTAAATTGTTCAGGCGTTAAAATTTTTTCCCATTCTTCATCTGTTTTTATTATTTCTTTTAAAGCAGAAAATACAGATGTTTGGCTAAAACCTATAAGCAGTAGAGATTGTGCAATAATTTTTAAAAATGTTCTTTTGTTCATTTATGAATATTTTCTTTTATCAATAAATCCAATTAAATCACTTTGTTCTTTAGTCATTTTAGTATTTTTTAAAGCTGCATACATAGATTGTAAATCATCTAAAGTATCTACATCGACAAGTAAAAAATCACTTTTCTTTAAATTATATAAATGTTTTGTAAAATCATTTAAAACTGTACTTGAAGAATAATTCACTCTTGTAAATTCAGCTTCTAAGTTTTTTAATTTAGTAGAAAAACAACAATACCCTCCATCCTTTGTACCAATGATGTAACTGTCAAATTTGGAAAGGTAATTTACAGAGTCACTTAAATGTTTTGATGTGAGTTCTGGTATATCTGATCCAGATAAAACTATTCTATCCGCAAACGGTGCACAAATTTCATAAACTTCGTACATCGACTTACCAATGTTTTCTTCATTAATATCTAAAATACTAAATTTAGATAAACCTAATTCTTCAATATAATCTCTATTTGGACTGTTATTAATAATAACAATTTTATTTCCATCTTTATCTAGAGATAAAATGTTTGATTTGACGATGTTTAAACAATGAAGATTAAACTTATCAACTAGCCCTTGGTCTTTTAAAGTCTCTCTAAGTCTTGTTTTTGAGTCTTTTGATTTAGGGTCTTTCATAAAAAAACAAAAAATATTCTCAATTTTATTTTGTTTAAATTTTCTGGCCTGAGTTATGGTTTTAAATAATGTCTTTGTTGTTTGCCAAAATGAACTTTCTTCATATTTTCTAGCTGAGGTAATAATTTCTCTAGTAATTTCTTTAATTTCAATGCCTAAAGCTTTAGCATCCCATACAAACTTATGGTCTTCACCTTCTTTTAAACTTTCATCAAATCTACCAATTAAATTAAATAAATTTTTATGAATTAAAAAAGACTGGTCTCCAAAGGGTAAATCAAAGTTTTTAGATCTAAAATTTGCACCAGATGCATTAATAGTATTTTTTTTATTATCAAAAGCGAGTTTAAAATAATTTAACTGTTTTTTTTGAACACGATCTAGGTCTTCTCTTTGAATTTTATCAATCTGACTATCAATATGTAAAAACCATAAATAATTATTCTCAGCTTTTAAAGCTCCAGCGTTTAGTGATTTTCCTCGTGTTGAATTTGGAACTTTGACTAATTTATTAATATTTAAATTAATATCATTTAACACATCAATAGATAATTCGTTATCAGCATCAATGGCTAAAATGATTTCATGGCCTGAAAATTTATCTTTTAATTTTTTTAATAATGAAAAATCTTTTTCATCTTTAGAGGCTATAACAATAATTGAAAATGTTTTATGTAGTGCCACTTAAATCACTCTTTCAATAAACCAATAAATACCCACTAAGGCTATTAATATTGATAATGTATTTGTAAAATATTTTTTATACCAAGGTTTTTCTTTTATCCAGTATGCAAAACCAAAATAGCAACCCACAATGACAAATAGCTGTCCTATCTCAACCCCAACATTAAATGAAATTAAACTGGTTACAAAATGAGCTTGTGACAATCCAATCTCACTTATAACACCAGCAAAACCAAGTCCGTGAAGTAGTCCAAAAACAAACACAACCATTGGTCTCCAAAGCGAGATATTTTTTAAAAAAATATTCTCAATTGCAACGTATGCAATGGATAAGGCAATAATAGGTTCAACAATCTGAGGTGAAATAGATAGTATGTTTAAAACTCCTAAAAAAATTGTAATCGTATGAGCGAGCGTAAAAGCAGAGACCTGGATTAATAACGGTTTAAATTTTGGCGAAAATAAAAATAAACCAATTACAAATAAAATATGATCAAGACCTTTTGGAACAATATGAAGAAATCCAATAGTTAAATAATTATATATTTCTGCAAACAAGTTTTGATCTTTGTTTTTTGTTATTGAAAAATTTTTTGAGACTGAATTGATTTGTAAATATTCAGTATAAACAATTTCTTTTTGTGGATTTGACACTCTAAGAATAACCGGGCCGTAATCTTTTATCCAACCAAACTGTAAGTTATTTTTATCTATATTTGATCCAGAAATTTGAATTAAAGTCTCTCGTGAAAGATTTAAATCTCCAATTTTATCTATTTGAACATCATTAATTTCAAACGGTATTTTTAACTCATTTTGATTTAGAGAAATGTTATCTTTGAAATTCACTAAAGATTTTTTAAACACTTCTAATAATTGTTCAGCGGGTAATTTTCTTAAACTGTTATAATAATCAGAATTTTTAGACTCATCAGTATCTGAATGTGATGGATCAATATTAGCCAGAATAGCTTCTAAATTAAGTTGAATACTTAATTTAAAATTTAACTTATTATCTTTTTCAATAAATTGAAAATTTGCAATAGATGGTTTTAATTCATGAGAAAAAACTATAGAGGGAATAAATAGAAGAATAAATAATAAACGCGCCATATGAAAATTTATTTAGTAGTAATAATATATTTTTTAATTAATTCAAATTCATTGAATGCGCATGAGCTTTGGTTAGAAGCTGATCAATATCAATTAAAGGATAGTGAAAAGCTCATTGCAAATATCAAAGTCGGACAAGATTTAGTAGGTGAAAGTTACCCTTATTTGTCACAAGAAACAGAGAAGCTTTTTTTAGTATCAAAAAAAGGTTTTAAAAAACTAAATCAAATCGATGGCGATTACCCTGCAATACAACAATCTGTGAATTATAGTGGAATTCAATATTTGTACTATCAGTCAAATAAAGAGTTTCTCAAATATCAAGATTATAAAACCTTTATTGAATTTACAGATGAATATGATTTGAATTATGATTTAAAAAATAAAAATATTCCAAGTGAGATCTATCAAAGATTTGCGAAAATAATTTTTAATGGTGAATCAAATAGTTTTTTTAAAACCAAACAAAATCTGGAATTTGAAATAGTTAATCAAAATGATCCTTATCAAAATCATCTTTCAGAAATACAAATTTTTCTTAAAAAAAAACCATTTATAGATAAAAAGTTTGTTGTTTTTTTTAAAAATGAAAATGCATTTGAAAGAAAAATATATCAAACAGATGCAAATGGGTTTGCAAAAATAGATAGCTCTAAAAAGGGATTATATTTAATAAGCGCTGTTCACTTGGAAACACTAAATTTAATAGACCAAATTAAGTATAAAGCAGATTATTATAGCCGCTGGGCAAGCTTAACTTTTAGAAAAAACTAATTAGAAAAATAAATATTTTTATAATACGAAACGGCTTTTTGTTTAGTGTTATCAGTATCTGTCATAATCGCAACGCCATCAATTTCTCCAAGTTCAAGATCTAAAAACTTTTTAAAATGCTCTTTAACGTTAAGCTTAACTGTAACCCATGAATTTACTTTTGTATCAACTAGTGATGAAGCGACATAATCAATAATTTGTTTTCGGTAAGGACCCGTCCAATGGCTATTTGTTTTTTCATTGCTAGAAAAAACATAGTTCATTACTTTTTTCTGCCAAGGTAAAGAGCCGGTTTCTTTTATTACCGATACACGAGCCGCAAAATCATGCCCCTTTTTACTGTTTTCTTTTATACCGGGAATTCCCTGTTCTACTTTCCAGGTTATATTTAAAAAAGGTGTTTTATTTAAATCTACTTTGATTTCTCTTCCAAGACCTGATGCTTGTCCTTCAGCTTCTGCCTTTAGGCAACCATTGCTTTCTATTTTTAAGTTAGCATCTGCACTATTTTTACTTTTAAGTTTAAATAAATCAGAATTTTCTGAAGCAACACATGTACCGTTTTGATCTATTAAAATGCTGTAATCAGTCTTCTTTTTTATACTATGAGATTTAAGTTTAGATAGCTCTCCTTGTGTAAATTCGAAAATTACAACCTTTTCATTTGAATATGACTTGGAAGATAAAAAAATTAATAATACAAAAAAAAATAAAATATTTTTCATTTACCACTCCATATTAATGTTTTTTATTCTTCCATAACTTTTCATCTCATCAAGGCATTCTTCAACGCCAATTCCACTTAATTTCCAACCACCAAATGGAGCGCCAGGGTATCTTCCTGCTGCATTCACCCATATATAACCAGACTCTATTTGATCAGCCACATTTTTAGCTTTATCCATATCATTAGTTACAATGTAACCCGTTAAGCCGTATTTCACAGAATTTGCCATTTTAATAACTTCCTCTTCATCATCCCATTCTAAAACTGAAACTACTGGACCAAAAATTTCTTCATTTGCAACCGTCATGTTTTGGGTCACATTATTCAAAACTGTTGGTTTAATAAAAAATCCGTCTTTTAATTTTTGATCTTTGATATCATAACCACCTGTATAAAGTTCAGCTCCTTCTTGAATTGCACCATCGATGTAAGACTTTATTCTATCGTATTGTTTTTTTGATACTACAGGCCCTACATCTGTAGCTTCTTCCCAAGGTAAACCTATTTTTAACTTTTCAATTTTTTCTTTAAGAATTTCTAAATATTTTTTTTTCAAAGATTTATGAATAAATACTCTAGTTGGCGACGTACAAGATTCTCCCTTGGCATCAAAACGCATTCCCTTTAATGTAACCTCAACAATTTTTTCTGGATCAGCATCACTAAATGCAATTAAAGGATTTTTTCCACCAAGTTCTAAACTTACTTTTTTTAATAAACTTGATGCAGCCTCATTAATTTT
Source organism: Candidatus Pelagibacter sp. HIMB1517 (assembly GCF_052047895.1). Classification (NCBI taxonomy): domain Bacteria; kingdom Pseudomonadati; phylum Pseudomonadota; class Alphaproteobacteria; order Candidatus Pelagibacterales; family Candidatus Pelagibacteraceae; genus Candidatus Pelagibacter; species Candidatus Pelagibacter sp. HIMB1517. The sequence goes on from NZ_JBNAIW010000004.1 coordinate 85,065, forward strand.
AATTCCAGTCTCAACAGAACAAATGCCTGCTATCCTTCCAATATCAGGGTGTCTGACTAAATAATCTCCAACTTCATGATCTCCACAAATAATACTGACTAATCCATCAGGTAAAACATCTTTAATAACTTCTGAAAATTTTAAAGCAGATAATGGAGCTTGTTCAGAATTTTTTATTATAATGGCATTACCCATCAAAAGAGGTGCAGCTAATTTTTCTAAACACCATCTAAAAGGTCGATTAAATGCATTAATTTTTAAAACAATTCCGTAAGGTTGATATTTGGTAATATTTGAATGATTAATTTTATTTGAAAAAGTCTCATCTTTAATTTCATCTACCTGGTCACAAAAATACTTAACATTTTTTATAGCAGACTTAATATCATTACGAGCAAATCTGATTGTATTACCAACATTATAACAATCTATTTTTGCATACGTTTCTAAATTTTTTTCTGCAATATCACAAAGTTGCAATATTTTTTTTGCTCTATCTTTAATATTAATTTTAGCCCATTCCTTTTGAGCTTTTTTAGCACCAGCAATTGCTTGGTCTAAAATATTTTTTGGAACAATTTTTACTTCAGATAATACTTGACCAGTTGCAGGATTAATAATTGATAAACTTTTTCCTTCATCAAACCATTTTCCATCAACATAGGAGCCTTTTAAATTTAATTCGTTTTCCATATTTTCCTATTGGCGCGCCCGGGAAGATTCGAACTCCCAACCTTCTGATCCGTAGTCAGACGATCTATCCAGTTGATCTACGGGCGCAATTAATCGTTGTAATATCATTGTTTTGCCTCAATTAAATTAAAAAATATTTATTGTTAATTTTTAAGATAAGAGTAATTACCGAAAAAAAATGAGTTTGATTAAAGAGAATATTAAGGATCTTCTACCATCCTCTACACTTTTAATTAATGAAATGTGTAAGGAGATGTCTAAAGCTGGTAAGACAATTTATCAGTTTGGATTTGGGCAATCTCCATTTCCAGTACCTGAAAAAATTGTTGAAGCTTTAAAAGTAAACGCACATCAAAAAGATTATCTTCCATCTAAAGGATTATTTGAACTTAGAAAATCAATAGCCGGATTTTTAACAAGAAAAGGTTACAAAAATTTAAATCATGAAAATATAATTATAGGTCCTGGTTCAAAGGAATTAATGTTCTTGCTTCAAGTTGCGTTTGACGGTGAAGTTATTTTGCCTGTTCCAAGTTGGGTTTCTTACGCACCTCAAGCAATTATTGCTAAAAATAAATATCATTGGATCCAAACTGAAAAAGAAACTAATTGGCATATTTCCCCTGAACATATTGATCAAATTGCATCAAAAATCGAAAGCAAAAATAAACTCATTATTTTAAACTCTCCAAATAATCCATCTGGAACAAATATTCATTTATTAAAAGAGTTAGGCGAAGTATTTACTAAACATAATATTACTGTCTTGTCAGATGAAATTTATTCTGAACTTTATTTTAAAGATAACTATAAATCTATTTCACACTTTCATGAAAATACGATTGTAAGTAGCAGTTTAAGTAAATGGGCTGGAGCTGGTGGTTGGAGAGTGGGATATTTTGCTGTACCAAATAATTTAATCGAGATTTTTGAAAAACTTGCTGTACTTGGAACTGAAACATTTAGCGCCGTATCTGCACCTACGCAATTTGCAGCCATTACTGCTTATGAAGAAGATCACTCTGAATACTTAAATAAATCTAAAAAAATTCTACACATCATTGCTCATTATGTTTACGAGCAATTGAAACAGCTTGATGTTGATATGATTGAACCAGAGGGCGGTTTTTATTTAATGCCAGATTTTACAAAAATGCTTCATAAAAAATTTAAAAATTCAAAAGATTTTAGTAAAACTTTATTAGATGAAGCAGGTGTTGCGGTACTGCCTGGGTCTGATTTTGGCTTCCCAATTGAAAAATTAATATTTAGACTGAGTTATGTTGACTTTAATGGTGCAGAATTTTTAAAAGTTAAAGACACGGATATTACTGAAGAAAATTTACCAAAATACGCTCCAAAAATTGTTGATGGTGTTCAACAAATTATCAACTTTGCAAAAAAATACGCATAACTCAACGGTTGATATCATTACTCGGCTATAGTATTTTTCCTCAAACTTTAATTAATTAAGGGGGACAATAATGAAAAAGCTATTTGCTTCTTTCGCGTCAGCTTTAGCAATTTTTGCTTTTAGTTTACCTTTCAGTACTTCTGTAAAATCTGCAGAATTCTTTACAATTGGTACTGGTGGTGCAACTGGAGTTTATTTCCAAGTTGGTAACGCTATTTGTAAAATGGTTGCAAAGCTACAATCTGCCGAGCACGGTAGAAAAAAAGGAACTGACAAAGCGTACAGATGTGCGGCTCCATCTTCAGGTGGATCAACATATAATATTGGTCAGATCCAACAAGGCGAGTTTCAATTTGGTGTAGCTCAGTCTGACTGGCAGTATCATGCATATAATGGTTCTAAGCCAGATAAAGTAAAACCTTTCAAAGATCTAAGAGCGGTATTTTCTGCTCACCCAGAGCCTTTTCAAATTATCGCAAGAAAAGGATCTAAGATCAAAGATTGGAAATCTTTAAAAGGAAAAAAAGTTAACATTGGTAACCCAGGTTCTGGTCAAAGAGGAACTTTTGAAGTGCTAATGGAATCTCACGGTGTAAACAAAAGTTATTTTGGTTCATCTTCTGAGTTAACTTCATCTGAGCAATCAGGTGCACTATGTGATAAAAAAATTGATGCTTATGGTTATACTGTAGGTGTGCCAAATGCTGGTGTTGCTCAAGCAACTGATGGCTGTGGTGCTTACATTATTAACCTAACAACTCCACAAGTTAAAAAGCTAGTTGCGGATAACCCGTTCTATGCTTTTGCAACTATTCCAAAAGGAACTTACAAAACTTCAAAAAAAGATGTAACAACTTTTGGTGTGATGGCGTCTGTTGTTACAAGCGCAAGTGTTTCTGAAGAAATGGTATACAATGTAGTGAAAGCTGTTTTTGAAAATCTTGATGATTTCAAAAAACAACACCCTGCATTTGCAAACCTTGATCCTAAAAAAATGATCAAAGATGGTTTGTCTGCACCATTACACCCAGGAGCAGTTAAGTATTATAAAGAAAAAGGCTTAATGTAGTCTTTTGATATTAAAAGGCCCAGTTAATAAACTGGGCCTTTTTTTTATACTCCTTTAAAAAACAAAAGTTTATAATTCTCATCATGTCAAAAGAAGAAATTAGAACTGCACCAGACCAATTTGAAAATATTGATGACGAAGGTGGAGTAAAAAGAAACCTTAAAGGTTTTAATCTAAAACTTGTTGCAGGAATTGCAATTTGTTGGACGTTGTTTCAGTTGTGGTACGCAAGTCCGTTTCCATTTCTTTTAAACTTTGGAATTTTTATTGATTTGCCTGCTAGAGCTATACATTTAGCTTTTGCATTAATTTTATGTTTTTTAATTTACCCCTCTAAAAAATCAAATTCTAATCAACCTATAAAATATTATGATTATTTATTTGTAGGGCTTTCTATTATTACAACTTTTTATATTGTCTTTGACTACGAAGGTTTAGTTAACCGTCAAGGCGTCCTTGCAAACATCAATTTATTTGGAATTAAAATTCCATATGAAATGATATTAGGTGCTGTTGGTATGATTTTGTTGCTTGAAGCAACCAGAAGAGCAATTGGATTACCTTTAGTTTTTATCGCTGTCATATTTATAATTTTTTCAATTTTTGGTCAGCAAATGCCAGATCTTATTGCCCATGCAGGTTTATCGATTACTAGATTAGTTGGATATCATTGGCTTGGAGGGGAAGCTATTTTTGGTATTCCCATAAGTGTTTCTGTTGGTTTTATTTTCTTATTTGTTTTATTTGGATCTATTTTAGATGCAGCAGGCGGTGGTAAATATTTTTTAAATTTAGCATTTGCACTAGTTGGAAAAATGAGAGGCGGACCTGCAAAAGCTGCTATTTTAGCTTCTGGTTTAACCGGTATGATCTCTGGATCATCTGTAGCAAATACAGTTACAACTGGAACTTTTACAATTCCTATTATGAAAAAAACTGGTCTGCCTGCAGTTAAAGCTGGAGCTGTTGAGGTTGCAGCATCTGTTAATGGACAAATCATGCCGCCAATTATGGGCGCTGCAGCTTTTGTAATGGCGGAACTACTTGGTATTCCTTATCTAACTGTTGTTACTCATGCTTTTTTACCAGCTGTAATATCTTATATTGCACTCTTTTATATTTCTCACTTAGAGGCATTAAAGTTGGACATTAAAGGTTTGCCTGAAAAAGATATTCCTCCTTTAAAAGAAACATTTTTAAGTGGTATTCATTACTTAATTCCAATTGGTGTTTTAATTTATTTACTATTAGTGATGAATTGGACTGCCGCATCATCAGTATTTTATTCAATTATCTCATTAATTATTATCATTATTGTTAAAGAATTAATTACTTCTAAAAAAGAAAGCCAAAATTCAAAAGTTGGTTTCATTAATGCTTTTAACAAAATTATTACGGGTTTTGAAAAAGGTGCAGTTAATATGGTAAGTGTTGGTATCGCAATTGCAACTGCAGGAATTATTGTTGGTGCTGTTTCATCAACGGGTCTAAGTAATAATCTTGTTATTATCGTTGAGGCGATATCTGGTGGAAATATTATTTATCTTTTAGGTCTTACTGCTTTTCTTTGTATTATTTTAGGAATGGGATTACCTACGACTGCAAACTATCTGGTTGTTGCAGCTCTTATGGCAAACGTTGTGGTTGAGGTTGGTAGTGCATCAGGCTATGTATTCCCGCTTATCGCAATTCACTTATATGTTTTTTATTATGGTTTAATGGCAGACGTCACGCCGCCTGTTGGACTTGCTTCCTATGCAGCTGCAGCGATATCAAGAGCAGATCCAATCAAAACAGGTATTCAGGCTTTTTGGTATAGTTTGAGAACAGGTATTTTGCCAATTGTATTTATTTTTAATAATGAGCTTTTACTTATTGGTATTGAAAACTGGTTCCATGGTGTTGTTGTCATGATCACATCTTTAATTGCAATATTAGTATTTACTGCAGCAACACAAGGATGGTTTATTAATAAATTAAAATGGTATGAAATTATTGTATTCTTACTTATTTCTTTAGCGTTATTTAGACCAGGATTAATCATGGACCAATTTTACCCAGAGTTTAATCAAGTCAAACTCAATACAAAAATAATTAATGAAACTAAATTTCAATCTGATCAAAAAGTGCAAATTAAAGTTACAAGACAAACAGCCTACGGACCAAGATATAAAATGTTTGAAATACCTAAAGATTCCTTTGATCAGTCTTATTCATTAGAAGAGTACGGTATTAATCTAGTCACAAAAAAAGATAGTATCATTATTGATACGCTTAAATGGAATGGTATTGCAAAAAAATCAGGTTTTGAAACTGATGATATTTTAACTGAAATTAAAATCGAGAATAAAAATCGTCCAGATAAAGATATTGTTTATCCGTTTGCTTTATTGGTCTTGGGGTTATTTGGATGTTTAAACTATAGGAAACAAAGTATCAGATAGTTTACAAGACTCACAAATCATAAAGCCATAAAGTAAATAATTTGCGTAAACGGTCTCATTTTCTTGATCACACTTTTCACATTTTTTGATAATTTTTTTATTCAATGATTTGGAAGTCTTTTTCATATTTATTTGAAAGATTAATTCCTAAACCAGGAGTATTTTCATCTAAATCGATAAAACCATTTTTTGGCTCCGGATCACCTTCAAATATATAATAGAAAAGTTCATTACCTATCTCAACATCATGAACAGGAAAAAACTCTGAGAATGGACAATTTAAATTAGCCATTGTTAAATGATAATTATGCATTTGACCTGCATGAGGAATAACAGGCACTTGATAAGCTTCTGCTAAAGCATTAATTTTTTGTGCTGCTGTAATTCCACCAACTCTATTTGTGTCATATTGAATATAACTCACAGCCTTAAGATCTAACAGTTGTCTAAAGCCAAATAATGAGAATTCGTGCTCTCCACCTGAAATTGGTATCATATTCATATTATTGAGTTCAGCATACCCATGAATATCATCTGCGATCACTGGCTCTTCTAACCACTTTGGTTGGAACTTTATTAACTTGGGTAGCATATGTTTTGTATATTCTAAATTCCATCCCATATAACACTCCAACATTAGGTCTGTGTCATATCCAACAACCTCTCTTACAGCTTCAACTAACTCTAAATTTTTCTTAACTCCATCAGGGCCATCTTTTGGTCCCCAGCCAAAACGCATCTTGAACATTTTAAAACCTTGATCGACATAACTTTGGGCTTCTTTTTTTAAATCTTCAATTGGCTGGCTATATAATTTTGAAGCGTAAACAGGAATTTTTTCCTTAGTTCTTCCACCTAATAACTTGAACACTGGTTTATTAGTTAATTTTCCTAGTAAGTCCCATATAGCAATATCAACTGCGGATATGGCAGTCATTCCCACACCCTTTCGTCCCCATGCTAATGTTCTTCTGTACATTTTTTCCCAGAGATAAGCATAATCAAAAGGATCTTCATTTAATATTAAAGGCGTTAGATAATGATCAATTGTTTTCTTTACAACTTGTGGTGCTAAAGCAGAGTTACCAATTCCAACCAAACCATCATCGGTTTCAATTTCACAAGTTAACCATTCATGAAATCTGAATGAACCCATGTTATCACCTTTTTCATATAATAGGTCAGATGCATTGGTGCAAAAATTACTTTGTGGAGGTACTGTTTTACCTTTCCATTGATAGACTTTTGTTTTTACCGATTTGATTTTTGTCATTAATTAATTTGAGTTCCTGAATTCATTTTTACTGCTAACTTAAATGAATTAATCGTTGGCTCTAGATTAGCAGTATTAGTTCCAACAATATCAAAAGCAGTTCCATGAGCTGGAGTTGTTACAGGAACAGTTAATCCGCCTGACACTGTTACCCCTCTATCAAAACCAAATGCTTTCAATCCACATTGTAAAGCATCATGATACATTCCCACTATGCAATCATGATTCTTGTTTTTAAATGCGGTTATAAAAGAAGTATCGCACGGCAAAGGCCCGTCTGCATTAATTCCCATTTTTTTAGCTTCTTCAATAGCAGGTATAATTTCATCTTTTTCTTCAGTACCAAATTCAGCATGAGGGTTAAGTGCTTGGACAGCTATTCTAGGATTTTTAATTCCGCTCATTTTTAAAGTTTGATCTAACAACTTAATTGGTTTTAAAATGTTTTCTTTTGTAATGTTCTCTGGAACTTCTTTGATTGGAATATGTGATGTTACACGAGCAGTCCAAAAATTATCTACAACATTAAATTCACAACAAAATTCTTTCATTTCAAGTTTATTCTGCATGAAATCATGCTCATCATTGTACTGACAGCCACCCATCATTAAACTTGTTTTGTTCATAGGACCAAAGTTGATTGCATCAATTTTCTTTTCTTTTGCGAGATCTAAAGCATAATCCATAGCTTCAAGAACGCTTTTTCCAGACTCAGCAGAAACTTCTCCATGTTTATAAGTTCTGTTTGTTCCCTTTGAAATATCTAAAAAGAACTTTGTTTTATCATCAAATTGAACTTCGTTGAAATCTGTAACAAATTTAAAATCAACTTTTTTTCCAGATATATTTTCACCATCTTCTAATATTTTTTTTTCACCAATTACAACTACATTGGCTTCATTAGAAATATCTTCGTTTAGTAATCTAACAACTAACTCTGGACCAATACCTGAAGGATCGCCTAATAAAACTGCTACTTTTTTTTTCATAATTTAAACTCCCTGGTTAATAATTCTTAATTATTCTTAATTCAATCATTTATTCTTTTTCCTTATATTAGGAAAAATTAAAGCAACAACCGATAAAATAAAGAAAGTTACAACAATTGGTCTGGTAAAAAACAAAGTCCAATTACCATCAAAAATCACTAAAGATTGTCTTAATGTTAGTTCAACTAATTGCCCAAGTATTAAACCAATAATAACAGGCACAACAGAGAAACCAAACTTTCTCATTACATATCCAATAATTCCAAAACCAATCATTAAGAAAACATCAGTAAAAGATTGATTTAAAGAATAAGTTCCACAAACAGATAGTGTAAATATCATTGGCCATAATAATCGATTAGGAATTAATGTTATTCTTGCAAAAATTTTTGCGCCAAAAAACCCAAAAATAAAAAATAGAATATTTGCAAAAAACATTGCACCAAATATTCCATATAAAAATTCAGGTTGTTCTTTAAACAAATCTGGTCCTGGTCTTAAACCATGAATGATTAAGCCTGTTAAAATAACTGCAGTTGTAGCGCTACCTGGAATTCCAAGAGCAAGTGTTGGAACCATGGCTCCACCTGTTGCTGCATTATTTGCAGTCTCAGCTCCTGCTATTCCATCAATCGCACCTTTGCCAAACTCTTCAGGTTTTTTTGACCATCTTTTTGCCTCTGAATATCCTATTAAAGAAGCAACGGTTCCTCCTTCGGCAGGAAGAATGCCTATAAAAGAACCAATTCCAGATGATCTTAAAATCGTTTTAAAACAATATTTAAAATCATCTTTAGATGGAAGTCTTACAGCTTTCATCGCTATTCTTTCAAAAATTTGATTTGTTAAATTAGATTGAACTAATAATTCACTCATAGCAAACATACCAACTACAACTGGAATAAACCCAATCCCCTCAGTCAACTCATTTACACCAAAAGTAAATCGATCGATTGATGCCATTATATCTTTTCCAACAGTTGATAATAAAATACCAAATGCACCAGCGATTAAATTTTTAATTGGACTTCCTTCTCCGATAGAAGCAAGCATTGTTAACCCAAATATAGCTAAAGCAAAATATTCAGGTTGACCAAACTCATAGGCAATATTTGCTAAAATAGGTGCAAAAAGAACTAATACTACAACGCTGAATAAACCGCCAAATGCGCTTCCAAAAGTTGCCATACCTAGCGCTCGACCCGCTTCTCCTTTTTGCGCCAAAGGATAACCATCTAAACAAGTTGCAGCTGCTGCAGGCGTACCTGGGGTATTAATAAGAACTGCTGTAATCGCACCTCCATATGTTCCTGCACAATAAATTGCAGTTAACAAAACAATTGCCGACAAAGGGTCTAGGGTAATTGTAAATGGAAGAATTAATGCCCCTCCTGTTGTTGGACCAAGTCCAGGCAAAACTCCTAGGATCAATCCAAACAAAGTTCCTAAAAAAAGAATAATTAAAAGCTTGGTGCTTAAAATTGGTGCAATCATGTAGGATAAATTTTCAATCATTACCAATTATAATAAAGATTAGTTAATATGCCTGGTGGAAACCTTAATCCAAGCACACCTTCAAATAATAAAAAAACTAAAATTGGAAATACAATTGATAAAAAAAGATTTAATAATAAATTTTTTTCACCCCAAAAATAAGTTATTGCAATTGAACTTAGCATTAATGCCAATATCAGATCAACTTTTAGAGCTATTAGTGGAAAAATAATAAATATGCCTACAGTTTTATAAAAAATTCTACTTTGCTTTTCATAATCTTTTTTGGGCCGGCTAAAATAAAAATAAACTAATAGTAAGTTAAGTGAAAAAATTAGCCCAAGTAGAATTTTCGGAAAAGTTGCAGGTTGAATTCCTCTTACCAAAATTGGCGGAACCTCATCAAAATAAAAAGTTGTTACAAACAAAAAAATTGAAAAGCAGAAAATAAAAAATAATAAAATTAGTTCAGAACTAAAAAGGGCGGATAAAAATCCGCCCTTTTTTTCAAATGAATTACTATTCATTCGTTATAGTATTACTTAATGTAACCTAAAGCTTTTAACTGAGCAGTCATTTCATTAAGCATTTCTTCCATCTGCTTACCCCACTCATCAGCTCCAACTACACTTGACTGATCCAGTCCAATTTCAGTTAAGAAATTTTTGTAATAGTTGTGGCTCATTCCTTTTAACATACCTGCTTCAAGTCTTTTTACTTGATCTGCTGGAGTTCCTTTTTTAGTTACGAAACCTCTTACAGTAGATAAAGAAACTGGAATCCCAAGTTCTTTAGCAGTTGGTACATCTTTAAGTTTAGCCATTCTTTTATTTGCTAGAACAACTGAAACACAAAGTTTACCTTCGTTAATTTCTGTTAGTGCTTCACCTAAATTTAAAACACCTACATCAATATCACCTTTGATTAAGTTTGTTTTAATAGGTCCAACACCTTTATAAGCAACGATTTTAGGATCTTTTAATTTACCCTTCTTAGTAAATGCAACTGCACTCACATCATCGATACCACCTGTATGTGTTGTTCCATAAGAGAAAGATTTTTTCTTTTGTTGGCTTACAAATTTCTTTGCATCCTTAAAGCTACTCTTACAGTTCACAACAAATAATTGTGGATCATCAGTTCCTCTTGCTAAAGGAACCATGTCGCTTAATTTAACTTTTGTTTTACCAAGTGCCATAGAAACAGCATGACCTGTTGTCCAAGTCAAAATAGAATTACCGTCTGCCGGTTGTGACATTAAGTAATCCATTGATGCAGCTCCACCGCCACCTTTTTTGTTTACTAGTTGCATGTCTTGCTTAAGAACTCTTCTTGTTCTTAAAAGCATCATTCTAGTAGTAACGTCAGTACCACCACCAAAACCAGCGTGAGTGATTGATTGAATAGCTTTTTTACTATGCGATCCAGCTTCAGCTTTGTTCAGGTTGATATCTAAAAATGGTACGTCAAAGACTAATACTAAAGCTAAGAAAGCTTGAAGTATTCTTGATTTTTTCATTTTTTCTCCCCGTTAAGTTTCAGGTAGATAAGCAAAACTGAGAACTATTATCAAGTAGAAAAGTGACGCTTAATGTTAAATGTTGCGTCGCAAATTAATTCAAACTTATTAGATTTTTAAATTTAACAATTTCTTTTGATTTAATTTTTAACTTATTCTTTAAAGGCATAACAAAACTATCTGAACTAATTTCAAAAATATCACCATCCTGTGCTTTGATGCCGTCAGAAAAACTTAGCGTTGCTGTTCCAAAGTAATGGATATGTAAATCACCAGGTTTTCTAAAAATTTCATATTTGAAATGATGATGCTCAAGATTTTCTATAGAGTGTGACATATTTTTTTCGCCACTTAAAAAATCTTTTTCCCAAATAACTTTATTATCTCTAATAATTTTTGATTTACCTTTTACCTCGCTAGGGATGCTGCCCAGGTTAATTTCGGGTCCAAAAGAACATTGGCGTAATTTTGAATGAGCCAAATATAAATAGTTTTGTTTTTCCATAACGTGGTCGGAAAATTCATTACCAATTGAATAACCTATTTTCACAACTTCTTCTTTTTCATTAATCATATAAATACCAACTACTTCAGGCTCTTCTGATCCATCTAAAGAAAAGTCTGGGATATAAATCGTTTCCGTAGGCGCAGAGATATTGTCTCCATTACCCTTGTAAAACCATTCAGGTTGGGCTCCAATATTACCTTTTTCTGGCTTTCCACCCTCAATTCCAATTTTAAACATTTTCATTGAATCTGTCATTTCCTCTTCTTTTGTAGCATGCATTTTGTTTCTAGAATCTGCGCTGCCAAGATGGGTCAGTCCTGTGCCTGTCACATAAAAATGTGATGGATCTTTATGAGTAATAGGTGGCAAAAGCGAGTTTGAATTATATATTTCTTGATAATCTAAAATTTCATTTGACTTATTACTTTCAATTAAATTTTCAATTTTTTCACCGCTGTTAATTGCTTCATTAAATAAATCATATGATAAATTAAAATTTTTTATAATATTAACTTTGTCATTTTCTACGTAACCAACGTTACATTTATTATCTTTTAGGAATTGAATTATTTTCATAATTAGTTAGAACCTACATCAATTAATTATGAATTTAAATGGAAATTTAATTATTGGTTTAAAAGAAGAGACTGGAAGTGAGAAAGAAGTCTCTGCTAAAAACCCATCTACAAATGATACATTATCTCCTGGATATAAAGGAGCAACTGAAAAACAATTGGAGCATGCTTGTGAGTTAGCTAATAATGCATTTTATAAGTATAAAAATACTAGTTTTGAAGATAGAGCAAAATTTTTGGATACGATTGCTGAAGAAATAGAGACTGTTAAAGAAACTTTGTTAAAAATTACCCCTGAAGAAACAGGTTTGCCTGAGGCAAGAATTACAGGCGAAACAGGAAGAACAGTTGGTCAATTAAGAATGTTTGCTGAATTTATTAGAAATTCGAAACATACTGATGCTACTATTGATGAAGCATTACCTGACAGACAACCTCTTCCAAGGCCAGATCTGAGATTAAGAAATGTTGCTATAGGTCCAGTTGCAGTGTTTGGAGCAAGTAACTTTCCCTTGGCATTTTCAGTGGCAGGAGGTGATACAGCTTCGGCCCTGGCGGCCGGTTGTCCAGTCATCGTAAAAGCTCATAGTTCTCATCCTAGAACTTCAGAAATTATTGGAAGATGTATTCAAAATGCTGTTAAAAAAAATAATTTACCTGATGGAACTTTTTCACTGTTATTCGGTTCAGGTAATATTGTTGGACAAGGTTTAGTTAAAAATAAATATATCAAAGCTGTAGGTTTCACAGGATCAAGAAACGGTGGATTACAAATCGTTAAAACAGCTCAAAGTAGAAATGAGCCAATTCCGGTTTATGCTGAAATGAGCAGTATCAATCCAGTATTTGTGTTTAACTCTGTTCTAGAAAATCCAGATAAATTTATTGAAGGTTTTTTAGTTTCTTTGCAGATGGGTGCTGGTCAATTCTGTACAAATCCTGGTTTAATTATTACACAAAATTCAAAGAATTATGAAAATTTCAAATCTAAACTTGCAGAAAAAATAAAAGAACAAAACAGCCAGACTATGCTTAGCAATGTAATTGCAAAAGCATATGAGGAAGGTGTCTCAAAGTTTAAAAGTAAAAACAATATAACACTAGTTGGTGAAGGCAAAAAAAATGGCAACGCTAATCAATGTATCCCTCATTTATTTGAAACAAGCGCTAATGAATTTAAAAAAGATCAAGAGTTATCGGATGAAATATTTGGTTCTACTTCATTAATTATAAAATGTGAAAATGATCAAGATTTCAACGAAATTGCAAAAAAAATAGAAGGTCAGTTAACTATTTCATTTCATTCGAATAATGTTGAAGAGGTATCTGAAGAATTTATCAGTTTAATAGAAGATAGAGCCGGTAGAATTATTTATAACCAATTTCCTACTGGAGTTGAGGTTTGTCATGCCATGGTGCACGGAGGACCTTTCCCTGCAACGTCTGATACAAGAACTACATCGGTAGGATCTAAAGCTATTTTTAGATTTTTGAGACCAGTATCATATCAAAATATTCCTTCTCAATTATTACCTAAAGAAATAAAATAAATATAAATCGTTTTTTATTTTATGAACTGGATTGTTACATCAATACTTGGTGCTTTTTTTCAAAATGCACGATCAAGTATTCAAAAAAAATTAAACTCAGAAATATCCTTAATGGCATCAACTTATGTGAGGTTTGCATTTGCACTTCCAATTATTTTTTCTATTTTTTACTTTTATTACGGAAATTATGATTATTTTTTATCAGCAATTCAAAGTCATAATTTTATTCTATATGTGATCCTAGGTTCTGTATTTCAAATCACGTTTACCTTTTTATTTTTATATCTTTTTAAATTTACTAATTTTTTAGTTGGTACTGCATTAAGCAAAACTGAGGTTATTCAAATTGCTTTTTTTGAATTTATAATTTTAAAAGACCACCTTAGTATATATGCAATTTTTGGAATAATCATTTCTACCTTTGGTGTTATTATTTTTTCAACAAAAGATCTTAAAAACATTCTTGATGGTTTTTTTTCAAAATCCACAATTGTTGGAATTTTTTGTGGAACTTTACTAGCGCTGAGTATTGTTTTTTTCCGTGGATCAATGGAATTTATAACGTTTACAGAAAAAAATTTTGATAAGGCTTTAATTACGCTTCTTGCTGCCACAATTGTGCAAACCACTTTGATAACGATCTATCTTTTATTTTTTGAAATAAACCAATTTCATAAAATTAAATCAAACATAAAGTTAAGTTTTTTAGCTGGATTATTTGGTTTTGCAGCAACAGTATTTTGGTTTTATTCTTTCTCATTAGTCCAAGCTGCTTTGGTAAGAACTGTTGGTCAAATAGAACTTTTGTTTAGTTATATTTCTTCAAGATTTATGTTTAAGGAAAAGATTAGAGCTATTGAGATTGTCGGAATATTAATTTTTATATTAGGACTGATCTTAGTGATTTTTAACAAATAAACTCAAGTTATCTTTAAACTCACTTACTATTTTTAATAACTCATTACCTTTATTAGTTAATTGTATTCCATTTTTCATATGTCGACTAAATAACTTAAATCCTAAATCTTTTTCTAAACTCATAATATCTCGACTAAAACTCGATTGAGATTTATTTAAAACCTTTGAGGCACGGTTAAAACTTTTGTATTTTGATATTTCTTTAAAGGTCTCTAATTTTTTCCAATTCATAGCTATATTTTAATAAAATGAATTAAAATTAATAATATTGTTTATGCAATTCAGTTATGACAAAAATAAAAAGGCCCAGATTTTAAGTCTGGGCCTTTTATTAGATAAATTAAACTAACTATGTTTAATCTCTTATTGAGTATGCAATAACTCCGATTTCAGCTACGTCTGTACCTTTAGTTTCGGCTTCTTTACTTACTCTAATTCCAAATGTACTTGCCATCACCTTCCAAATTACAAATGATACTACGAAGACAAAAGCTATAACACTAATCACTCCTAGGAACTGTGCCCCAAAGTTAGTGTCGGCATTTGATAAAGGAACTGCTAATGTTCCCCAAATTCCAGCGAACATGTGTACAGGAATTGCTCCAACTACATCATCAATTTTTAATTTGAATAGTAGTTTAGTTCCCAACACAACGATTGCACCACCAATTGCTCCAATAATAATTGCAGCACCAGGTGTTGGCGCTAATGGTTCAGCTGTAATTGCAACTAATCCTCCTAAAGCACCGTTTAACATCATAATAACATCTGTCTTACCTGTTAAAAATCTAGTGATTAGTGCATTAGCAATTACACCACCACAAGCAGCTAAGTTGGTGTTGATGAAAATTTTTGCAACAGCTGTTGCATCATCCACAGTACCTAAAGCTAATTGTGATCCACCATTAAATCCAAACCAACCAAACCAAAGGATAAATACACCGATAGTTACTTGTGGAATTGATGAATTTGCAAATGGTGGCATAGGTTTATCACCAGATCTTGCAAATCTCCCAAGTCTTGGACCTAAAACAATTGCACCAGCTAAAGCTGCAGCACCACCAGCAGCGTGAACAAGAGTTGAACCAGCAAAATCAGAAAAACCAGCTTTTGCTAACCAGCCTCCGCCCCACTGCCAACCCATTTCGATTGGGTAAATTACACCAGTTAAAATTGCTGCAAAAATAAAGAACGGCCAAATTTTAATTCTTTCAGCTAATGTACCTGAAACAATTGATACAGTTGTTGCACAGAATACCATTTGGAAGAACCAATCAGATCCGTCTGAGTAACCAGTATCTAATTTTGATCCATCGCTCCAAGGGATGAACGAACCAATGTATCCACCTTCAGGAATACCGTATGCTAAATTATATCCTCCAAGCCAGAACATGATTCCAGCAATAGAAAATAAACCAATATTTTTTGCCGCAATAGTTGATACACTTTTAGATGTTACCATCCCTGATTCCAACATTGCAAAACCTGGCGCCATAAACATTACTAGAAAACCACATATTAAGAATAATAATGTATTAAAAATATATTGTGTTTCAGCCCCTACCTTGCTTTCGGCAGAAAAACTGGGTTCTACTAGGAATATTAAAGCGAACAGTGCAAAAGATAAGTAGTGACTTATTTTTTTCATTTTATTCTCCTTAAATTAAATTTTGTTGTTATGCGGAATTTAGATAGTTGGCGGTTACAAAAAAGCGCTAATCTGGATAACCAGCATTACAAAAATTAGATATCTAAAAACGGAATACTTGATTTGATGATATAGAATGTTTTGGTGTGCTTAAATTTAACTAACAGGGGACATGAAGTGAGCAAACTCAAGCACACACCTAAGTCCTATTCGTATTCGTTTCTTTTTTGAATCAAAAATTTCCTAATTCACCCAATACGAGTCTTTAGATAAAATTAAATCGCTATTTTTTTAGCTTTTTCGATATATTTTTCACGCAACAATTTAGTGAATTTTCCTGGTTTTCCATCTCCAATTGTCGACTTATTGATTTTGATTACCGGTGTAACAAAAGTTGTAGCACTTGTTACAAACGCTTCATCTGCGCTTTGTGCTTCGTTAATTGTAAAATTTTTAAAATCTACTTTGTAATTTAATTCCTCTGCACATTCGATAACTGCTTCTCTCGTAATTCCTCTTAATATTAAGTTATCAAACTGCCTTGTAATCACAGTTCCTTTTCTAATGATCCATGCATTATTAGATGTTCCTTCAGTAATATATCCATTTCTAACCATCCAAGCATCATCAAAACCTTTTTCAACTGCAGAGGATTTAGCAAATGAGGGATATAAAAGTTGTACTGTTTTGATGTCACAACGTTTCCATCTCATATCATCAATGGTCATAACTTTAATTCCTTTTAAAGCTGCATCATTTTGGAGTAGGTCTTTAACTTGTGTAAACGCTGTAACGGTTAACTCTGTTTTTTTGTCTGGAAAATCAAAACTTCTCTCAGCTACACCGCGTGAGACTTGAAGGTAAACTACACCTTCTTTCAAGTTATTTTTTTTTACTAATTCTCTGTGAAATAATTCAAGATCCTTATGGTCTAATAATTTTGGATAATTTAACTCTGTCATTGATCTATCAAGCCGTTTCATGTGATTTTTAAAATCTATTAATTTGCCGTCTAATACTGAAGTTACTTCATACAATGCATCACTAAAAAGCAAAGCACGATCAAAAATTGAAATTTTTGCCTGCGCTTCATCAAGATACTCGCCGTTTAAATAAACTGTTCTTCCCATAATCAGACGGCTTTTTTAAATTTTTTATCTAAGTAATCAACTAAATCATTTTGCTCAAAAATATTTCTTTTTAACAATTGACTATTTTGGCTTGGATAATCAGTTCTAAAATGAGTACCGCGACTTTCTTTTCTCTGTAGTGCGGCATAAGTGATAAGTTTGGATACAAGAAGCATATCTTTTAACTTTGCAGATAACTTATCTGCTTCTCTTTCTATTCGAAGAAACTCTATAAATGCTTGGTTTAAAGTAGATTCATTTCTTTCTACTCCAACAAATTTATTCATTGCAGATCTTAATTGCCATATATATTTCTTAGCTCTAATTTTGCTTATTGTTTTCTCTTTGGGAATATAATTTTCTATATTAATTAATTTGTGACTCTGTTTTGGAGGTTCAGAATTTATTTTATTAGCAATTCGTCTTGAGAAAACAAATGCTTCTAAAAGAGAGTTGCTTGCTAAACGATTTGCACCATGCGCTCCTGTTGAACTACATTCGCCACATGCCCATAATCCTTCAACGCTTGTTTTTCCATCAATGTCAACTTTGATGCCACCCATATGATAATGAGCTGCGGGTATAATAGGTATCAAATCTTTCATTGGATCAATAGAAGCTTGTTTTAAATAGTATGAAGCTGTTGGAAACATTGATTTAAAATCAATTTTAAAATGTCTACAATCTAAAAAAGTGGAATGACCTTTGAGCTTATGATTATGAATTGATCTTGATACAATATCACGAGGAGCGAGCTCGCCTAAATCATTGTCATCAAATACAAATCGATGATTATTTTCATCAACAATAAAAGCACCTTCTCCTCTTATGGCTTCTGTTAATAATGGCGCTGGATCAATTCCAACATCTAAAGCTGTTGGATGAAATTGAACGAACTCTAGATCGACAAGTTTTGCGCCAGCTTGGGCAGCCATGGCAATAGCTTCTCCATATACATCTCTAGGATTGGTCGTATGAGCATAAATGCTTCCTAATCCTCCAGTTGCAAGAATAATGTTGGGCGATTGGAAAAATACAAAGTTATCAGCAACTTCATTTTTATGAATATGCCCCATTATTCCATGACATTTATTATCTTTTTGAATGATGTGATCAACAGAAACATCTTCAACAAAGGTAATATGCCCTTGTTGTTTTGCATAATCGATGAGGTGACTGACTAAATATTTACCTGATTGATCTCCATTAATTTTTAATACTCTTCTATAAGAATGCGCAGCTTCTTTAGATAATGTGAATTCATCATTATCCTTATCAAATCTTACTCCAATTTTTTCTAAAAATTTAACTACATCCAAAGCATCATCAGTAATAACTTTCACAGCTTGTTCATTGCTTAGTCCGGAACTGGCTTTTAAAGTATCCTCGAAGTGTTTTTTTGGACTATCTTCTTTTGTTACCGCTGCCGCAATACCACCTTGCGCCCAAGCACTGGATGACATTTCCCCTAGTTTACGTTTCGTCACTAAAGTTACTTTTCTTGGATATAATGAAATAGCAGTCATTAATCCTGAAATTCCAGAGCCAACTATAACAACATCAGATTTATAAATACTTTCCATTGATAAATTTTAATATATATGGGTGTTTATGAAAACTTTTTTAGTCCTTTTAGTGTCCTTTTTTTTATCACTCAACGCTTATGCCGCAGGAAGTGATGATGACAATACTGTTGTTAAACCAAGAGCGTATAAAAAAGCTGTAAAACTAATTAAAAAAGAAAATTATTCAGAAGCTGTAAAACTGTTAGAGGAAATTTTACAAAAAAATAAATATCAACAAGATCCTGATATCTTGAATGAATATGCCTTTGCTTTGAGAAAAAGTGGCGACCTTTCAAACGCTGAAATAAATTATAACAAAGCTTTAAAAATTGATCCAAACCACAAAGGAGCCCTAGAATACTTAGGAGAACTCTATGTCGATACAAAAAGAAAAGATAAAGCTAATTTAATTTTGGTAAAATTAGAAAATTGTAAGTGTGAGGAATATTCTGAGTTAAAATCTTATATTGCTAATAACTAGTTAGCTGCCTCTAGTAACCTTAACACACATTCACCAAATTTTTCTGTCTTTGGCTTAAAACCCAAATCCTCACATTGTTTTTTATATTTATCTAAATTTACATTTGAAGATTTACTTTTTTCTTTTTTTGGACGGTCTATATCTTTACCAACTTCTTTTAGAACTTTAGCAAACTCATACTTTGAAAAATTTATAAATTTTATAGAACATTTTTTTGTGTCAGAAATTTTTAATTCTTTACCGTCTTCTGTTTTTAAGTTCTTGACTTTAGTTTCATTGCAATGATCTAAAGCCATATTTATAAAAGTATCTTTTGGTAAATCTGTATCATCTACAATTTTAGGTTTTAAATAATTACATTTTTGTAAATTTAATGGACCGACGATCAAACCTTTTTTACCTACACATTTTGATTTTTTATCTCCAAAAAAATGGTGTTTGCTATTGTAGATATGTTGATTGACGGTTTCTTTTCCATTAACTGTCATTTTTTGTGACAATAACGCTAAATATTTAGGTTTTATTTCTAAATGCTCTTCAAGCTTAAACCAGTACGCTTTGGTTTTCGAATAATCGTCTGCGTATGCATCCTTTTTATTATATCCTAAATTTACTAATTCTTTGTAATCATCAGGTCCTAATCTCTTTTCCGCAAAGCTAGGAGAGGATAAAAATACTATAAAAATAAATATAATTCTAAACATCTGCTAATTTTTGTATCAATTGACTTTACATAGTCAACATAGTTAAATAATAACATGTACAATCATATTAAAGTTACTCCTAATAAAAATAACGTCGGCGCAATCATTGAAGCTGAATTGTCAAAATTTAATAATGACATTATAGAAGAAGTTAAAGATGCATTGGCTGAATACGGTGTAGTTTTTTTTAGAAATCAAAAATTAGACTCAGAAACTTATATTAAGTTTGCAAAACAATTTGGTCCTCTAGCTGAATATCCGATGCTTGAAGGTTTAGAAGGTCACCCTGAAATTACTGTTGTTGAAAAAAAACCAGATGAACAAATTATGTTTGGAGAAGGTTGGCATACAGATTCTACATATACAAAAGAGCCACCAAGATTTACGATGTTATATTCGATTAAAACTCCTGAAAAAGGTAAAGGAAATACTCTTTTTGCATCCCAATATAGAAGTTACGAAACTCTTGATGATAGCATGAAAGAAAAATTAAAAAATTTGAAAGCAGTTTTTAGCGCTGATGGTCCAATTTCAAAAACAAGAAATAATAGAGTAAAAGAAAAAGGAACAGGAATTGATCCAAAATCACTAAGCGCAATTCATAATATTGTTAAAGAAAATGAAAGAAATAAAAAAAAATCTCTTTATCTGTCACCAGGTCATGCAATTAAAATTTGCGATATTGATGATGAAGAGAGTAAAAAATTAATGAAAGAATTAGTTGAACATCAAACTAAAGATGAATTTATTTATGGTTTTGAATGGGAGCCAAATTGTTTAGCCTTATGGTCAAATTATTCAGTGCTTCACAATCCTGTAAATGATTTTAATGCACACCGTGTGATGCATAGAATTACTATTCAGTAATTACCAAGGTAACTCAGATCCATCCCAATTAAAAAACTTTCCAGTTTGAGATTGATCAACTGAATTAATAATTTTAACCAAGTGTTTTGCAGACTCTTCTGGTTCTTGAATCTTAAGATTAGTTTTTTGGAATGGTTGAGATAAATTTGATTTAACTGTTCCAGGATGAAGAGCTAAAAATATTGCCTGCTTATTTTTTACCTTCATTTCTATCGATGCTGTTTTTATCAGTTGATTTAAAGCTGCTTTTGAGGCGCGATAAGAATACCATCCACCAAAACCATTATCACTGATTGACCCAACTTTAGCTGACAAAGTTGCAAAAACTGATTTATTTTCACTATCAAGCAAAGGAACAAAATGCTTAATTAAAAGCGCTGGTCCAATTGAATTGATTAAAAAGTTTTTTTTTGCAAAATTAATATCGATACTTTTTAGAGTTTTTTCTGGCATTGAGTCATCATGATGGAGAATTCCTGTTGCATCAAATAAAATTGAAATTGGCTTATTTTTGTTTTTTATAAACTCTGTAGTTTTTATGATTGTATTTTCATCATTAAAATCGATTGAGGGATTAGTTTTGGTTCCGATTTTTAAAACTTCCTCAAACCCAAGTTTTTCTAATTCATTTGCAATAGCATTTCCTATTGCTCCTGTTCCACCAACAATAACTGCTAAATTTTCTATATTCATAAAAAAAAGGCCGTAATTAATATTACGGCCTTTTTAAAATTAATCAAACTTATGCGTTTAATGCTTGATCTAAATCAGCAATGATATCATCTGGATGCTCAATACCAATTGACAATCTTACATAACCTGGCGTTACACCAGCTTTAAGCATATCTGCTTCACTTAACTGCGAGTGAGTTGTACTTGCTGGGTGAATAGCAAGAGATCTTGCATCACCAATATTTGCAACATGGTAAAGCATTTTTAAATTATCAATGAATTTTTTACCTGCTTCTAATCCACCTTTAAGCTCGATACCCATTAAAGCACCATTTCCACCTTTGAAGTATCTTTTCGCTCTATCTCCTATTTCACCTTCGTGAAGAGATGAGTAAATTACTTTATCGACTTTAGAGTGTTTTAATAAAAAGTCTTTTACCTTTTCAGCATTAGAACAATGTTGCTTCATTCTTAAAGCTACTGTTTCTAATCCTTGAATGATTTGAAAAGAGTTAAAAGGACTGATTGCAGAACCAAGATCCCTTAATAAAACAACTCTTGCTCTGATAATAAAAGGAATATTAGCGCCAGTTAATTGTGGAACTGCATCTCCCCAAACTGCACCATGATAAGATGCATCAGGTTGCCAAATATTTGGTTGTCTATCTTTATTAACAGACCAATCAAATTGACCTGAGTCTACAATAATTCCACCAATACTATTTCCATGTCCTCCAATAAACTTAGTAAGTGAATGCATAACAATTGCTGCTCCGTGTTCAATTGGCTTGCAAATTACGGGGCAAGATGTGTTATCCATAACTAGAGGAATACCAAGTGGCTTTCCAATATCTGCAACTTCCTTGATTGGAAAAACTCTTAAAGATGGGTTTGGAAGAGTTTCTGCATAAAACAATCTTGTTTTATCATCAACTGCTTTTTTAAAATTTTCTGGATCAGCTGGATCTGCATAACGAACTTCAATGCCCATAGCTTTTAAAGTATTGTTAAATAAGTTTACTGTTCCACCATATAAATCAGTTGAAGCAACTACGTTATCACCTGCATTACATAAATTCTGAATTACAAATGCAGACGCTGCTTGACCTGAACTTACGCATAAGCCAGCAACTCCACCTTCTAATGCAGCTACTCTTTCCTCCAACACATTATTGGTTGGATTCATAATTCTTGTATAAATGTTACCAAACTCTTTTAGACCAAATAAATTTGCAGCATGTTCTGCAGAATTAAACTGAAATGAAGTTGTTTGGTGAATTGGAACTGCTACAGAAGTTTGACTTTCGTCTCTTCTAAAAGTTCCTCCATGAAGACCTATCGTCTCTGGATTTTTGCTTTCTGTTGTCATTGTTTCTCCTTAGTTATTCATTTTAGTCAAAATGATTATCTAAGCTTTTGGGTAGTACGCTTTAGCTGTATCTTAGTCCGCAAGCTGTCTCAAATCGACATCGAGTTTGTATATTTTTTATGAATTTGAATCAAGTAGTTGTTTAATTTTTTTTCTAAATTTCTCGTCTACTGTAAAATAATGACCCTGCTCTTCATGGAGAGATTCACCTGTAGAGTGATATTTTTTTAAATGCTGATAGAAAGTTTTTATATCTACCTCAATTTCATTTTGGCTATCATCTAAAATTTTTACTTTTTTCATTTCAATATTTTATACCTTCCAAAATTATGTCTAGAGTCTATTGGAATAAAACTATTAAAACATTTTTTATAATCTTTTAATAAATCTATCGTAATTCTTTGATAGAAACTTATAAATTTCTTAAGTTGATTATTATTCATCCTCAATTTTTTTGGAATTTGTTGCTCTTGTTTTTTTCTCCAATAAAAAACTTGATTAAATGAAGGGATTTTTAAAAAGATTGAAAAATCAGATTTTTTATAAATTAAAGATGCGTATTTCTTGCTCACCTGATTCACATGATTTCTCCATTTCAAATTTTTGTCTAATAATCTTTCCATTTGATTTACAGGTTTTTTTAATCTTGAGATAGAACTCCCCTGATAACCGACACACCATCCTTCTAAAATAAAAACATCATATGGAAAATTTAGATTTATAAATTTTGATTTTAAAATATCATCATGCCCTTTAGAGAATAACGGTAATTTAAATTTATTTTTTTTCTTAGATTTAAATTTTTTTAGAACTTCTTTTAATAATTTAAGATTATGAGTACCTGGTACACCTCTAGTTAAAAATAGATTTGAAATTTTATTAGATAAATTTTTCCTATCTTTTTTGGCTAAATAAAAATTATCAATGGATAAGACAAGCACCTTAAGCTTATTTTTTTGTAGCTCACTTTTTACATGAGATGAAAATGTAGTTTTGCCTGACCCTTGAGGGCCAGAGATTAAACAAAAAATATTTTTTCTTTTCTTTCTTAAATCAATAATTTTATCGGTAACTTCTTTAACCGTATTTAAATAGGATTTGTTGATCACTTATTAATACAATTTTGGCTGTCGAATTTTTCAACAATATCTTTTTTTGGATTAATATAGAATCTTCTCTCGCAAGTTATGATTAACTGGCTTTTTTTATAAACATAAATTTTATAAGGAGAATTAAAAATAATATTAGTAGGCTCGCCTAGTCGCTCTTTTAATGATGAGCTCTTTTTCCCAAGATATTGTTCGAGTATAAATTTTTCTTTTTCTTGAGATTTAGAGATTTCTTTATCAACGTAAGCACATTGGGTAGTAAAGAATATTAACGTGAGTATTGTTAATTTTTTAAAAATATTCATAACCTTATTTTATATTTTTTAAAAACAAATGAAATACGATTTTGCGATTATTGGTAGTGGAATAATTGGGTTAACACTTGCTTTTAAATTAAAACAAAAATTTAATAACTCTAAAATTGTTATTTTCGAAAAAGAACCAAATTCCATCTCTCATGGCTCAGGTAGAAATAGCGGCGTTCTTCACAGTGGAATTTATTATGAACCAGGATCTTTGAGAGCAAATCTTTGTGTGACGGGTGTGAAAGAACTTAAAGAATATATTAAATCTGAAAATCTTTGGATTAATGAGTGTGGCAAGTTACTACTTCCAACTTCAGAATACTCTTATTCAAATTTAGAAAATTTATTTAATCGAGCCAAAAAAAATGGTGTTGAAATTAATAAAATTAAAAATGAAGAGATAAAACGAATAGAGCCCAATACGAATTGTCAGTTTGAATATGGTTTGCATGTGCCATTTACCTCTGTTGCAGATCCTAAAGAAGTTTCAAGATCATTGATTGAAAATTTAAAAAAAATGAATGTTGAAATTAATTATAATTCTAAGATTTTAAAAATTAGTGAACAAAAACTATTTACTCAAAATTACACTATTGAAGCTGGACATATTTTTAATTGCGCCGGTTTATTTGCAGATGAAATCGCTAAAAACTCTAACCTAGAATTTCGTTACAGCTTTTTACCTTTTAAAGGAAAATATTGGAAAATTACAAACAAAAGTTTTAAACTTAATCATTTAGTTTATCCCATTCCAGATCTTAGGTATCCTTTTTTAGGTTTGCATTCTTCACATAATCGACAGGGAGATTTTTATATTGGGCCAAGCTCAACGCCAGTATTTGGGCGTGAACAATATAATGGAATTTTAGGAGATAATCTTAAAGAAAGTATTAGTTTAATTTTTAACTTTAGTAAAAAAATTATCTTTAATGAAAACAAACTTCGCACTTTAGCATTACAAGAATTATCCTTGTTAACAAAGCGTGGTTTTTTTAATCAAATAAAAAAAATGTTTAATAATATTAATCCAGATGATCTTGAATTATCTGATCAAAAAGTAGGTATACGCTCTCAAATCTTCGATCCTCAAAGTAAAAATCTTGTTAATGATTTTGTTGTTATTAATCAAAAAAATACAACTCATGTACTTAATGCTATAAGTCCTGCTTGGTCAGCTTCTTTTGCCTTTGCAGACCATTTAATAAATGAAGCAGCATTATAATGATACCAATTATAAATCACCCTGATTATGTTGCTCAAATAGGAGATGATCATCGTTTTCCAATTAAAAAATTTGGTGAATTAATAAAATTACTTAGAAAAAAAAATATAGCGACAAAGTATAATACTTTTGAGCCTGATGAAGTTTCAGTAACAACTCTATTAAATGTTCATACTGAGGAATATATTAATAAAATTAACAATTTATCATTAGATAAAGATGAAATAAGAAAACTTGGTTTTCCATTAGTTAAAAGTGTCAGAAGAAGATCTTTTGTTGCAACAGGCGGTACCGTTCTGGCTTCAAAACTTGCGGTAAAACATAAGCTAGCGTGCAATACTGCGGGTGGCTCTCATCATGCATTTTCAAATCAGGGTAACGGTTATTGTGTTTTTAATGATGTTGCTGTTGCTACTAGTTATTTAAAAAAAAAATATAAATATAAAAAAATTTTAATTTTAGATTTGGATGTGCACCAAGGAGATGGGACTGCTAAAATTTTCGAAAGTGATGACAGTGTTTTCACTGTGAGTATTCATTCTAAAAAAAATTATCCATCAAAAAAACAAAAAAGCAATATAGATATTGAGCTTGAAGATGGAATTAAAGATGAAGAATACCTTAATGTTGTGAACCAATTACTTCAAAAAATTGGAGACATTCAATTTGATTTTGTTTTTTACGTCGCTGGAGTAGATGTTCATTTTGAAGATAGATTGGGTAAATTAAATATTACTGAAACTGGAATAAGAAATAGAGAAGAATTAGTCATTAATAATTTTTTTAAAAGAAATATACCTTTATGCGGTGTCCTTGGAGGAGGGTATAACCATAATTTCGAGCAATTAGTTAATTTGCACTCCATTCTTCATGAGACTTGCAAAAAAATTTTGGAAAATTAAAAAATTGTAACTAATTCCTCAGATGATGTAGGGTGAACAGGGACAGTCTGTCTTAGATCATTAAGATACAATCCTTTTTGAAAGGCAATTGCCAATGATTGAATAATTTCAGCTGCACTCTCTCCAATATAAATTAAACCTAAAACTTTTTCTGATCTTGGATCATACATAACCTTTATAAATACTTTGCTTTTTTTATTTTTCATAAAAGAGTACTTGAGAGGACCAAACTCAGTAGTTAATATTTTATACTTTTTCTTGAGTTTAATAAGATCATTTTCCCCATATCCAATTGATCCGACTTCTGGCTGGGTAAAGATTGCAGATGCGACTTTATTATAATCTAATGTTAATTGAGGTTTTTTGCCCCTAATATGATCAAATAAAATCATTGCCTCTCTAATAGCAACTGGTGTTAAATTTTTTCGATTAGTCACATCGCCAATAGCATAAATAGACTGGTCGTTTGATCTTGAGTTATTATTAACTTTAATTGCTCTTTTTTTATCTAATTTAATTTTTGTATTTTCTAAATTAAGACTATCTATATTTGCCGATCTTCCGATTGCATAAATTAATAAATTTGTTTTGATTGTTTTTTTATTAGTAACAATATTGATTTTTGTTCCGGATTTTTTAATCTCTTTTAATGAAGTTTCGTTAAAAACTTTTATTCCTTTTTTTACAGCATACTCTAAAATACGTTTTCCAATATCTGGATCAAATTCATTAAGAACTGTCTTTTTTCTTATAATTAAATTGACTCCATAATTTAAATTTTTCAACAAAAACGCAAATTCTAATGCAATATAACCACTGCCAACTATTGATATATTTTTTGGTAATTTTTTTAATTCAAAAAATTGATCTGAACTTATACCAATTTTTGATCCTGGGATATTTGGATAATTTGGTTTTGAACCTGTGGCTACTATTATTTTTTTAGCACTAATAATTTTTTTACCTCTTTTTAACAGAATTTTTTTTGACGATAAAAATGACCCATGATCTTGGATTATTTCAACACCAGCTTTTTTTAAATTTTTAATATAAATTTTATTTAATCTTGAGATTTCTTTATTTTTATTTTTTACTAAAGTTTTCCAACTATGATTTGATTTTCCAACACTCCAACCATAAGTCTTGGCATCAATTACCTGGTCGATAAAGTTAGAAGCATAAACATATAATTTTTTAGGTACACATCCTCTTATTACGCAAGTGCCTCCAACACGACTGTTTTCCAAAATGCAAACTTTTTTACCAGTGCCAGCCATTAATCTTGCAAAACGCACGCCTCCAGAACCAGCGCCAATAACAATGAAATCGTACTGTTTTTTCATA
Organism: Candidatus Pelagibacter sp. HIMB1517; assembly: GCF_052047895.1. Classification (NCBI taxonomy): domain Bacteria; kingdom Pseudomonadati; phylum Pseudomonadota; class Alphaproteobacteria; order Candidatus Pelagibacterales; family Candidatus Pelagibacteraceae; genus Candidatus Pelagibacter; species Candidatus Pelagibacter sp. HIMB1517. The sequence goes on from NZ_JBNAIW010000004.1 coordinate 112,829, forward strand.
ATGTATTTTTTTATATAATTATATTATGTTATAAGTCCATATGCCTTCATTTGATGTCATTAGCAAAGTAAATCAACAAGAATTAACAAATGCGATTTCAAATTGTAATCGTGAAATATCAACACGTTTTGATTTTAAAGGCCTACATATTGTCATTGAAGCAAACCAAAAAGAAAACACGATAACTGTAGTTGCTCCTGATGATTTAAAATTAAAACAAGTTAATGATTTACTAAAAGGTCATTTAGTTAAAAGAAAAATTGATCCAAGAATTTTTGATATTCAAACAGCTGTTGAAGCATCAGGGTCATCAAAAAGACAGATTATAAAGATTAAAGAGGGAATATCACAAGAAGCTGCTAAAAAAATTATTGCGGAAATTAAAAAAACTAAAATCAAAGTTCAGGTCAAAATACAAGGTGACGAACTACGTGCAGATGGCAAAAAGAAGGATGATCTTCAAGAAGTAATGCAATTTATAAAAAGTATTGATATTGGACAACCTGTCGAATTTACTAATTTTAGAGATTAATGAGTAAACGTTACTCTGGAAAATCAAGAAAAGATAAAAAATTTAATAAGAGAGCTAAACTAAGTAAAAAGGGGAAATCTAAATTAAAAAAGTAATTGATTTAAATTTTAATCAAGCTTAAACATACCACCCAATGCAAAAAGAATTAGCAACACTGTCTAAAAAATTAGCAAAAGCCTTTAATACTAATTCGCTTATAGCCCCTTTACCTTCTAAGTTTTGCAAAAATACAAAAAATGCAAATTTATTAAGAGTTGCGTCGGAGAAATTGATTAAAAGTCCAGTCATTGGTTTCAAGGCAGGTGGTACTGGAAAAGCAATGCTAAAAAAATGGAAAGAAAAAGAACCTTTTTATGCTTCTATTTTTAAAAAAAATCTTGTTAAAACTAATTCTAAAGTAAAGCTTTCAAAAAACACTTTTGGAATTGAACTTGAAGTATTTTATTTTCTAAAAAAGAATGTTTTAGAGTCAAAATCAAAAATTACAGAAAAAAATATTGGGCGTTATATTGACGGTATGGGACCGTGCATTGAGCTTGTTGGATATAGACAAAGAAAAAAAGGTGTGTCTTGTCTTGGAGATTTGACTGCTGACTTTGGTTGTAATGTAAAATTTATTATTGGAAAAAAGCAAAAATATAAAAAATTAAAATTTAATAATTTGCCAACTACCCTTTTTAATAAAAAAAGTGGTCAAACAGTTAATGGAAATACAAAAGCAGTTTACGATAGCCCATTAAAATCACTAGTTTGGTTAGTTAATCGCGCAAGAAAAGACAAAGTCACTATAAATAAAAATTTCTATGTATTTACCGGTTCAACAGTTGGTGTTGTTCCGATACTTAAAAAAGGTTTATTTGAAGGCCAAATTAAATCTTTAGGAACTGTAAAAACAACAGTTCAATAATTATTTTTTTAATTTTCTCTCTTTATCAAACATAATCGCCAAACGATCTATAATATAATCGGAAGCTTCAAAAATATCTTTGGGCTGAAAGTTTTTAGCATTTCCAATATCAGTCTTATCATCTAGACAGATAGGATTTTTTAGACGTTGAGTTACATCCTCTCCTTCGACGTATAATAATATTAAATAATCTTTATCTGTGGGTGCATCATCATTTCGAATTAAACATTCTCCGCTCTCTGAAATATTATCTATGAATCTTAAAGGTGATCTTTTTTTGGTAATATATCTTTTGTTAATCTGAAAAACGATTGATTTCATGTTTCTTGAAAATCTTTCTAAACGTTCGACTAATTTTTGTTTGAGTGCGTTTTCAGCTTTCTCAGCTTCTAAAATTGCCCTTGCTTCCTCTCTACTTTTCCTTCTAACTTCTAATTCTTCAAGTTGTTTTTCCCTTATTTTTTGGCGATATTCTTGATATCTTTGGCGTATTACGGCAAATCGATCTCCAACTTTCCATAAATGATCTTTAAGTTGATAAATTTTCTTTCGCTCTTCGAGCTTTATATCTTTGACAAGTTGTAGTCTAAATTTTTCACGATCTCGTTCCTTTTTTTCAAAAAATTTTTGCTCTTGTTTCAAAAGCCTTTCAAGATTTTGAATATCTCTTTTTGTTTGTTTGATTTTTAATTTTTCTAAATAAATAAGAAATTTTATTTTGAGGCGTCTAAAATATTCATAAACTTTTTCTTTTAATTTTTCGAGAAAAGATGGTTTTTGAATAGTCTTTATTTTTTTAATTTTTTTCTTTTTGGATTTTTTTTTCTTAAGTTTTTTTTTCTTGAGTTTAAATATTTTTTTAAACCTTTTTTGCTTTTTAAGTTTATTTTTTTTTAGTTTCTTTTTTGTTTTTAAACTTGATTTTAGGGATTTTTTTTTCTTTTTTAAATTTTTTTTCTTTCTAATTTTGGATGTTTTTTTTTTAATCTTTTTTTTCTTTTTTATTTTTAAAGGTTTTTTTTTAACCTTCGTTTTTCTTTTTTTAATTTTTTTCTTTTTAGCCATTAGATTTTTTTATTGCTTCAATTAAATGATCAACTGATTGAGCACCAGAAATAGATAATTGATCATTAAAAACATAAAATGGAACACCTGTAATTCCCATTTCTTTTGCTACATCATCCATTTTACTAATTTTTTTAAAATTCTCTTCTTTGTTTAAATATTCTTTAACTTTATCAACGGGCAATTTATTTTTTTTTGCAATAGACACTAAAATTTCCTCATCGCCTATATCTTTTGCTTTGGCAAAATAATTTTCGAACAAATCAGTAATAACATCGTTTTCAACTTTATACTTTCTAGCAAAATCTACCAATAAATGTGATTTAACTGTATTTGGAGTTCTTTGTATTTTGTCTAACTTAATTTGTAGATTTTCTTGCTCACCTTGCATAATCATATTGTCATACATAGGTTTTGCATTTTCAATACTTCCAAATTTTGATTTAATATAATCAATACGATCCATTCCATCCTTTGGCATTGATGGATTTAATTGAAAAGGCAAATTCATAACAATAGACTGTGATAAATTAAGTTGTTCTATTGCTTGGTTTAATCTCTCTTTGCCAATATAACACCAGCCGCAAATGGTGTCGGAAAACATTTTAATTTGCATGAATTATTTAAATTCTTTTAATAAATTTTCTGCGCTTCTAGCAAAAAGATTAGTATCACTATTAATTGCTACAAAAGTATATCCAGCTTCAACATATTTTTTAGCATAATCTTTTTTTCCAGTTAATATACCGGCAGGTTTTCCAGCTTTAGTAGCTAGTTCTAAACCTTCGTAAATAAGATCCTGAACTTCTTGGTCTTCAAATTGGCCGATTTTTCCTATTGAACCAGATAAATCACTTGGTCCAATAAAAATTCCATCTATTCCATCAACTTTTGCAATTTCAGGAATATTTTTTATTGCTTCTTTCGTTTCGCATTGAATTAAAACACAGATTTCTTTTTCTGCCTCCAGATAATAATTTTCAACATGACCATATCGATTCATCCGAGCTGCTGACATTATCCCTCTTATTCCTTTTGGTGGATATCTTGTAGCCTCAACAGCAACTTTTGCTTCCTCAACATTTTGCACAAATGGATAAAGAATAGTTTGAGCGCCCATATCTAAAATTCTTTTAACCATAATAGGCTCGTTCCACGGGACTCTTACAACAGGCTCAGTGTCATATCCTTCCATAACTTGGAGTTGAGTTAATACTTCTTGAATATCATTTGGTGAATGTTCCATATCAATTACAGACCAATCAAAACCAGTAACAGAGATAATTTCAGCAATAGTATTATTTGTTAAACAACTCCAAATTCCAATTTGCTTATTTTTTTTTGAAATGTGTTCTTTAAATTTATTTTTTTTGATTTTCATTATAGCTTGTTATCTTCATTTAAGAAGTTTATCAAATTTTTTTAATAAATCATCTTTGTTTCCTTTTAAAAGATCATTTAAAATATTTTTCTTATCTCCTTTTTGATTTGGAGCTCCTTGACCTCCTAAAATATTTTTATTTAAAATATCTTTTAATTTACTTTCAAATTTTTGTTTTATTTTTTGTTTAAGAACATCGTTTTGAACCTTGGAGACAACATTTGTTAAAATCATAGCTACAACATCTTTGAAATGATTAGCATTTTTAGTGTTACCAACATTTAAAAACTCCATATTGCTTAATCTTGTATTTGTATTAATCTTCAAATCTTCTGAAATCACTTGCGCATATGCATTTTTAAAAACTAATTTCTTTATAAGAAAATTTTTATCTTTCTCTTTTGCAGGATAAATTTTATCATTCTTACTGCTTTTCCCTTGACCACTTCTTTCTTGCTTTAATGCTTGGTTGATTAAAGAGAGGTTATCTACAATTTGACCATTTCTTATCAAAACTTTGTATTGGAAATTAATCCCATTTAAATCGACTAGTTTAATTTCTACAGTATCACTAATGACAGATTTTAAATTAGTAATTATTTTAACATCTTTGATCTTTAATAAATCACCAGGAAACCCGTCATTATTTTTGATAGTAATATTTTTTAAAGTTACTTGTTCTTTTAAAAAATCTATTTTTAAATTGTCTATTTTGACTTCCCTCTCGGCTGCCTTGGTTGCTTCATTTTCTATGATATTTTTTGCAATATCATCAGCTTTAAACTCTGCAAAAAAATAAACTCCACCTACAATTAAAGTGATAAAAATTATAAAAAATCTCATATTAGATATAGCGCCAGACTAATAATAATAATTATAGGTAAAACAAGAATAAAACCTATAATTTTGTTTTTAACAAAAAAATAATCCAAAACTCCAAGTAAAATTTTTAGTGTTTTCATTTATGTATTTCTAAAAGTATATCTCTTGCGCGGTTAATTTTACTAGCTAATTCATTATCTCCTGCCTTATCTGGATGCGCCTCTTTTATTTTAGTTTTGTGAGCATTAATTATCTCTTGTCTTGAGCAATTTCTTTCTAACCCTAAGATTTTGTAAGCATCATTCACTTCGCTTATTGAAGAGGTAAATGTTCCATTTGATCTCATTCTTCTAACCTTTAAAATTGCAGAGATAAAACGGTAAAGATAAATAATATTAACAAAGTTAAACATACTTCTTTTGAGTGCAGTTCCTATAACAGCAAAGAAAGGTAGTGAAAGTAAATACCTACCAGCTAAAAATAATAAAATAATTGCAGTAACTGAAAGAATTATAATCCCAAATTTAAACATTCCAGAAAATGTTTTTTTATCCATATTGGAAATTAGCCAAAGAACACCATATAAGATAAGAAATATTATTAAGCTTAAAACAACAAGATTCATTTATGAAATTAGTACCCAAATTAAGAAAAGAAAAAAAGGTGATAAATATTCACGGTGAAGAACTGGTTGATGATTATGCCTGGATTAAGCAACAAGATTGGCAAACTGTTCTAAAAAATCCATCAAAATTAAATAAAGAAGTTTTAAAATATATTGAAGATGAAAATAACTATAAATCTGAGCAACTTAAAGATTTAACGGATCTAAAAAAAAAAATTTTTAATGAACTTAAAGGAAGAATAAAAGATAAAGACTCATCTGTTCCTGTTAAAGACGGAAAATTTAGTTATTATAGCAAATATTTAGAAGATGCTGAGTATCCTCAATTTTTAAGGATAAATAATCTAGATAATAAAGAAGAAATTATCTTAGATGCAAATCAAAAATCAAAAGATTTTAAATTCTTTAATCTAAGTTCTGTTAGTCATAGTCATGACCATAAATACTTAGCCTATAATGTAGATACAAATGGAAGCGAACATTATGATTTAACTATTGAAGAGATTTTAACGCAAAAAATTATCACCAAAAAAATTGAAAATACAACTGGTGAAATTATTTGGCACCCAAACAATAAAATAATTTTTTATACTGTTTTAGATAATAATCACCGACCAAACAAAATTTTTGCTCATAAAATAGGTTCAAACCCTGCGAATGATGAATTGATTTATGAAGAAAAAGATGCAGCATATTTTTGCTATCCTTCATTAAGCCAAAGCAAAGATTATCTTCTAATAAGAACAGGTGATCACCAAACTTCTGAATATTGGTTTAGTCAAATCAATGATTATAAAAACATTCAATGCTTTAAGAAAAGAACAGATAGAGAAGAATATGAGATTGATCATGCAAATGATATTTTTTACATTCTTAATAACCTTGACGGATGCAAAAACTTTAAAGTCTCAACCGCGGAGCCTAGTAATATTAATGATTGGAAAGATTATATTAAATATAATCCTAACCATTTATTGCTTGATTTCACAGTTCTTAAAAAATGGTTCATCTTGTTTCAAAGAGTAGATGGTCTAAATCAAATTTTAATTAAAAATTTAGAAAATTCAGAAGAACACTTAATTAAATTTGATGATGAAACTTACGAACTTTCCCTTTCTGGGCAATATGAGTTTGATACAGATTTAATTAGAATTTCTTATAGCTCACCAATTACACCAGGAACGGTCTATGATTATAACTGTAGAGAAAAGAAAAAAATTCTTAGAAAAACTCAAGAAATTCCATCGGGGTATGAAAAAAATAACTATATCTGCAAAAGAGTATTGGTAGATTCTCATGATAAGGAACAAATTCCTCTTACTATTTTTTACCATAAAAACACGCCTTTAAATGGTGAAGCGCCATTGCTTTTGTATGGATATGGAAGCTACGGAATTACTATTCCAGATAGTTTTTCTTCAAATAGATTTTCTCTAATCGATAGAGGTTTTATTTACGCTATCGCTCATATCAGAGGAGGGCGCGAAAAAGGTCAAGAATGGTACGAGAATGGCAAGTTAATGAATAAAAAAAATACATTCTTAGATTTTATATCATGTGCAGAATATCTTTGTGACAACCAATATACTTCGAAAGGAAAAATTATTGCGCAAGGTGGTTCAGCAGGTGGCTTATTGATGGGTTATATTTCTAATGAAAGACCTGATCTTTTTCTAGGTATAATAGCTCAAGTTCCATTTGTAGATATTTGCAATACCATGCTTGATGAAGATCTGCCTTTAACAGTAACAGAAATTCCTGAGTGGGGTGATTTAAAAAATAACAAGCAAGCTTATAAATATATAAAAAGTTATTCGCCTTATGATAATGTTAAAAAACAAAACTATCCTAACATGCTCATTACCGGTGGGATCACTGACCCAAGAGTAACCTATTGGGAAATGACAAAATGGATTGCAAAGTTGAGAGAGTATAAAACGGATAAGAATTTAATTATGTTAGATATGAATATGGATGCAGGTCATAGTGGCGCAAGTGGAAGATATGATTATTTAAATGAAGTTGCACTTGCATATATTTTTGCTTTAAAAATTTCTAATAAAACCGCATCTTGAAAAAATAAAAATCGTTCCCATATAATATTTATAGGTCGCTTAATGTTAGGGCCTATAAAAAAAGTACTTGCTTAACAAAGGAGGAAAAAATGAGTAATGCTTTATCTATATTTAATCAACTAAGACCTGTTACTGTAGGTTATGATAATATTTTCGATCATTTTGAAAAAATGTTTGAAGATGATTTTTTTAAGACACCTTCAGTAAACTATCCGCCATACAACATCGTAAAAACTGGTGAAAACCAATACAATGTTGAAGTGGCATTAGCAGGTTATAATAAAAAGGATATCGCCATCGAATATGCTGATAACCTTTTAACAATCAAATCTGTTAAAAAAGATAGTTCAGAAACTAAAGATGAAAACGGTAATGTTATTCATCAAGGTATTTCTAAAAGATACTTTAGTAAATCTTTTACAATTGCTGATGACACTGAAGTGAAAGGCGCTGAACTAAAAGATGGTCTTTTAAAAGTTTCTTTGGAAAGAATTATTCCAGAAGCTAAAAAACCAAGACAAATTGAAATACAATAAATAATATAGGTAGAGGCGACATCAGTCGCCTCTAGACTATTTCTTAATTTTCTTTTCTAATTTATCCCAAAATATTTTTTCTAATCTTGTATTATCTAGCCGGTTAATTTCTTGCATCCCGGTTGGAGAAGTGACATTTATTTCTGTTAAATAATTACCAATGGCATCTATACCTGTAAAAAAAAGACCTTTTTTCTTCAAATATGGTTTTAGCTTTGAACAAATTTTTCTATCTTTAAAAACTAATCCTGATCTTTGTGCAGATCCACCTGCATGAAAGTTAGCTTTAATACTTCCCTTTTTTGGTATCCTTGCGACTGAGCCAACATATTCCCCATCTATCAATATAATTCTTCTATCGCCTTGACTAATCTCTTTTATAAATTTTTGAGCAATAATTGCCCCTTTATATTTTTTAATCATTCTTTGGATAATTGTTTTATTTTTTAATGAACCTTTGGTTACTTTTTCAACACCTTCTCCGCCATTACCATAAAGAGGTTTAAGAATAGTAAATTTATATTTTTTAATAAAATTTTGAATTTCAGTTAAATCCTCTGAGATTAATGTATCAGGAATTAAATTTTTAAAATTAAACATTGATAATTTTTCAGGATTATTCCTAATCTCAGTTGGATTATTCACTACTAAAACTTTTTGGCTTAGCATTTCTAAAAAATAAGTTGCAGTTATGTATTCCATATTAAATGGAGGATCTTGCCTGACCAAAACACAATGGAACTGATTTAAATTAATTGAAATTTTTTTTTGTTTCTTAAAAAATTTTTTGCCTTGATTAATAATTTTAAAATAACATCCCTTTGCAATAATGGTATTATTTTTTAAAGAAATATCTTTTGGTGAATAATGAAATAATTGATACCCTCTTCTTTGCGCTTCTTGAGCAATAACAAAAGTACTATCTTCCTTTGGATTTATTTTTTCCAAAGGATCCATTTGAATCGCAATCTTAAAATGCTTTTTCATCAAAAATTAAATCTAGATTATTTTTATATTTTTTTTCAAATTCTTCGATTAATATATTTGAGAGATTTTTTTTATTTTCTACAAAGCCAAAAAGTTCTTTTAAAAAGATGCTTTCGTCATCATTATTAGAATTAAGCTTTTTCCTATTTTGCAAACCTTTTTGTGACAATTCTAAAAATGATTTGGCATATTGTAAAATCGATTTACCATATAGCTCTGCTTCAAAACCTTTTTTTCCAGCATCTAAATATGCTTGGTTTACATCTTTAAATTTCCATTCTTTACAAATCTCAAAGCATTCGTCTAAAATATTTTGATCATACAAAATACCTGTCCAAAAAGCTGGGATAGAGCAAATTCCAGACCATGAACAAGAGTCTGCTGGTCTTATTTCTAAATATTGTTTAACCCTTACTTCTGTAAATATTGTAGATAAATGGTTGGCCCAGTCATCTAGATTTGCTTCCTCATGATTTATCTCTTTTAATTTACCATTTATAAAATCTTTAAAGTTTTTTCCTGAAACATCTATGACATCATCATTTCTATTCACAAAATACATTGGTACATTTAATGCATAGTCACAATATTGTTCATATGAGTTTTCTTTATCAAAAAAAAATGGGATCAATCCAGATCTATTATCATCTGTGTGTTGCCAAATGTTTGTACGATAACCAATAAAACCATTTAGATTTCCTTCTAGAATTGGAGAATTTGAAAACAATGATACTGCAACTGGTACAAGGCAACTTGCAACTTTAGTTTTTTTTCTAAAATCATCTTCAGACGAAAAATCAAAGTTTACCTGTGTAGCTGCTGTTCTGTGCATCATATCTAAGCCAAGTGTACCAACTTTTGGCATATAATCTCTCATGATGGAGTAACGTTTTTTTTTAAGCTTATGAATTTCGTTTATTTTAGCATTTGGGATAAAACCTATTCCAATAATTCCTAAGCCAAGTTTAGCACAAGCTTGCTTTAATTCTTTTAAATATAAATTAACTTCTCTACAGGTATCATGAATTGTACCACATGGTGCCCCGGATAATTCTATTTGTAAACCAGGTTCAAGTGTAATTGATAAATTTTCTTTTTTTAATCCAATTATATTTTCTTTTTCTTTTATCTCTGTCCACTGATTTTCTTTTAAAATATTAAAAATTCCAACCATGCCATTTTCTGAAAAATCTACTGGTTTTTTTGTTTTAATATCAAAGAGAAATTTTTCGTGTTCAGTGCCAATTTTAAAAGCGCTAGATTTTTTTTCACCCTGTTTGAAATAATTTATTAGATTTTCTTTTGATAACATCTGTTTTTTACAATCTACTCTAGAAATTTTTCAATAGATACACAAAAAAAATCCACATTTAAAATTTTAAAAACTAAAAAAAACATCAAATTACAATATAGGAGTTCTTGGAGGATAAAAATGTTTGAAAAATATTTTGAATTTAAAAAAAATAATACAGATTTAAGAACGGAAGTCATAGCTGGAGTTACAACTTTTTTGACCATGGCTTACATTATGTTTTTAAACCCTGTTATTCTTAAAGATGGTGGTTTTGATTTTGGAGGTGTTTATACAGCTACAATTTTAGCATCAGCAGTTGCTTGTTTTATCATGGCTTTTTACGGAAAAAGCTGGCCCGTTGGTTTAGCTCCTGGAATGGGACTAAATGCGTTCATTGCTTATGGTGTTTGTAAAGGAATGGGATACTCACCTGATCAAGCATTAGGTGCGGTATTTGTTGCTGGAATTTTATTTTTAATAATATCTTTAACGCCTATTCGTGCATGGATAATTAATTCAATTCCAAAAAGCTTAAAGCTTGGAATCGGTGCTGGTATTGGATTGTTCCTTGCAATTATTGGAATGGAAATTATGGGTATCACCGTTGATCACCCAGTGACATTGGTCACACTTGGTAATCTAAAAGACCCAATAGTAATTCTTGCATGTCTTGCATTTGTTTCAATGATTGTTCTTGAGAAACTAAAAGTAAAAGGAAATATTATTATTGGAATACTTGTGTTTTCAGTCATTGCATGGGTTGCTGATTTATCAAAATTTAATGGTGTAGTTGGATCAATTCCTCCAATGACACACTTATTAACTTTTGATCTTTCTGCCGGACTAACAGCTGGAATGGCAACAGTTGTGTTTACATTATTTTTTGTAGACTTTTTTGATACTGCAGGAACTTTGACCTCTGTTGCAAACGTAGCGGGAAAAGTTGATGCCAATGGAAAAGTTAAAGATATTGATAAAGCAATGTTGTCTGACAGTGTTGGAACAGTTGCAGGTTCATTATTCGGTACAACAACAGTAACAAGTTATATTGAATCTGGGTCTGGAATTAAAGCAGGTGGAAAAACAGGTATGACATCTTTAGTGATAGGTGTTCTGTTTTTAGCATGTCTTTTCTTTGCTCCACTCGCAACATCATTACCAAAACAAATTGATGGTGCAGCACTAGTATATGTTGCTATTCTTTTTGTTAGAAATATCACTGATATTGAATGGGATGATATATCTGAGTCAGGTCCTGCAGTATTAGCAATGATTACTATGCCTCTCACTTATAGTATTAGCTATGGAATTGCATTGGCATTCCTTGCATACGCATTAATTAAAATTGCAAGTGGAAAAGCAAATACAGTCAATCCAGCAATATGGGTTGTGGCTGTTTTAAGTTTTATTAGCTTTGCAATAATTTAAATTTAATAAACCACTAGGGTTTTTTAACCCTAGTGGTTTTTTTTTATATCTTCTATTCTAATTTCTTCGTATTTTTCAAAAGGCTGAACTATCCAAGGACTATCCTTGAGTCTATTAGCGCAGTAATCAGGTTCAAAAGTCGATTGAGATTTTTTCCATAAAACAGCTGTTCGAATTTCTTTAATATTTCCTCTCATTGGACGGTAATTTTGTAACCACTCTATACTTTTGTTTAAAGTAACCCCAGTATCTGAAAGGTCATCGCATAATAAAATATTTCCACCCAAAGTATGGGCAGTTGAACTTAATTCTCTTGAAAAAATTATTTGACCTTGTTGATTTTCAATCTCATCTCCTGAGTAAGACTCAACGGCCATATATGCACATTTAATTTTAAAAATTCTACTTAATACATCTATGATAGGAGCTCCGCCTCTCATTATGCCAATTAATAAATCGACCTTAAACCTAGAGTCATGAACTTGTATTGCTAACTTTTCTACTGTTTTGTTGTATTCATCCCAGTTAACAATTAATTTATTATCCATAAGTAGTTATTAATTAATTTTAAGGAGATGTAAATGAAAGGCTATTGGATTGCACTATATAAAAAAATTGAAAATCAGGATAACTTAAAAAAATACGGTGAAGCTGCTACTCCTGTAATCAAATCATACGGCGGAAAAGCTCTAGTTCGAGGAAGCGATCACAAAGTGTTAGAAGGAAATGGGTTTGAAAGAATTGTCATATGGGAATTTCCAAGTTTTGAGAAAGCTAATGAATGTCATGACTCAAAAGAATATTTAGAAGCATGGTCTTACGCTAAAGAGACAACTCACAGAGACTTAGTAATAGCAAAAGAATTTAATAACTAACTGGTTCAGGGTCTATGCTTCTCCACAAATACCATGTTGCAACTGTGCAATAAGGGCTCCATCTTTCCTTGAACTTTTTTAATTGTGATGGTGATGGCGGGTATTTAGTTTTATAATTATTTGATATCCCCCTTAGCAATCCAATATCTTGCACAGGGAAAATATCTGGCCTCATTTGATTAAAAAATAAAAACATTTCAGCAGTCCAAACTCCAATACCTTTAACCTGCACAAGGTATTTTATTGCGTCTTGATCATTCATTTTTTTTAACTTTTTAATATCAAGCTCTTTATTTAAAAATTTTTTAGCTAAGATTTTCAAGTATGAAATTTTTTGTCTTGAAAGGCCGCAAGAAGCTAGTTGTTTTGGTGTAAGCTTATAAATATTTTTTGGATGAATTTTTTTAGCTTTAGTTTCTAATTTTTTCCAAACTGATGAGGCAGCCTGAACTGATATTTGCTGACCAACAATAGATTTGCATAAAGAGAAAAAAGGATCCCTTCTTGTCTTTAAATTCCCTTTATATTTTTTTATTAACTTACCCAAGATTTTATCTTTTTTTGAAAGATATTTTTTTCCTTGATCCCAATATTTTGGTTTAGTCATTTAAACTTGTCTTACCATTGTAGTTTTAACTTTTTTAATTGCTTCTCTTCTAAAAATTATTGCAGTACTGATAATAATCAAGAAAGCACCTAATAATGTTAAATAAGAAATACTTTCTCCAAAAATAAATATTCCTGATAATATTGCAAAAATTAAACTTAAATATTTAACTGGCGTTACTAAAGATATATCGGCTTTTCTAATAGACATCGTTAGAAATATATTCCCTGTTGAACCACAAATACCAATCGCAAATAAATAAATGATGTCTTCAGTTTTTATTTGATTCCATCCAAAAAAGTATGAAATGCAACCTGTTAAAATTAATGCAATCGTAAAAAACATCGAAATTAAATAGTCTGGTTCTGTCTTGGATAGTTTTTTTATTAATATTGAAATAGTTGCAAATCCTAAACAAAATAAAATAGGAAAAAAAGAGTAATAACTAAACATCGTAGTACCAGGCTTTAAAACAACAATCACTCCAATGATTCCTAAAATAATTGCAAACCACCTATAAAATCTCACAATCTCACTTAAAAAAATAATAGAGAAAATTGTTGCAAATATTGGAGCGGCAAAACTGATAGTAATTGCATCTGCTATTGGTAAAAATTTGAGACCTAAATACAAATTCGCCATTGCAAAAGTTCCTGCTACAGCTCTACCAATATGTAATTTTAATTTAGATGTTTCTAAAAGATTTTTGTATCGATTAAGAGGAATAATAAAAAAGATAGGGATAAGTCCTAAAAAGCCTCTAAAAAATATTAATTGTCCAATTGGATAAGAATTGGACATTAATTTTACAGAAATATCCATTAATGAAAAGCAAACTACGCTTAAAATCATATAAATTATTCCTAATTGATTTTTACTGATCATTAAAAATCTAGTATCATGCTAATTTAAAAAAATCATGAATATAGTTGACGTTGATTGGCTGGAAAATAATTTAAATAATGAAAATATAATTATTTTAGATTGTAGTTGGCACCTACCAAATACGCAAAGATCAGGAAAAGAAGAATTTAAAAAAGAAAGAATACCAGGGGCTGTCTTCTTTGACATTGATGAAATATCTGAACAAGAAAGTCCTTTTCCTCATATGATACCAACAGAAGATTACTTTTCTAAAAAGGTAAGTGAGCTTGGCGTATCAAATGATCACCATATTATAACATATGATTCTTTAGGGGTTTTTAGTTCTGCAAGAGTGTACTGGATGTTTAAACAATTTGGACATAAAAAAATATCAATCTTAGATGGAGGTTTAAAATTTTGGAAAATTAAAAATAAAAAAATTGAAACATCTGCACCTAATAAAAAAATAAAAACAAATTATTTAGCTCAATTAAATCGATCAAAAATTAAAGGCTTTGAAGATGTCAAAAAAAATACTCAGACTAAAGAATTTAAATTAGTGGACGCAAGACCAAGTGGTCGATTTAATGGTACTGATCCTGAGCCTAGAAAAGATCTGCAAAGTGGAAGCATTGAAAATAGTTTAAATATACCATTTAATATTATCGTTGATGCTGAAACAGGCTGTTTTAAAAATAAAGAAGAAATTGAAAAAATTTTTAAAGAAAAAAATATTATGAAAAAAGACTCTTTGGTTTTTTCTTGTGGTTCTGGAGTTGCTGCTTGTGTAGTCGGGGCTGCTTATGAAAATCTAAATAATATCGATAATTATAACGTTTTTGATGGATCATGGACTGAATGGGCAACTAAAAATAATCTCAAAAATTCATAATATTTACATAATTTTATCTAATATCTTTTTTAATTAGAAATGATAAATACCGCCAAATGAAGACCCAAAAAAAAATTATTATATTTCTATCAATTTTCTTTTTTATAATAGCTTCAATTATAATTGGGCGAGCAATTATTAATTCAAAGATTGAAAAAGCAATCAAAAAAGCAAGAAGCAAACCATCAGGCGTAATTGCCTATAGTGTCAAAGAATCTAATTTTTTTCAAAGCATTGAAACATTTGGTACCGCTATAGCAAACAAATCTTTTTCAATAAGGATAAAAAAAGAAAACATAATAAAATCTATTGATTTTAATAAGCAGCAATTTGTAAAAAAAGGTACAATTATTGCTTCACTTAGAGATAGAGATATTATCGCTCCATTTGAGGGCCGATTAGGAAAAAGAGAAATTACTCCAGGTATTCTTGGTGACAGCAACTCTATTATTGCAACATTAGATGATAGTACAAAACTTAAAGTAGATATTAAATTACCAGAAAACTATGTTGGTATTCTTAAAAACGGATTAAGAGTTGAGGCAACAACAGATGCATTTGACAAGGTATTTGAAGGAGAGGTTAAGACTGTTAGCTCAAGAGTTGATCCAACCTCAAGATCAATCCTTGCTCAAATAGAAGTTTCTAATCCAGATCTTGAACTGATTCCTGGAATCCTTCTTAATATAAAAGTTATTTATAATGATAGAAAATCTTTATCTATTCCTGAAGAATCTCTTGTGATTCAAGGAAATAATAAATTTGTATATTTGATAGAAAATAACATCCTTAAAAGAAATGAAATAAAAATTGGATTGAGAAATTTTGGTAAAGTTGAAGTTTTATCAGGATTAAAAGCTGGTGATCAAATTGTAGCTGAAGGAACTAATAAAGTTAGAAATAAAGCAAAAGTTATAATTAAAAAATCAAACAAAAAAGCAAAATAAACTTCTATGTATTTAACAGATCTTTCCATTAAAAGGCCAGTCGTGGCTACAGTGATGAGCCTTGTGCTTGTTATTTTTGGATTGGTCACTTTTAGTAAAATTCCCTTAAGGGAATTGCCAGATGTTGACTCTGCAAAAGTAAATATCAGAACTGATTATACAGGAGCATCAGCAACGATTATTGATACTCAAATTACTCAAAAAATAGAAGATCGAATTGGTGGAACACCTGGAATTGTTACGATTGACTCAACAAGTGAAGATGGACGATCATCTATTACTTTAGAATTTGATTTAGATGTTGATTTAGATACTGCCGCAAATGATGTAAGAGAAAAAATTGCAAGGATAGTTGATAATTTGCCTGAAGGTGCGGAACCTCCAGAAATTTATAAATCGTCTGCTGCTAGGACTACAACAATGTGGCTTGCTTTCCAAAGTCCAAGCATGTCAGATCTTGAACTTACAGATTATGCAGATCGATATTTAAAAGATTTATTCTCAACTGTTCCCGGTGTTGGAAATATTAGATTGGGTGGTGAAAGGGAATTTTCTTTAAGAGTTTGGCTGGATCCAATTGCAATGGCTGCAAGGAATATTACTGTCTTAGAACTTGAGTCAATTCTTAAAAAAGAAAATGTAGAATTCCCCGCAGGTAAGATTGAGTCTAAATATGTAGATCTTGTAATTAAAGTTGAGAAAGCTTACAAAAAACTTCAAGATTACAAAGACCTTGTACTTAAAAGAGCTGGAGATGGCTCATTAATTAAACTAGGTGATATTGCTAGATTAGAATTTGGTGCTTTAAATTCTAGTACACTATTTAAAGGTAATGGAAACCAAACTGTCGGTATCGGTATCTATCAGCAATCAACTGCAAACACTATTGAGGTAGCTAGAGCAGTTAAAAAAAAGATTAAAGAAATAGAACCCTCTCTACCAGAAGACTCAACGCTTACGGTATCATTTGATAGGTCAACATATATAGAAGCAGCAATTGGCGAAGTATATAAGACATTATTTATTGCCGTTATATTGGTTGTATTAATTATCTATTTGTTTTTAGGAAACATAACCGGCGTAATTATTCCAGCAGTTGCAATACCTGTAGCACTTATTTCAACTTTTCTGGCAATTTATCTTGCTGGTTTTACTTTAAATTTATTTACACTAATGGCTCTCGTTTTGGCTATTGGAATAGTAGTTGATGATGCTATTGTGATGGGTGAAAATATTTCAAGAAGACTGGAAAAGGGTGAAACAGCATTAGTCGCTGCTTATCGCGGATCAAAGCAAGTTGCGTTTGCAATCATTGCTACAACTGTTGTCTTAGTATCAGTATTTTTACCTCTTGTATTTATCAAAGGTTTAATTGGTAAACTATTTTCTGAAATGGCTTTAACTCTTTCATTTGCAGTCATTATTTCAAGTTTTGTAGCTTTAAGTTTATCACCAATGATAGGATCAAAGTTTTTAAAAACGAGCAAAAAAAAACCAAGGTTTATTTTAAAGTTTGAAAAATACTTGCAGGCTTTTCAAAAATTTTATGAGGAAACCCTTCATTTCATGCTCAAAAGAAAAAAGAGTATTTTTGTTTTTTTAGGAATAGTTCTAGTCAGTATTATTGTTTTATTTAATTTTACTAAAAAAGAATTGCTTCCTAAAGAAGATAGAGGTGTGTTTTTTGTTATTATCCAAGCACCTGAAGGTTCCGGATTTAATTATACCTCTGAAAAAGCTTTAGATATCGAGAGCAAATTTTTACCAAAAGTTGGGAAAGGTGAAATTAGAAGATTGTTATTAAGAGTGCCTGGATTTGGAAAGAGAAGTAAACAGCTAAATTCAGCATTTATCATTGTTCTTTTAGAAGATTGGGCAAAAAGAAAACGAAGTGGACAACAAATTTTAAGAGAGTCATTTGGTATCATATCATCTGTTCCAGGTGTACGAGCTTTTCCAGTTATGCCCCAATCAATTAGAGGTGGCGGTGTTGAAAAGCCTATTCAATTTGTTTTATTAGGAAGCACTTATGAAAAACTTGAGGAATGGAAAAATATTTTAAAAAAAGAAGCCAGAAAAAATGAAAGAATTATAAATATAAGTGACGATTATGAATTAACTAAACCGGAGTTAAAAGTAGAAATAAATAATGAAAAAGCAGCAGATCTTGGAGTTTCAATCGAACAAATTGGAAGAACGATGGAAACTATTTTTGGCTCCAGACAAGTTACAAAATTTACAAATAATGGAAAAGAATATTCAATTGTCTTACAAGGTGATTTGAAGGACAGAACACAGCCATCAAACTTAAATAAAGTTTATGTCAGATCAGATATTACAAAAAAACTAATACCATTATCGAATGTAATAAAAATATCAGAAAGTGCAGCAGCACCTTTTTTAAGCAGGTATCAAAGGCAAAAGGCAGTTACTATTTCAGCTCGATTAGTAGGTGATTATACTATTGGAGAAGCGCTAGGATATTTAAATAATATTGTAAAAGAAAAACTCCCTGCAGAAGTTCGTATCGATTACAAAGGAGAATCTGAAGAATATAAAAAAACAAATGTTGGAATTTACCTAATTTTTGTTCTTGCATTAGTAACTGCTTATCTATCTATGGCGGCACAATTTGAAAGCTGGAGACATCCACTAACTATTATGCTGACAGTTCCACTAGCAATCTTTGGCGGCATCATTGGACTCCTTGTTGCTGGTAGCTCATTAAATATCTATAGCCAGATCGGTTTAATTATTTTGATAGGTCTTGCTGCTAAAAATGGAATACTTATTGTTGAATTTGCAAACCAATTGAGGGCTGAGGGTAAAGATATTGAAAAAGCAATTTTAGAAGCTGCAAAAATAAGACTAAGACCAATTCTTATGACTTCATTATCTACAATTGCAGGAGTTGTTCCTCTTATTATTGGATCTGGTCCTGGAGAGGCAAGCAGATTAACGGTTGGAGTAGTTATATTTTCAGGAATGATTTTTTCTACTTTCTTTACCTTATACGTTATCCCCACAATTTACTTGTTAATTGGAAGAAATACTCAAAGAATAGATGCGGTTGAAATTGAACTACAAAAACAACTTAAAACAGTAAAATAATTTAAATTATTTTTTTAAATCTTTTAATTTAAACAAAAACAATCCAACAGCCAAACCCAAAAAGTTCATGATTAAATCTAAATTTTCATAAAAACGGTTTGGGATATATAGATGCAATACTTCCATTAGTAAGGAAAATAAAATTAGAAATAAAACTATAGATTTAAATTTTCTATTTTTATCAAAAGATAAAAAGGCTAACATACCTAAAAAAAAATAAGAAACAAAATGACTTAGCTTATCACTGCCTGGATACGTAGTTGGGTCACCCTTTAAAACCAAACCTACTAAATTTCCAGGATAAATAGATACTACGAAGATGAACAAAAACCATATTAAAAATAAAAATTTATAAAAAATTAAGAATTGTCTGAGATCCATTTTAAAAATGCGTTGTTTCCTGAATCGATATTGAAAAAAAGAATACACGGGCAATCATAGGAATGTTGACTCTTAACACTCTTGATAATTTTTTTAACATTCTTTTTTTGTGTTTTTCCAATCAAAATATATTCCTTTGATGATTTAACTTTATTATTCCATTTAAAAATTGATTGGATGTTTGGAATAATATTAGTACATGCAGCCAGTTTATTTTTAACTAAAAATTTACCAATTTTATTTGTTTCTAATTTTGATCCACAAGTAATGTATAACAATTTATAATTGCTCATTTTGATTATCTATCATAATAAACAATTTAATGGTAAATCTTATTCTAATTCGTCATGGTCAAAGTCAATGGAATTTAGAGAATAAATTCACTGGTTGGTACGACGCTGATCTTACAAAAAAAGGTCTAGAAGAAGCTGATAAAGCTGGCCTGCTTATAAAAGAACTTGGTCTTAAATTTAATTACGGTTTTACTTCTTTTCAAACTAGAGCCATAAAAACTTTTGAAACAATTTTAAAATCTTCAGAGATTAATATTCCTCACGTCACGAAAGCATGGCAACTTAACGAAAGGCACTATGGAGGTCTACAGGGTCTGAATAAAGAAGAAACTGCAAAAAAACACGGAAAGGAACAAGTTATGATCTGGAGAAGAAGTTATGATATTCCTCCTCCTCCCCAAGATAGAAATGACCCTGCTCACCCTGTAAACTCTGAGATTTACAAGGATATTGATCCAAATTTAATTCCAGATTCTGAGTCACTTAAAGATACATATAATAGAACTGTGCCTTATTATTTAGAAAATATTGAACCATTATTAAAAAAATCTGAAAATATTTTAATCTCAGCTCATGGAAATAGTTTGCGCGCATTATGCAAAAAAATTTTTGAAATTTCAGATGAAATGATTGTTAAATTAGAAATACCAACTGGGAATCCAATTCAAATTCAATTTGATCAAAATTTAGATCTTAAAGAATACAGATATTTAGATAAAGCACGCGCCAAAGAATTTATTGTTAAAAAATAATATCCTTATTTTTTAGCTTATTATAAATTTCTAAATCAGTTGTATGATAAAAATTCTGCTCAAAAACTTCCCCTGTAATTTGCTTTTCTTCTATTAAATGGTCCCATATCTCTTTTAGTGAAAATGGTTTTACCTCTTTATTTTCTAATAATGAGGAGTTTAAGATCTGAAACCCTGTATAAATATAATTTTTTTTATTTGTTAAAAAGTCATTCTCAATGGAAAAATCTGCATTTAAATTAGGGTCAAAACTCTTATCTTTTCTTGCTAAAAGCAATCCTGCTAAAAAATTTTTTTGTATAGTGTTTTTAATTAAAGTTTTCATATCTAAAATATAATTTTTTTGCCAAACTGTATCTGAATTTAAAACAAGAAAATAATCGTCGGATAAAAATTGCTTGGCATTTGCTAATGCGCCACCTGTATCTAAAATAACTTCTTCTTCAAAAACTTTAATATCAGGGTGATTTTTATTTATATAGCTAGAAATTTTTTGTTTTAAATGATGAACATTAACTGCAATCTCATTTACACCAAGTTCTTTTAAAATCTTAATTGAATATTCAATTAGTGGAATATTATTAATAGTTAATAAAGGTTTGGGAGTTGTACTAGTTAGTGGCAAAACACGTTTGCCAAAACCAGCACATAAAATTATTGCTTTATTTATTTCCATTTTTTTCGAATAATTTTGTTAGAAAAATATTTTTTGAATATCAAGTTTAATTCTTTTAGTTCATTATGCTTTAGTCTTAACTTTAAAAGGGACCAAGTTCTTGGTAAATATTTTAAATATTTTTCTTTATGATCACGTCGATGCAATCTTAAAAAAATACCCAAAATTTTTAAAAGCCTTTGAACTGAAAGAATGTGAAAATCGAGTAGAAAATCATTTTGTTTTATTTTTGTTTTTTTTAAATAATATTTTATTAATTTAGACTGATCTCTTTGACTTATATTTACCCTAACATCATCTACTAGAGACATAAGATCATAAGCAGGATGACCAATTACAGCATCTTGTGTATCTAAAAAAGCAATTTTTTTATTATGAATAATTAAGTTTTCGATATGAAAATCTCTATGAACAAAAACTTTATTAGATTTAGTAGTTTTTTTGAGTAACTTTAGAAAACAATTATTTATTGTTTTTTGAATTTCTCTTATTTTCTTCTTAGAAAAAAATTCTGGTAAATACCATTCATAAAACAAATTCATTTCTTTTTGTAATAATTTCATAGAATATTTAGGTAAATTTTTTTTTAGTTTAATTTTTTGTAATTTTACAAGCTCATCAATTACATTTCTAAATTGATTAACTTTATTTTTATTAATGACATTTTTTACTAAATTATTCCCTAAATCTTCAATAATAATAAAATTATTTTTTACATTTTTTTTTATTGTTTTGGGTGCTTTAATTTTATTGCTAATTAAAAATTCATTTATCTTAGAATAATTTTCTAAATTATTTTTTTTATCCTTCTTGCAATAAACTAAAATATGCTTTTTCTTATTTTTAAAACGATAAAACTTTCTTGGTGACGCATCACCAGCAACTAAATAAATTTCATTATTTAGTTTTTCCAAAATATTTGATTTTAATGTCACGTTCGTTTTTTAATTTTGTATGCTTTAAATTTATTTCTATACGATTTATATTTTTTTTCTTAATTAATTCCGGCCATTCTATAATATTTATTACCTTATCCTCTAACTCAAAAAGACCAATGTTTTCTAGATCTAATTTACTCTTAAGTCGGTATAAATCGTAATGGGCTATAATGAGTTTATTTTTGACCGGGTAGTATTGGACTATGTTAAAAGTTGGACTGGTTACTTGAGGTGACTTTTTTTTATTTTTTTTAAAAATTTCACTAATAATTAACTTTGACAAAGTAGTTTTTCCAGTACCTAAATTTCCCTTTAAATAAATTGTGTGACCTAATTTTACTTTTTTTGATATTGTATAAGATAGCGTCTTTAAATCTTTTAAAGCACATCTCATTGCTTAGTATCTATAAGCATCACCTTTGAAAGGACCTTGTGGAGAGACACCTATATAATCAGCTTGATCATTTGAAAGTTTAGTTAACTTTGCTCCGACTTTTGCTAGGTGTAACTCAGCAACTTTTTCATCTAAGTGTTTTGGTAGAACATAAACTTTCTTTTCATATTTATTAGGATTATTCCATAATTCAATTTGTGCCATAACTTGGTTTGTAAAAGATGCACTCATAACAAAACTTGGGTGACCTGTAGCACAGCCTAAATTTACCAATCGTCCTTCTGCTAATAAAATTATTCTTTTTTTGTCAGGAAATTCTATTTCATGAACCTGAGGTTTAATTTCATTCCATTTATAATTTTTTAATGCATCAACTTGAATTTCATTATCAAAATGACCAATGTTACATAGTATAGATCTATCTTTCATAGATCTCATATGATCTGCTGTTACAATATCTTTATTACCTGTAGCAGTTACAACAATATCTGCATTACCAATCATTTCATCCATTAAAACAACTTCGTAACCTTCCATTGATGCTTGCAATGCACATATTGGATCAGTTTCAGTAACCATTACTCGTGCACCAGCTTGACGTAAAGATGCTGCACTACCTTTTCCAACATCACCGAAACCTGCAACTATTGCAACCTTGCCAGACATCATAACATCAGTTGCTCTTCGTATTGAATCAACTAAACTCTCTCGACATCCATACAAATTGTCAAATTTAGATTTAGTTACTGAGTCATTAACGTTAAAAGCTGGAATTAAAAGACTTCCATCTTTTTCCATTTTTTTCAACTCTTTAACACCTGTTGTTGTCTCTTCTGAGACACCCTTAATATCTTTTAATAATTCCTTATAATCTTTATGCATTAAAGCGGTAAGATCTCCACCATCATCTAAAATCATGTTTGGCTTCCAATCTTTATTTCCTTCAATCGTTTGTTTAATACACCACCAATATTCCTCTTCCGTTTCACCTTTCCAAGCAAAAACAGGTATTCCTTTTCTAGCAATAGCAGCGGCAGCATGATCTTGTGTCGAAAAGATATTGCAAGAAGACCATCTAACACTTGCTCCAAGATGAACTAGAGTTTCAATCAAAACAGCTGTTTGAATTGTCATGTGCAAACATCCTACAATATTTGCTCCTTTTAGTGGTTTTGAATTTCCATATTCTTCTCTTATGGCCATTAAACCTGGCATCTCGGACTCGGCTAGGGAAATTTCTTTGTCTCCAAAATCTGCTAAATTAATATCTTTTACCTTATAATCTGTCATTGGCGGTCAACTAACAGTATTGGAAAGTTTAATCAATAGGAATTAAACAGAGGGTAAAGAAATATCAACTATAGCGCCAGAGTTACCTTTTTTATTATAAACGCTTATTAAACCTTTATGAGAATCAATTATATTTTTAACAATATTTAAACCCAGTCCTGAATGTGCACCTTTTTGTTCGTTTGGTCTATCACTATAAAACCTTTCAAAAACCTTATCTAAATTATTTTTATCAAATCCAGGACCCTGATCCTCAATTAAAATTTTAAAATTATTTTTTTCCAAATTTATTTTAATTAGAATTTCTGAATTATTAGGGCTAAATGATACTGCATTATCTAATAAATTCGCTATGACCTGCTCAATACGACTCTCAATACCAAATATTACAGCTTTTTTTAATTTTTGACTATTATCAAAATTAAATTTGATATTCTTTTTTTGATTCACTGTATCTAAGTTAAAATCTTCAACTATGCTATCAATCAATTGAAGGAGGTCAAAATTTTTTGCGATAGCTCTTGATTGAGATGCTTCATCTTTTAGAACTTGAGAATAATCAGTTATTAACCTTTCAATTCTCTCAACATCGTTTGATAAAATTTTCAAAAGTTTAATTTTTTGATTATCATCCTTTGTTTGATTTAATAAATCTGAAGCACCTTTTAATGAAGCTAAAGGATTTCTAATTTCATGTGTTAAATCTGAAGCAAATCTCTCTGCCAATTCAATACGCTGATAAAGTTTATTTGTCATATCAGTCAATGATTTTGATAAATTGCCAATTTCATCATCGCGCTTATCAAATTCCACATTTAAATTTTCATTACTTTTGGGATTATCGTAAGAAATCTTTTTTGCGAAAGAATTTAAAGATCTAATAGGTTTAATTATATAATTATTTAAAAACAAAGAAAAAATCATAATCACTATTGCTGCTATCAAAACCGATCTTAAAACGAAATTTTTTCTCTCTTGTACGGCAAGACTTATTTCATTCGATATCTCACTGACGGTTATAATAATATTATTGTCAGTCAACTTAAGAATTGAGCTTGTATGAATGACTAAATTATTATTTGTACTTTCAGAAGAAATAAAAAACTTCTGATCAACGTTTGAATTAACTTCATCTAAAAAACTATATTTAGCTTCAGATACGAAATTCAAATTCTTATTATCTTCTTGTTGCTTTAGTTTTTCATTAATACCGAGTGTTTCAATTCTCTCTGTAACAAATAAAGAAGTGCGATCTATATCAATAATTGAACTATCAACTAAAATATCTTTGTTCATTTTAAAAAATCTAATTTGATCAACTTCATCTAGTATGAATTTTGATCTAAATAAAAAATTTTTTAATGTATTTTCATCTGAGTCAATATTTTGGTTTTTTAAATTTAAATTTATATTTTCTATTATATTTTGATGTTTTTTACTTTTTCGATTAATTAATTCAGGCTCGATTGCCAATAGGTAAACAAAAGTAAAAAATCCTAAAACTAAAAATACAAAAAAATTAAAGGTAAGAAATTGTTTTAATAAAGATTTAGTCGATAATAAATTGGTTATCATTATGGGTTAGCATTCCAACGATATCCGCTTCCATAACGAGTTTCAATAGCTGAAAATTCTTTATCAACTTTTTTAAATTTTTTTCTTATTCTTTTTACATGGCTATCAATAGTTCTGTCCTCAATGTCATTATTTTCTTTATAAGCAATTGTCATTAAATGAGATCTCTCTTTTATGACGCCAGGCCTTTTGGCAAGTTCATATACAATTTGAAATTCTGTCGTTGTTAACTTGTCAGGCAAATTTTGATCATCCCAAGTACATTCTAATTGCTCTGGATCAAGCATCAACTTTCCTTGTTTAATAATATTCTTACTATCAGGAGTTACCTGATCTTTTTTTCTAAATTGAACTTTCACTCTTTCAATCAAAACATTTATTGAAAATCCACCAGATTTTTTTACGTAATCATCTGCGCCTAACTTCAGACCTAATAGCTCATCTACCTCTTCATCTTTAGAAGTTAAAAAAATAACTGGAAGGTTTGTCTTTTTTCGTAGTTTTTTTAAAAGCTCTTCTCCATTCATTCTTGGCATTTTAATATCAATGATAGCGAGGTCTGGTGGTGTTCTTGTTATTCCAATGTACGCACTTTCGCCATCAACATAAGTTTGAACTTTATATCCCTCATTTTCTAATGCTATAGAAACACTAGTTAAAATGTTTCTATCGTCATCTACTAATGCAATTGTTTTAGACATACTGTTTTTATAATATCAAAAAAAGACTAAAATTAGACTAAATTAATGTGCATCATTCCAGTTTTTGGCACTATTTGCATCAACAATTAAAGGCACAGAAAAGTTATAATCACCATCAATTGCATTTTCCATTTCATTTTTTATTTTTTTTATTTCTTTTTTTAAGTCCATATCTTTAGTCTCTAACAACAACTCATCATGAATTTGGACTAATAAGCGTGACTTGATTTCTTTAGACAATATTTTTTTATCAATATTAATCATTGCAAATCTAATTATATCTGCTGCTGCTCCTTGAATTGGAGCGTTAATTGCGGCTCTTTCTTGAAATGATTTTAAAGTATGATTTTTATCATTAATATTTGGAAAATGACATTTTCGATTAAACATCGTTTGAACAAAACCGTTTTTCCTACAAAACTTAAGAGTCTCTTGCATGTAATCTCGTATCTCAGGAAATTTTTTAAAATATGAAAATAAAAACTGTTCTGCCTCTGGATTACTAACTGAGATTTGTTTAGCTAACCCATATGAAGATATTCCATAGATAATACCAAAATTAATGGCTTTAGCCTTTCTTCTCATATCCTCGTTGATTTTTTTTATATCACACTCAAATATTTGTGATGCTGTAATGTTATGAATATCCTCATTATTTTTAAATGCTTTTTTTAATTCTTTAACATCTGCTACATGCGCTAAAACTCTCATTTCAATTTGGCTATAATCTGCTGAAATAATTGAGTTTCCCTTTTCAGAGACGAAAGCCGATCTAATTAGCTTGCCTTCTTTTGATTTTATTGGAATGTTTTGTAAATTTGGATCAGCAGATGCTAAACGGCCAGTACTTGTTGCTGCTAGTAAAAAAGATGTATGGATACGTTTAGTGTTTTTATCAATATATTCTGGAAGAGAGTCTGTGTACGTATTTTTTAATTTAGATTTTTGTCTCCACTCCAAAACTAATTTTGGAAATTCATGTCCTTTACTTGCTAAATCTTCGAGAACATTTACGTTTGTAGCAAAATTTCCTTTTTTGGTTTTTTTTGTTCCTGAAATTTTTAATTTCTCATACAAAATATCACCCAACTGTTTGGTGGAGGCTATATTAAACTCTTCCCCAGATAGTTTATAAATCTTTTTTTCTAACGTTTTTAAATCTACACTAAAACTATTTGACAGTTTTTTTAAAATTACCTGGTCTATTTTTATTCCATTATTTTCCATTCTTGCGAGAACGTCAACCAAAGGAATTTCTAAAGTTTCATAAATTTGAAAGCATTTTTCTTTAACTATTCTATCTTTAAATAAATTATAAAGTTTTAGAGTTACATCAGCATCCTCACATGCATATCTATAGGCACTATCAATTAAAACTTCATCAAAAGTGACTTCTGATTTTCCGGTGCCGACAACATCTTTAAATTTTATGTTATCATGATCTAAATGTGTCTTGGCTAATAAATCCAAATTATGTCTATTAACCCCAGCATCTAAAGAGTAGGATAGTAACATTGTATCTTCAAAAGATTTTAGTTCTATTCCATATTTTAAAAATATTTTGAGGTCATATTTGATATTTTGACCTACTTTTTTTACTGTCTCATCTTCTAAATAAGGTTTTAAAACCTTTACCAATTCCTTAATTTTTATCTGTTTTTTTAAATTTGGGTCTTGTTTGTTTTTGTGACCGACAGGAACATAATAAGCCTCATTTTCATTAATGGCTAAAGATATACCCACCAAATCTGCTTTTTGTGAATTTAAAGAATTTGTCTCTGTATCAATAGCAAAGTAACCTTGATTATCAGCTTGCTTAAGCAAATTTTCTAATTCTTGAACTTCATAAATAATATGAAAACCACTTTCTTTTTTGTTATTTGTTTTTTGTGGTGTCGTGGTTTCTTTTTTTACAAAAGTATCTGATGATTTTCCGTAAGTTTGCTCAATTCTCTTTTTAATTTTTGAAAATTCCATCTCATCCAAAAAATTAAATATTTTTTCCTTGTCCAAAGGTTTTAAAATAAAATCTTCAATTTCTTCTTTTATAGGAACATCGCTTTTCAGTGTTACAAGCTCTCTACTAATTAATGCATTTTTTTTATTATCTAATAATGTTTGTCTTCTTTTAGGTTGTTTAATTGTATCTGCTTTTTTTAATAATTCATCTAAAGAGCCGAATTGATTAATTAATTCTGCTGCAGTTTTTACGCCAATACCTGGGACCCCGGGAATATTATCTACAGAATCTCCAGCTAACGATTGCACATCTATTACTTTTTCTGGTGGTACTCCGAATTTTTCATTAACCTCTTCAATACCAATATGTCGATCTTTCATTGTATCTAACATGAAAGTTTCTTTATCAACTAGTTGCATTAAATCTTTGTCTGATGAAACAATTGTGATTTTAATTTTCTTTTTTTTTGCTTTTTCTTTATATGTCGCAATCAAATCATCTGCCTCATAATTGAGCATCTCTATTGATGGCAGATTAAAAGCTTTGACTGCTTTTCTAATGTAATCAAATTGAGGAATTAAATCCTCGGGTGCATCTGATCTATTACCTTTGTAATCTTTATAAATATCATTTCTAAAATTTTTTCTTGCACTATCAAATATTACTGCAAGATGGGTGGGGGTATCCATAGTATTACCAGCTTTTGCTTTTTCTAAAAAACTATAAAGCATGTTACAAAAACCACTTACTGCACCAACAGGTAAGCCGTCACTTTTACGCGTCAGTGGTGGCAAAGCATAATAGGCTCTAAAAATATAACCTGATCCATCAATTAAAAATAAATGTTTTTCTTTAGACATAAGTTTTTTATACAAATTGTATTTTTTAATGTTATTACAAGCTGACCATCATGAATAGTTCAATTGCCTTAAAAGTTGAAAATGTGAATAAAATTTACCTGCAAGGTAATAAGCATGTTGAGGCATTAAAAAACATTTCTTTAGAAGTTAAAACTGGAGAAATTTTTGGATTGCTTGGGCCAAATGGAGCCGGTAAATCTACTTTCATTAATATACTTGCTGGCACTGTAAACAAAACAAATGGTTTTATAAATGTTTGGGGGTTTGATTTGGATAAAAATCCTAGACAAGTTAGAGCCTCTTTAGGAATCGTTCCTCAAGAAATAAATGTTGATCCTTTTTTTTCTCCAAAAAAAATTTTAGAAATTCAAGCTGGCTTATATGGTGTTAAGGCACAAGACAGGATTACTGATCAAATTTTAGAGTTAACAAACTTATCTGATAAGGCGAACGCATACACAAGAAACTTGTCCGGCGGAATGAAAAGAAGGTTATTGGTAGCTAAAGCTATGGTTCACCAACCACCAATTTTAATACTTGATGAGCCTACTGCTGGAGTTGATGTTGACTTAAGAAGAAAGTTGCTTGAGTCTGTACGTGAACTAAATAGGCAAGGGGTAACTATTATTTACACTACACATTATCTTAAAGAAGCTTCTGATATTTGTGATCGTATTGCAATTATTGATAGGGGCAAATTAGTAGCTTTAAATTCAACGCAAGAACTGCTAAAAAATAACTCTGATTTAGAAGAAGTATTTATAAATCTAACAAATAAAGAAAATGAACATAATAACTAAAAGAAAAATTCAAAGTAATTCATATAAAGTTTTAATTGCTTTTCTTTTTACTATTTTATTAGCAATAAGTTCAAAAATAAGTGTACCTTTTTATCCGGTACCTATGACAATGCAAACTTTCGTAGTTCTGTTCACAGGTGTTGCCCTAGGTGCAAGATATGGATTTATAGCTTTATCTTTTTATATTCTTGAAGGTGCCCTAGGGCTTCCAGTATTTTCAGGAACCCCAGCCAAAGGGATTGGGATCGCCTATTTATTTGGTCCAACAGGAGGATATATTATTGGATTTGCTTTTTCAGCTTTTTTAGCTGGAATACTTTTTTCAAAAAAAAATTACTTTACTGATAATAAAAATTTTCTAAAAACTTTTATAAAATTAATTATTTCTTTAACACCAACTTATATAATCGGTTTAATTTGGCTAGGAACAATTATTGGTTGGAATAAACCAATTTTAGAACTTGGTTTTTATCCATTTTTATTAGGTGAAATCTTTAAAGTTTCACTACTTGCAATCTTATTACAAAATTTTTCACGTTATAGATTTTTCTGATTCATTTTAATTCTTTAGAAGGTAACTGGAAAATAAAAAAGTATATTAATAAAAATACTTACTCTAAAGGATCCTTATT
>NZ_JBNAIW010000005.1:0-109771 GCF_052047895.1 Candidatus Pelagibacter sp. HIMB1517
TTATTATTATAACCGGATAATAGAGCCACACTTGGCTTTTATTTAGTATTGAGCAATATAAAAATAGTAAAGCAAAAAAAAAATTATTTATTTTTTTAGTATTTTTGAAGAAAAATATAAAGTTTAAAAATGATAATAAAAAAAAAATCATTGACCAAGATTCGTTTCTGAATTGAGACAAATGAATAACCGAGCCAAGAGAAAATATTAAAACTACACTGGATAGTAATGCAATTATATTGTTATTAAAAATAATATTGAAAATCTTTTTAGCTATAAAAAAATACAGAATTAATGACAATGTTGTAAAAACTCTTGTATAGAAAACTATTATTTGAAGATTTTCATTAAAATTTATTGGGTTATTTAGCTCATCAATGTTACTAATTTTTAATAATTCTAAAATATTAAGTATTTTAAAAAAAATAGATAAAAAAAGGATACTAAAATATCCAGAGTGATCAATAAATTCTTGCTTAATAGATGAATTAAACAAAATAGCATTATATGCCAATGTTAATTCGTGATCATAATTTGATGACCAATGTCTATCAAATCCGAGATAGAAAGATACTGCGAAAGCAAGAAATGGGATAATTAAAAATTCTATTTTTTTAATTTGCGATGAAAAACCATCAATTGACATTACGATTTATAAAAAAAAATTTAAGTATTTTTATTAATATTAAGAAACCATCTTTGATATTATTAACTTTTTTAACACCTGAAAATCTTTTTCTTTCATGCATTGCTATTTCATTATAATTAAACTTTTGATTAACTTTATATGGTAACTCTATACAGAAAGTAAAATCCTGTGAATTCATTTTTAATTTGTTAAAGCTTTTAACATCACACATGACATATGTATAAAGAACATCGGATAATTTAAAATTAAATAATAATTTACATAATGATGTAAAAAACATATTTCCTACAAAAGTGAACATATCATCATCATCTGTAGAACCATTCTTTTTGTATCTTGAGCCAAAGGTAAATGGTAATTTTTTTTTATTTTTTAACATTAAACTTAAATATTTTGGATGAAAAGAATAGTCCGCATTAAAAATGCATCCATATTTAGTATTAGTTCTTTTAAAACCCTCAATTATAGCTGATCCATAGCCTTTTTTAGACTGTTTAATTATTTTGACATTTTTAAATTTTGAAAGCATTTTTTTTATTTGCCTTTTCTCACTATTTTTATCTACCACAATTAATATCTGTTTTATAAAAGAATAAACTGTTACTTCATTAATAACTTTTAGAATGTTACCTTTTTCATTTTTGCATGGTATTATTAGAGTTAAATCTTTCATAAAATTATTTAATGCGAACTAGTTATAAAATTGCAATTTCTAAAGTTATATATTTTATATTAACAAAAATTTTTTTTATAAGAGAAAAACAAATAGTCAATAGAAAGGGCATTGTTTGGAACCTAGATTTATCTGAAGGAATTGACTTATCAATTTTTTTATTTGGAGATTTTCAATCAGATATAACAAATCAGATTTTAAAATTATCAAAAAATTATGATGGAAAATATATTATTTTAGATATTGGATCAAATATTGGTGATAAATCATTAACATTAGTAAAAAAATATTCAAATTTAAAAAAACAAATTTATGTTTATTCTTTAGAACCCACTTCTTATGCTTTAAGTAAACAAAGAAAAAACTTAAAACTAAATATAAAATTATCAGAAAAAATTTCTTTAAATAAAATTTTTATTACTGACAAAAAAAAAGTTAATAAAAAATCAACATATTCAAGTTGGAATATTTCAAAAAAAGCAAAAGGTAAAACGAAGCATAATGTACATCATGGTTTATTAAAAAAAATAGATAAAAAAACAAGATTTTGTTCTTTAGATTACTTTGTAAAATTAAAAAAAATTAATGAAATTTTTTTTATAAAAATAGATGTAGATGGATATGAATTAAATGTTTTAAAATCAGGTTATAAAACAATTAAAAAGTTTGAGCCATTTATAATGTTAGAATATGCGGAGTATGCTTTAAAAGAACAAGGCTTTTCTTTCAAAGATTTTCAAAATTTTTTAAAAAAAATTAATTATGAAATATATGATTTAAAATTAAAAAAATTAGATAAACTAAATGTTGCTGAAGGTAGCAGTAAAGATATACTAATAGCTAATTCAGAAAAACTTAAAAATTTGTTAAATAATGATACTTAATGGTTAAAAAAATAAAAAATTGTAGATCTTGCCAAAGTAAAAAATTAATAAATCTATTTAATCTCGGAAATTTTAATCTTCTTGGATCATTTTATAAAAAAAATTTTTCAAACCCCACTAGAAAAAAGTTTTCATTAAAACTAATCTTATGTAAAAACTGTTCATTGGTTCAGCTCGACGAAACAGTTAGTAAAAAAATACTTTATAAAGATTATTGGTATCTATCTGGTGTAAATTTAACCATGAGAAATCATTTAAACAGTATAGTAAATACAAATTTAAAAATATTACGATCAAAAAAAAAACAAGAAGTCAATGTATTAGATATCGGGTGTAATGATTGCACATTGCTTAATTTTTATCCAAAAAAAATTAATAAGTTTGGTATTGACCCAAGCAATGTTAAATCAAAAAAAAAAAATAAAATAAAAATAATAAAAGATTTCTTCCCTTCAAAAAAAATTAAAAAATTAGGAATTAAATTTAAAGTCATTACCTCGATAGCAATGTTTTATGATGTTGATAGTCCAGTCAATTTTGCTAAAAATATAAAAGCAATTTTGGACAAAGAAGGTTTTTGGGTAATCGAATTATCTTATTTGCTAGATATGTTAAATTTAAATTCATTTGATACAATTTGTCATGAGCATCTTGAGTATTATTCTCTAACAAGTTTAAATTTTATAATGAAAAAATCTGATCTTAAAATATTTAAAATTGAATTTAATGATATTAATGGAGGAAGCATAAGATGTTATATAACTCATAAGTCAAATAAATCTTATGATATTGAAAAAAATTTGAGTAAAATAAAAAAACAAATGAATTTGGAAAAGAACAAAAGAATTTTTTCTAAAAAACTATACTTAAATTTTTATAAAAATATTCAATTAATAAAAATTCAAATTAAGAATAAGTTAAATATGTTAATCAAAAACAAAAAAACTATCCATGGATATGGCGCTTCTACTAAAGGAAATACTATATTACAATGGATTAAGTTGAATTCTTCCTATCTAAAATGTATTGCGGACAGAAACCCATTAAAATGGGGTGCAGTAACACTAGGATCAAATATAGATATTGTGAGTGAAAGCTTCTCAAAAAAAAATAAGCCAGATTTCTATTTTGTACTCCCATGGCATTTTAGAAAAGAAATTGTTAAAAGAGAAAAGACATTTATTAAAAAAGGAGGTAAGCTAATATTTCCTTTACCGAGTTTTAAAATAATCTCAAAATAAAATTTACAATTTAATGAAAAACAAAAATAAAAAAATATTAGTCACGGGTCATAAAGGACTAGTTGGCTCTTCAGTTTTGAGAATTTTAAAAAAAAGAGGATATAAAAATATAATTACAGCAACCAGATCTAGTTTAGATTTAAGAGACTCTATTAAGGTAGAAAAATTTTTTAGAAAACATAAACCAAATGCAGTTATAAATTGCGCTGCAACTGTCGGAGGAATATATGCTAATAACACTTTAAGAGCAAAATTTATTTATGACAATTTATCTATTCAAACTAATATTATAAATTCATCTTTTCAAAATAATATTAAAGACTTAATATTTTTAGGATCAAGCTGTATTTATCCTAGAGATTGTAAACAACCCATAAAAGAAAAATATTTATTAACTGGACCATTAGAAAAAACAAACGAGCCTTATGCAATAGCAAAGATAGCAGGTGTTAAAATGTGTGAAGCCTACAACGATCAGTATAATACTAATTATAAATGTTTGATGCCAACCAATGCATTTGGACCAAATGATAATTATGATCCAAACTTATCTCATTTTATTCCAGCTTTTATAGCTAGACTTCATGCAGCAAAGATAAGAAAAGAAAAAATTTTTAAGGTTTGGGGATCTGGAAATCCTTTGAGAGAAGTTATTTA
This sequence comes from Candidatus Pelagibacter sp. HIMB1517, assembly GCF_052047895.1. Lineage (NCBI taxonomy): Bacteria > Pseudomonadati > Pseudomonadota > Alphaproteobacteria > Candidatus Pelagibacterales > Candidatus Pelagibacteraceae > Candidatus Pelagibacter > Candidatus Pelagibacter sp. HIMB1517. Next base: position 4,105 of record NZ_JBNAIW010000005.1, read on the forward strand.
TGTAGATGATATAGCTGATGCATGTATATTTTTTTTGCATAAAAAAACAAAAGATTCATTAATAAATATTGGAAGTGGAATTGAAATGAAAATCAAAGACTTTGCAAAATTTATGATTAAAGAGCTCAAATTAAATTTGAATTTAAAATATGATTCTTCTAAGCCAGATGGAACTCCTAGAAAATTATTAGATACTAGTCTAGCTAAAAGTTATGGATGGAAATCAAAGACAACCTTGCAGAAAGCATTTTGGTTAACCTATAATAATTATAAAGATAATATAAAAAAAAGATAAATCTTTTTATTTGTTTAATGGTGAATAGTAAGCAATTTCTTCATCCATCATAATTTTTACTAGCTTTTTTAAATTTGTTTTAGGTTTCCAGTTTAAGTGTTTTTTTGCTTTTTTATGATCACCTTTTAAAAAATTTACTTCTGCAGGTCTAAAAAATTTTTTATTTATTTTTATAAGTATTTTGTTATTTTTTGTATTGACTAGTTTTTCATTTACTCCTTTTCCTACCCATTTAGTTTTTAATTTTAAATATTTAACGCACTCGTTTATAAAACTTTTTATTGAATAACTTTTACCAGTCGAAATAACATAGTCTTCAGCTTTTTTTTGTTGCATCATCTTCCACATTAATTCAACATATTCTTTTGCATAACCCCAATCTCTTTTTGCATATAAATTTCCAAGTTCAATACAATCTTGGTCACCATGGATAATTTTTGTTAAGCCTAATGTAATTTTTCTAGTTACGAATTCTTCTCCCCTAAAGGGTGACTCATGATTAAAGAGTATACCCGATACTGCGAAAAGATTATATGAGTCTCTGTAATTTTTCACAAAATAATGTGCGCATGCTTTAGCTATTGCGTATGGGCTTCTTGGATTAAAAGGGGTCTTTTCGTTTTGATTATTTTCCAAAACATCTCCATACATTTCAGACGAAGATGCCTGGTAAAACTTAACTTTTGGGTTTGTTGTTCTGATTGTGTCTAATATTCTTAATGCACCAAGACCCGTAATATCAGCTGTATAAATCGGTGAATTAAAAGATGTTGCAACGAAAGACTGAGCTCCCAAATTATATATTTCACTTATTTTATATTTTTTTATTACTCTTTGAATTTGTAGTATTTCTCCAAGTTCCATTTCTTCAAATATAATTTTATCTTGAATCCCTAATCTAATTAATCTCCAATTATTGTTTCTTGCTGATCGTCTGTCACATCCAATTACTTTATATTTTTTTTTTAATAAAAAATCAGCGAGATAAGCCCCGTCCTGACCTGAAATACCTGTAATTAATGCTGTTTTTTTTGACATGTCATATTTTATTATATTTATTTTACAAAAAAACACAGTTTATAATTGATTTAATAATATAAAAATATAAAAGATTGATGCCTGGTAATTATTGCGAAAGGGCAATACCCGATCCATTTCGAACTCGGAAGTCAAGCCTTTCTGCGCCGATGGTACTTTGCCTTAAGGTATGGGAGAGTAGGTCGTTGCCAGGCTTAAAAACACAATGCATATTTTCATTACAGGTGTAGCAGGATTTCTGGGATCTAATTTAGCAGATTATTATTTAAAAAAAGGATTTGAGGTTTCTGGTTGTGATAACTTAGTTGGCGGTGAAATAGATAATGTCGATAAGAGAGTAAATTTTTTCAAAGGTAACTGTGAAAACTTAGATTTTATGACAACCGCGACAAAAAAAGATGTTAACGTTTTGTGTCATGCTGCAGCCTATGCTCATGAAGGTCTTTCAAGTATTTCGCCAACATTAATATGCAACAACAACGTCACAGGTAGTGTAGCAGTCTTCACCGCAGCAATTAAAAATAAAGTTAAAAGAATTGTCTACTGCTCCTCAATGGCAAGGTATGGAAACATAGAAATTCCTTTCAAGGAAGATGATATATTAAATCCAGTAGACCCTTACGGAGTTTCAAAAGTTGCGGCAGAAAATATTTTGAAAATTTTATCTAAAACTCATGGTATAGAGTACAATATAGCTGTTCCACACAATATTATTGGACCAAAACAGAAATATGATGATCCATTTAGAAATGTAGTTTCAATAATGACAAATTTAATGTTACAAAAAAGACAACCCATTATTTATGGTGATGGAGAGCAAAAAAGATGCTTTTCTGATATTGAAGACTGTATATATTGTTTAGACAAGATGCTAACGGATAAAAATATAACATCTCAAACAATCAATATTGGACCAGATGAAGAGTTCATTACCATTAATGATTTGTTTAAAAAAATATCCAATAAATTACAATTTAATAAAGAGCCAAAATATTTTCCTGATAGACCAAATGAAGTTAAACATGCAACTTGTTCATCGGACAAAGCGAGAAATATTTTAAATTACAAAACAAGTGTTAGTTTAGACCAGTCAATTGATAAAGTTATCAATTTTATTAAGGATAAAGGTCCAAAAAAGTTTCGATATAATTATAATTTAGAAATTGAGAATGAAAAAACCCCAAAAACATGGAAAGAAAAGCTATTTTAAATCAATTTAAATTTGCTATAACCCTCGCTTATGAAAGTAGTTAGTTCACTTAAATCGTTAAAAAAAAGAGATTTAAATAACAAGCTTGTGAAGAGAAAAGGAAAGCTTTACGTTATAAATAAAAAAAACCCAAGAATGAAATCAAGACAGGGTTAATGGATATTAAAGATCAAAAAGATACGTTTGCTGGTTTTGTAAAACTTTCAACAATTGCAGCTGCTATAATTATTTTTATACTAATTATGATGGCAATTTTTTTAGTTTAAGCCATACTTTTTGATTAATTGCGTTTAATATTAATAAATTTTCTACAATCTTAGTCTTGATCTATATTTTAAATCATTTATTTGCATATCGATGATTATCGCTTTTTTAAAAGAAAATGATGAATATGAATGTCGCTCTATGTTATTGCCAGAGCATATTTCTCCAATTGCTAAACTTGGTTTTAAAGTCTTGGTGGAGAATGGTTATGCAAAAAAGTTAAATATAGATGATAAATTCTATAAAGACTCAGGAGCAGAATTAAAATCAGCCAGTGACATCTGTTCACTTTCTGACATTATAGTTAAAATCTCAGGCAAAGGTCTGAAGACTTTTGATTTTAAAAATGGCTCTTTAATTATTACTGCTTTTTTTGACAAAAATAATGATGAAATACTAAAATTAAAAAATAGTAAAAAACTCGAAGTTTTTGGATTAAACTATTTGCCAAGAATTACTAGAGCGCAAGCCATGGATGTTTTATCATCTCAATCAAATCTTGCAGGTTATAAAGCAGTAATTGATACGGCATATGAGTTTAGCAAAGCATTACCGATGATGATGACTGCTGCAGGAACCATAACTCCTGCAAAATATTTTATCATTGGGGCTGGTGTTGCAGGTTTGCAAGCGATTGCAACTGCAAAAAGATTAGGTGCAGTTGTATCTGCCACTGATGTAAGATTAGCATCTAAAGAGCAAGTCGAAAGTTTAGGGGCAAAATTTGTATTTGTAGAAAGTGATGAAAATTTAGAGACTGAGGGTGGATATGCAAAAGAAGCAACTGAAAATTACAAAAAAAAACAAGAAGAATTAATGAAACAAACTGTTAAAAATCAAGACGTGGTAATTACGACCGCATTAATACCCGGTAAGAAAGCTCCATTAATAATTAGTGAAGAGATGGTTCTTTCAATGAAACCTGGTTCTGTAATATGTGACCTTGCAACATCACAAGGAGGAAATGTTGCGTTTTCCGAGAGAGATAAAGTTATTGAAAAGAATGGTGTTAAAATTATTGGTTATTCAAACTATGCATCCAGAACAGCTTACTCAGCCTCTGGTTTATTGGCAAAAAATATAATTAATTTTTTATCCTTATTAGTTGATAAAGAAACTAAATCTTTAAAAATTGATTTTGAAGATGAAATTATTAAAGGAGTAAGAATTTAATTTATGGAAACTATAGATCCTTTTATTTTTAGGTTAGCAATATTTATTCTTTCAATTTTTGTAGGGTATTATGTAGTTTGGAGTGTAACTCCTGCATTGCATACACCTTTAATGTCAGTCACAAATGCAATTTCATCAGTGATAATTGTTGGTGCTTTAATTGCAGTTGCAGTATCAAGTGCAGACTCTAGTCAGATTTCACTTTATGTTGGAAGTTTTGCAGTTTTCTTGGCGGCAATAAATATCTTTGGTGGATTTTTGGTCACTATGCGAATGCTTGCAATGTATAAAAAAGGGAAAAAGAAATAAATGTTATCGATTAATATTGTTGCAATTTTATATTTGATCTCAGGGATATTTTTTATCTTAGCTTTAAGGGGCTTATCATCTCCAGAAACATCAAGGACTGGAAATATTTTTGGAATGACAGGGATGACCATAGCAATCATCTCTACTCTTTTTAGTGTGAGTAGTATTGAAATATTACTGAATAATATAGAATTTATTATTGTCCCTTTGTTATTAGGTGCAATCATAGGAGGATTTGTTGCGGCAAGAATTGCTATGACGGCAATGCCGCAGTTAGTTGCTGGTTTTCATAGTTTAGTTGGCTTGGCTGCAGTTTTAATTGCTGCTGCAGCATTTTATAACCCATCAGCATTTGGCATAGGTCAGTTTGGAAGTATCAAAATTTCATCATTGATTGAAATGTCGTTGGGTGTATCAATTGGAGCAATAACATTTACAGGATCTTGTATTGCTTTTTTAAAGTTGCAAGGATTAATGTCAGGATCTCCAATTACATTTAAGGGTCAACATTTTTTAAATTTAATTCTAGGTATTCTAATAATTGTTTCAATTGTTTTTTTAGTAAAAGAACAAACAACCAATTATTTTTGGATAGTAACAAGTTTATCTTTATTAATTGGTTTTCTTATTATTATTCCAATTGGTGGAGCTGATATGCCAGTTGTCGTTTCAATGCTAAACTCATATTCAGGTTGGGCAGCAGCAGGAATTGGATTTACTTTAGAAAATACAGCTTTAATAATTACCGGAGCATTGGTAGGATCGTCAGGTGCAATATTATCTTATATAATGTGTAAAGGGATGAATAGATCATTCTTTAACGTTATTCTTGGTGGATTTGGTGGAGAAGAGAATTCAGGAGAAGTTCATCAAAAAACAGCTAAACCAGTAAAACAAGCAGGTGCAGATGATGCGGCTTTTTTAATGAAAAATGCATCATCAGTTATAATTGTACCTGGATATGGTATGGCAGTAGCTCAAGCTCAACATGCATTGAGAGAGATGTGTGATAAACTAAAAGAAGCAGGAGTAAAAGTAAGTTATGCTATACATCCGGTTGCTGGAAGAATGCCAGGACATATGAATGTTTTATTAGCAGAAGCAAATGTTCCATATGATGAGGTATTTGAATTAGAAAGTATTAACAGTGATTTTTCAAATACAGATGTTGCATTTGTAATTGGAGCAAATGATGTCACAAATCCTGCTGCAAAAACAGATCCACAAAGTCCAATTTACGGAATGCCAATTTTAGATGTTGAAAAAGCTAAATCTGTTTTATTTGTCAAAAGAGGAATGGCCGCTGGCTATGCTGGTGTCGATAATGAATTATTTTTTAAAGATAATACTTTAATGCTATTTTCAGATGCGAAGAAAATGGTTGAAGAAATTTCTAAAGCTTTAGATTAAATTATTGGGCATGTAGTTCATTGGTAGAACGCTACGTTGACATCGTAGAGGTAGCAAGTTCAATTCTTGCCATGCCCACCAAAATTGGTTGCGGGGCTAGGATTTGAACCTAGGACCTTCAGGTTATGAGCCTGACGAGCTACCAGACTGCTCCACCCCGCGATATTAATAGAATTAAGATAAGTTAAAATCTTGCCTTTAATTTTCTTAATTTTTTGAATCTTTTAACGTTTTCTTCTTTTTCTCTTTTTTTCTTCTCAGAGGGCTTTTCGAAATGACTTTTTAATTTAAGTATTCTGAAAGTTCCTTCCTTTTGAAGCTTTTTTTTCAAAACTCTTAAAGCCTGTTCAAGATTGTCATTTTTTACTTCTATTTTAATAACCTACCTCCTAAAGCGGGGTCAGATAGCATTTTGGAATAAAAAAGTCTATATATAACTAACGTATTAATGGAATATTTTAGTCCAAAAGTTAAAAAAGGAATAGAGAGCAAATCCAAAACCATTTCACGTCGAGGTTTTGTTTTAGGATTGGCGAAAGTTGCTTTCTTCGGAATAATAACATCCAGATTAGCTTATTTACAATTATTTAAAACCAAAGAGTTTAAGCAACTTTCAGATAGAAATAGATATAGAGAAATTAAAGAGGTTCCTGAAAGAGGGGTTATTTATGATTTTAAAAATAAGATTATTGCATCAAATAATCAAGTTTATCTCTTAAGTATATTTCCAAGTGAGATAAAAAATTTAAATGAGTTTTTCTACAGTTTAAGACCTTATGTTGATTTTGATATTTTAGAGATCAAAAGATTTAAAAGAGAAATCTACAGGCACAAGAAGACAAAAAAATATCAGGCTTATATAATTGATAAAAAATTACCATGGAAAGTAATTTCAAATATTAATTATAATCTTAGCAATATTTCGTATGTGCAGCCAATAGTATCCTTTGAAAGAACTTATTCTCATGCCAAAGAGTTTGCTCATATTGTAGGTTACGTTGGTGAACCAAATAAAAAAGATTTAAAAAGTATATCAGAGAATTTTCTTAATACACCAAATCTTAAAATTGGAAAAAATGGTATCGAGAAAAAATTTGAAGATTTAATCATTGGATCACCTGGAAAATCTGTAATTGAAACAAATGCCTTTGGAAGGCAGTTAAAACAAATCAGTTACAAACAAGGAATAAAAGGTAAAAATTTTAATTCTACTTTAGACTCTGAGCTTCAAGTTTTTGCAAATAAAACATTGGGTAATGAAAGTGGATCTGTCATTGTAATGACTACGAGAGGTGAAATAAGATGCTGTACGTCTTCACCGTCATTTGATGCAAACTTATTTACATATGGAATTAATTCTTTTGAATACAAAAAGTATCTAAGGGATGAAAAAAAACCTCTAAGTAATAAAGCTTTATCTTCTCAATATCCTCCCGGAAGTACTTTAAAAATGCTAGTTGCAATCTCTGCAATGGAGAATGGAATTGTGAACAGTAACTTTAAAATTAGATGCAAAGAGAGCACCGAATATTTTGGTCAAAAATATCATTGCTGGAAAGAAAAAGGACATGGTGTAGTTGATATGAAAAAAGCAATAAAAGAGTCGTGTGACATTTATTTTTATGAGGTGGCAAGATTACTTGGCGTAGACAGAATGTATAAAACAGCTTTAAAGTTTGGCTTAGGTCAATATGTTCTAGATAACTTTTTAGAAGAAAAAAAAGGTGTTTTTCCAAATACAAAATGGAAGAAAAAATATATTGGCCAACCTTGGTATCTTGGAGAAACAATTATCGCAGGAATTGGACAGGGATATATTCAAACCACACCAATACAACTTTGTAAAATGATTGCTCAAATTGCAAATGGAGGTTTTAAAATCAAACCCTCATTAAATGCAAATGATAACTTTGAACTTGGTGAAAAAATTATTGAAAATGATGATCATTTAAAAATTATCAAAGACTCTTTAGATGTCGCTACAAATGAGTGGAAGGGAACATCATATAATTCTAGGATAAAAGGAGATTTAAAGTTTTGTGGTAAAACTGGAACATCTCAAGTTAGAAGAATTTCTCAAAGACAAAGAGAACTAGATATTAAAAACAAAGATCTACCTTGGAAATTTAGAGATCATTCTTTATTCACTGGTTATGGCCCGGTTTCTAATCCAGAATATGCAATATCTGTTATTATTGATCATGGTGGATCAGGCTCTTCAAAAGCAGCTCCTATAGCAAAAAAAGTTATGCAAAAAGTTTTTGAACTATATTACCCAAAAGGAACTAATGCTTAGACTGAATAAAAGTTTTTTAGAAAATTTTTCTACTAAAATAAAATCCATGGACTTTGTTATTTTTTCTTTGATGATATTAATTGCTTTAATAAGTTTAACTGTACTGTCTAGCTTAGATTTTAATAATAAAGGACTTGTTGATAAACACTTTTTGAGAATTTGTTTTTCATTAATAGTTTTTTTAATTGCAGCATCAATAAATATTAAAACTTGGTATAAATTTTCATATTTTTTTTATGGTTTTGTTATTTTACTTTTAATTCTTGTAGATTTTTATGGACTTGTAGGAAAAGGTGCAAAAAGATGGTTAGACATTGGTATTTTTAATTTACAACCTTCTGAATTAATGAAAGTTGGAGTAATCATGGCTTTGGCAAGATATTATCAATATATTAAAACAGATGAAATAGACCGTATAAAAAATCTAGTTATTCCAATTACACTAATTATCATACCTTTTCTTTTAGTTATTAAGCAACCAGATTTAGGAACAGCTCTTTTTATTTTATTAGTTGCTATATCTATTCTTTGGTTAGCTGGTTTAAATTTAAAAATTTTTACATTCGGAACATTATCACTTTTAATATTAGCGCCATTATCAATTTCATTTTTAAAACCATATCAAAAGCAAAGGATATTGACTTTTTTAAATCCAGAAAACGATCCAACGGGAGCGGGCTATCATGTTATACAGTCTAAAATTGCAATTGGCTCTGGTGGATTTTTTGGTCAGGGTTATAAGGAAGGGTCGCAAAGTAATTTATCTTTTTTACCTGAACCTCATACAGATTTTATCTTTACAGCTTTTGCTGAACAATTTGGTTTTATTGGAAGTTTAATTTTATTAATTCTATTTCTTATATTAATTTTTAGAATTGACAGTATTTCAAAAGTTTCTAGATCTACATTTGGAAGATTGCTGTGTTTTGGTGTTTCATTTAATTTTTTTGTATACATTGCAATAAACATTGGAATGGTAACTGGACTTTTGCCAGTTGTAGGAGTTCCTATTCCAATTATGTCCTATGGAGGTACAGCTATGTTAACTTCTATGTTTGCTCTTGGTCTTGTTATGAGTGCCAAAATTCATAAAGATGAAAATATTTACTAAAATTCACTAAAAACAGCATTAAAATGGGTTAAGTTTTCTTAGACTCTTAATAATTTAATTTGTATAAATTCAACGATGTTTAACAACAATAACTCTGAGCGTGCTGATGGAACTTCTCTTATTGGAGAGGGCTTAACAATCGAAGGTGATTTAAGCTGTAAGGGTGAAATTGAAATTGCTGGTATTATGAACGGTAATATTAGAGCAGAAGGTTTAAAAGTTTTAGAAACTGGCTCAATAATTGGCGGTGTTAAAGCCTCAAAGTTTGAAGTTTTTGGTTTTATAGAAGGCGAAATATATGCAGATGATATAGTTATTGGAAAAACTGCCACAATTAAAGGTGATATATTTTTCAAGGAGAATTTGAAAATTGATGAAGGCGCAGATGTTGATGGATACATCAAGAGAGTAAATCAAGGTAAGCAAACTTCTTCAAAGCCACAACAATCTCAAAAAGCAAAAGTTAAGGAAGAAAAAAAAGAAAAGCAACTAGAGATTGAAGACACAGAGAAAAAAGCTGTAAATCAATCTTAATTTTAATAAATATTTATTAAAATTATGATTCAAAAAATCAAACAACATTTAAAAGATGCCAATAAAACTTACTTTGAACATCAAAGATTTGCTTTTAAAGCAAGCTTTGTTTGTCTAAAATCTTCATTCACTGCACTCGTTCATGGTATTTGCCCTGCGCTATTTGAATATGACACGTCTACTAATATAAAAAAAATGCATGACGATATGCAACCAATCTATAAGATGCGAGAAGAAAAAAATAATAATTAATTATTTTTTATCTTTTAGATGCAAAATATAAAAGCTTATATTTTTTTAGTTCTTTGTACTTTATTTTGGGCTGGTAATTTCATAGTTGGTAAAGTCGCCACTTTGTTTGATGTGCCTCCTTTTACTTTAAATTTTTATAGATGGTTAATTGCATTTCTTATTCTTTTTCCATTTACCTATAAAAAAATCTTTCAGAATATTGACGAAGTTAAAAATAACTTAATACCCTTATCTATTATGGGATTTGCAAGTATAACAATTTTTAATTCGGTTGTTTACTATTCATTAAATTATACTCAAGTTCTTAACGGTGTTTTGATGATTTCAACAATTCCAGTATTAATTATTTTTTTTTCATCATGTTTTACAAATGAAAAAATTAAAATTACACAAATTGTTGGAGTGATAACATCTTTAATGGGAGTTTTAATTATTATTACTAAGCTAGAATTTAATAAATTATTAACTTTAAATTTAAATAAAGGAGATTTATGGATTCTGGTCGCAATGATTTCTTGGGCAACCTATTCAATTATGGTCAAAGAAAAAAAAATTAATCTAGAACCTTTTGCTCTATTGGAAACTTTAATTTTTATTGGATTAATTTTTTTAATACCATTTTATTTTTATGAACTATACACTGGGCAATATTTACAAATAAACATTCCTGTAATCCTAACAATTGGTTATGTCGTTTTGTTTGCTGGAATTGGAGCATACATTTTTTGGATTGGTGCAATACAATTAATTGGTCCATCTAGATCAGGAATATTTCTTCATTTGATGCCAGTATTTAGCTCTTTGATGGCAATATTTTTAATAGGTGAGAGATTAGCAAATTTTCATATTGTGGGAGCATTATTTATTTTGACTGGTATTTTTGTATCCACTAAATACAAATAACTTTTTAATACCGTGCAAATTAGCTAATTAGCCAAGCTTACCCAATATCGGAAACCAATCTAAAAGATAATAACCCAGAGTCTGTAATTTACCTGTTACAATTAGAACTCCAGTTACCAGTAAAATGTAACCACTAATTTTTTGAATTTTAATAATATGCACCTTTGTTTTTTTTGAAAAAATTAAAAATTTAGTGATAAATAATCCGGATAGAATAAAAGGAATTGCCAAACCAATTGAATAGATTGACAACAAAATTATCCCCTTAGTTATTGTAGTTTCTAATGATGCAAGGGCCAAAACAGAGCCCAGTATTGGACCAATGCATGGTGACCATCCAAATCCAAATCCAATCCCAACTAAAAAAGACATGTAAGGTTTTGTGATTTGATTATGAAAATGATATTTTAATTCTTGATTGAGTAGTCTTAATTGTAAAATCCCAATCATATTAAGACTAAAGAAAATTATAACTATCCCAACAAAATAAGTAAAAAATGTTGAATACTTAAATATTAAAGATCCAAAAAAAGTAGCAGTTGCGCCTAATGAAATAAAAACAACTGAAAAGCCCAGTGTAAATAAAAGCGTTTCCTTAAATATAAAATTTTTTTTTTTATCTTCTAGGTTTTCAAGAGTAGTTCCATTTATAAAAGATATGTATCCAGGTATTAATGGTAATACGCAAGGCGATAAAAAACTCACAAAACCTGCAAAAAAAGATAAGAAATATAAACTCATTATATTCCTAAAATTTTATCTAATTTACCTTTATTATCAAGTTCATGAATATAATCGCAGTCTCCAATATGAGTATCATCAACAAAAATTTGAGGAACTGTCCTTGCTCCATTTGATTTTTTACTCATTTCATCAAATTGACCTGGTTCTTCAGACAGATCGATTTCTTGAAATTCTATATTTTTATTTTTAAGCAATTGTTTTGCCCTTATACAAAAAGGACAATAAGGAGTAGTATAAATAGTAATTTTTTTCATTTTGGTTAATTATCAAAAGCACATCTAAATCCAATATAAATCACATAAAAGTCAGAAGGTTTATACTGAACGCCTGTTACTCGTGTCTTGTAAGCTCCGTACCACCACGATGCACCTGCGGTGAGTGACTCACTTCCTTTTTGATCATCAATCCATTCCCAGACATTGCCTCCCATGGCAACTAATCCATTGATACCTTCCGGCAGGGATGTCACATCAACATGTTTATCGAAATTTAAAATTCCTTGTGAATTTAAACCTTCAGCCTTATTGCCGCTTGGGTAAGTATAGGTTTCGCCTTTATTATATTTTTTTGAATTTAAAACCTGCGTGTAAGCTGCAAGTTTCCATTCTTCAAATGTTGGAAGTCTACCATCTTTATATTTGCAATATTTTTCAGACTCAAATCGATTTAGGTGTGTTGCAGGTTCTAGATTACTCTCAGGTTTTTTTCCAAAAGGTGTCTTATAGTTCCATCCAGATCTTTTTTCCCATCCAGCACCCCATTCATATCCTCCGCCATTTTTTTCCGCCAAGGTAATAATATTATTTTTTGAAGCATATTCAGAAAATTCTTTGATGGTTATTTCGTATTTATTAATACTAAATTTACCAAGTTTAATTTTTGGGTTCTCAAATGCATTTAAAATTGTGGATAACAAGGTAAAACAAATAATATTTATTATTAATTTCATAGTAATTGATATCCTAAATATATGAGTAATTTTAGCAGTGTCAAAAAATTTATGGAAACCTTTGGTCAGGAAGTAAAAAATAAAGCTGAATTTCCAAGTAAAAAAATTCAAGATTTGCGTATCAGTCTTATAGAAGAAGAGTTATCTGAGTTAAAAGAGGCTATAGAAAACAAAGATATTAAAGAAGTTGCGGATGCTCTTACAGATATACTCTATGTTACCTATGGTGCTGGGCATGCTTTTGGTATTGATCTTGATAAATGTTTTGATGAAGTGCAAAGATCAAATATGAGCAAGCTTGACGAAAATGGAAAACCAATATTTAATGAGCATGGTAAAGTATTAAAAGGTCCAAATTATTTTAAACCAAACTTGGAGAAATTTATTAAATGAAAGAATATAAAATCGCATCAATTGCTGGGGATGGAATTGGAAAAGAAGTTGTTCCTGAGGGAATAAAGATTTTAAAAGAGGTTGCTAAACAACATCAATTTAAACTTTCCATTGAAGAATATGATTTTGCTTCTTGTGACTATTATGAAAAACATGGAAAAATGCTCCCAGATGACTGGCAAGAAAAATTAAAAAAACACGATGCTATATTCTTTGGAGCTGTAGGAGATCCTGATAGATTACCAGATCATATTTCTTTATGGGGATCTTTGTTAAAATTTAGAAGAGATTTTGATCAATATATTAATTTAAGACCAGTTAAATTAATGCCTAGTGTTCCTTGCCCATTAGCAAACAAAAAACCTGGCGATATTGATATGATGATTGTTCGTGAAAATACAGAAGGAGAATATTCTTCAGTGGGTGGAAGAATGTATCAAGGCACAGATAGGGAAATCGTTGTTCAAGAAACAGTAATGTCAAAGGTTGGAATAGATAGAGTGCAAAAATTTGCTTTTGAATTAGCAAAAACAAGGTCTAGAAAAAAATTAACTAGTGCAACAAAATCAAATGGTATTTCAATTACTATGCCATACTGGGATGAAAGATTTGAGGAAAATAAAAAAGCTTTTCCTGATGTAGAAACTGATCAATATCACATTGATATTTTAACGGCGCGATTTGTGCTTACTCCAGAATGGTTTGATGTTGTTGTTGGATCAAATTTATTTGGAGATATTTTATCAGACCTTGGACCAGCTTGTACTGGTACAATTGGAATTGCACCTTCTGGAAACATTAACCCAGAGAATAAATTCCCATCTTTATTTGAACCTGTACATGGTTCAGCACCAGATATTGCAGGTAAAGGAATTGCAAACCCAGTAGGTCAAATTTGGTCCGGTGCAATGATGTTAGATTATCTTGGTGAGAAAGAGGCAAGTGACAGAATAATTAAATCAATTGAAAAAACTTTATCTGATAAAAAATCAAGAACAAAAGATCTTCATGGAGAATCTAATACTAAAGATTGTGGAGATGCAGTTTTAGGAAATTTATAATTGGGGCGTTCTGTTGCAAGGTGCCCCGGACCCCTGCTAATTAATTAACCGAAGTTAATTAAGCAGCAATAGCATAACTTTCGTTAGCATTTATAAATTAGCCCGTTACGGCGGAACAATACCGAGTAAAAGAAAAGCCTTTAGACATCCGTCGAGCCTATTTCACCCCCATGAGTTGTATTTGGTGGAGGTGCAGGGTACCGCCCCCTGGTCCGAAATGTTTATTACGAATTTCGTTTATCACCATAGTTGGAAAACCAACACAAATTAATATAAGTGATAGATTCTAAATTTAAAGAAATTAATTTTAATGGCGCTTACAGAACAACAAAAGATAGAAATAAAAGAACAGCAATCACAACAAAATACAACAAAAAGAGTTACCTCACCTGAGTTAGAAAAAATTTTATATGAGGCTATACCAATACTTGATCATGGCTTTATTAGAGTAGTTGATTACATGGGCGATGATAGTTCAATTGTTCAAGCAGCAAGAGTTTCATATGGCAAAGGTACAAAAAAAGTTTCAACTGATGAAGGGCTAATAAGATATTTGTTACGTCATTGGCACAGCACTCCATTTGAAATGTGTGAAATTAAATACCACATTAAATTACCAATCTTTATTGCAAGACAATGGATTAGACACAGAACAGCAAATGTAAATGAATATTCAGCTAGATACTCTATTTTAGACAAAGAATTTTATATTCCCGCACCAGATAAGTTAGCTGCTCAAGCAGTAAACAACAGACAAGGTAGGGGAGATATTCTTGAAGGCGATCAGGCTAAAGAAGTACTTGATATTTTAAAAGAAGATTCTCAACGAACATATGAGAATTATGAAAAAATGTTAAATGAACGTTATGATGGTTCTGTTATTGATGAAAACAAATCAGGTTTAGCAAGAGAATTAGCTAGAATGAATTTAACATTAAATTCTTACACTCAGTGGTATTGGAAAACAGATTTGTTAAATCTAATGAATTTTTTATTCTTAAGAGCGGATATTCACGCTCAATATGAGATAAGAGTTTATGCAGATGCGATGATTGAAACATTAAAAAAATGGGTACCAATTACTCATTCAGCATTTTTAGATTACAGAGTTGGCGCTGCTCACGTTTCTGCAAAAGGTTTAAAGGTAATCAAATCACTTTTAAATGGAGAAAAGGTTAATTTAGAAAGTTCTGGTCTGAGCAAAAGAGAATGGAATGAATTAATGGAAGTTTTAGAAAAAAAAGATTTAATCTCCTAACTCAATATTTCCTTAGTAATAGTTTCAAACTGAATTTTAATATCATCGGACAAATTTTCAAAAACCAACCCTTTTTCTACACAATGATTAAAAGACTCATCAATTTTAATTTTGTCTAACAATTTTATTTTTTGTTTTTCACATAATTCTTTTGCTCCATTTTTTCCAAATGGATAAGAAGGGTTATTATTTTTATCTAATATAAAAGACATATTCTCAATTACACCCAAAACTGGAATGTCAGTTTTCTTAAACATTTCTATCCCTCTGTTTGCATCTGTAATTGATAATTTTTGCGGTGTTGTAATTATAATACTTCCATCAACCTTCAATTCCTGTGCAAATGTCAAAATTGCATCTCCTGTGCCAGGAGGTAGATCAACAAATAAACAATCTAATTCACCCCAATTCACGTTGTTTATAAATGATTTGATTGCATTAATAACCATTGGACCACGCCAAACCATTGGAGAATTTTTATCAATTAAAAACCCCATGGAAATTAGTTTAATGTTTTGAGCAATTATAGGATTTATTTTTTTATTTTCATCTGCAGTTGGTTTTTCTGAAATATTAAATAAATCTGGTATCGATGGACCATAAATATCAGCATCTAACAAGCCAACAGAAAAACCTTGTTTTGACGCTGCGATTGCAAGATTTGCGCAAACTGTTGATTTTCCAACACCGCCCTTAGCACTTGAGATTGATAAAATTTTTTTTACTCCAGGAATACTTTTTTTTTGAAATTGTGACCTTGGTTCAATTTTTTCTTTGAAATTCTTGCTTAAATTAACTTTTTTTTTGTTATCCACCTTGTTTTTTCCTTTTAAACTACTAACTAAATATATAGTAGTAACTCAATTAAATTTTTAAAACAACGGAGTTTAAATGTCAGGTTCCCCTTGGGGCAGCGGAGGTAACGGTAGACCATCTGGAGGTGGTGGAGGAAATAATAGACCGCCTAACATTGATGATTTAGCAAATCAGTTTCAAGACAATTTAAAAAAGATGTTCCCTGGGAAAAAAATGCCAGGTGGAAATAAGCCAATTTTATTATTTGGAATAATTATTTTAGGTTTGTGGTTGGCGAGCGGTTTTTACAGAGTATTACCCGATGAGCAAGGTGTGGTTTTAAGGTTTGGTAAATATGTAAACCAAACACAACCTGGATTGCATTATCACTTACCATATCCAATAGAAACAGCGCTGACTCCAAAAGTTACGCGAGTTAATAGAATTGATGTGGGTTATAGATCAGCTTCTGATACTGGAAGAGCTACTGGTGTAAGCGATGTTCCAGAAGAAAGTTTAATGTTAACTGGAGATGAAAACATTGTTGATATTGATTACTCAGTATTTTGGATCATTAAAGATGCTGGAAAATTTTTATTTAATATTCAAGCTCCAGAAGACACAGTTAAAAGTGTAGCTGAAACAGCCATGAGAGAAGTGATAGCTAAAAACGGAATTCAATCAATTTTAACTGAGGGAAGAGCTCAGGTAGAAATTGATACTCAAAATATTATGCAAGAAATTTTAGATAGTTATGATTCTGGAATTTCTATAACACAAGTTCAAACACAAAAAGCTGACCCGCCAAAAGAAGTGATTGATGCTTTTAGAGATGTGCAAGCCGCTAAGGCAGATAAAGAACGAGCACAAAACGAAGCCGAAGCTTATGCAAACGATGTGATACCAAGAGCACGAGGAGAAGCTGCACAAATATTACAGCAAGCTGAAGCTTATAAAAGAGAAGTTGTTGCTCTTGCAGAAGGAGAAGCAAGTAGATTTTTAGCAATTTATAATGAGTACAGAAAAGCAAGAACCGTAACACAAGAAAGAATGTATTTAGAAACTATGGAAAAAGTAATGGCTGATATTAATAAGATTATTATAGACAAAAAATCTGGTGGAGGTGTAGTTCCATACTTACCTTTGCCTGAACTAAAAAAGAATGCAGGAAATTAAATGAGTGAAAAAGCTTTAAAATTTTTAGGACCAGTTATTATTCTTTTAGGATTTCTAGGATACTCGACTTTCTTTACCGTATCTGAAGTTCAACAAGCAATCGTATTACAGTTTGGTGACCCTAAACGAATTGTACAAAAAGCTGGATTAAATTATAAAATTCCATTTATTCAAAACACAGTATTTTTAGATACTAGAATTTTAAATTTAGATGCTCCACCAGAAGAGGTGATTGCATCTGATCAAAAAAGATTAATTGTTGATGCATTTGCAAGATTTCAAATTAAAGATCCTTTACAATTTTATATCTCAGTTGGAAATGAGAGAGTTGCAAGATCAAGATTGTCTACAATTGTTAATGCAAGAATTAGAGGTGTTTTAGGTAAAGAAGAATTAGCAACTTTAGTTTCCAAAGATAGAGCAAGGTTAATGGACCAAATTACAAAAGATGTTAACACTGAAGCAGAAAAATTAGGAATTCGAATTATTGATGTTAGAATTAAAAGAGCAGACCTTCCCCAAGCAAACAGTGAAGCAATTTATAGAAGAATGCAAACTGAGAGACAAAGAGAAGCAAAAGAATTTCGTGCAGAAGGAGCTGAGATAGCTCAAACAGTTAGATCCACTGCTGATAAAGAAGTGACAATTATATTAGCTGAAGCAAATAAAAAATCACAAATTTTAAAAGGAGAAGGTGATGGTCAAAGAAATAAGATTTTTGCAGACGCTTTTGGAAAAGATCCAAGTTTCTTTAGTTTCTATCGTTCAATGCAATCTTATGAAAAATCTTTAATTGGGAAAGATACTTCTTTGATTTTGTCACCTGATAGCGATTTTTTCAAATATTTTGGAAAGTCTGGAACTAATAGAAGAAGCTCTGCACCATCTACACCTGTAAAAAAATAATTATGAAAGAACTTATCGTAGCGATTGGATTGCTATTTGTAATTGAGGGACTTTTGTATTCAATTTTTCCTGAACAGATGAAAGGTATGATGGAAAAAATGAAATCTATTCCAGCCTCAAATTTGAGAACAGGTGGCCTTTTTTTTGCTTTAATTGGATTTATTATTGTATGGAGTATTAAAGGATGAAAAAGTTTTTAAAAATTTTAGTTATTATCTTTATTTTTCAAGGTTTAAATAATTCCGCCTATTCTATAGATATTTCAAAAGGCTTTTCTAAGCTTGCGGAAAAATTAATGCCATCAGTTGTTAATATTTCAGCTACAACAATAGTGGAAACACGCTCTCAAGAGTTTCCATTTCAATTTCCTCCAGGCTCGCCATTTGAGGAATTTTTTAAGGATTTTCAGCAAAATCAAGGACCACAAAAAAGAAAATCAACTGCCTTAGGTTCTGGGTTTGTGATTAAAGAAAATGGAACAGTGATTACAAACAATCATGTCATTCAAAATGCTGAAGGTATTTTTGTAAAGTTTACCGATGGTAAGGAATATGAGGCTAAACTCATAGGAACTGATCCTGTTAGCGATATTGCAGTATTAAAAATTCAGTCTGATAAGAAATTCCCAGCTGTAAATTTTGCGAATTCAGACGAGGCAAAAGTAGGAGACTGGGTTATCGCAATTGGAAACCCATTTGGATTAGGTGGAACTGTTACCCAAGGAATAGTCTCAGCAATTAATAGAGACATAAATATGGGGCGATATGATAATTTTATCCAAACAGATGCATCAATAAACCAAGGAAACTCTGGTGGTCCATTGTTTAATATAGACGGTGAAGTTCTTGGAATTAATACTGCAATTTTTTCTAATTCAGGCGGTTCAGTTGGTATTGGTTTTGCAATTCCTTCAAACTTTGCAAAAAATGTTATCGACCAATTAATTAAATTTGGCGAGACTAAAAGAGGATGGTTAGGCGTTAGAATTCAAACAGTCACAAAAGAAATTGCAGATAGTCTAGGATTAAAAGAAGCTATCGGTGCATTGATTACTGATATTAACAAAGGTAGTCCTGCTGATAAAGCGGGTTTAAATTCTGGAGATATTATAATCGAGTTTAATGGAAAAAAAGTAAAAACAACAAGAGACCTACAAAGGTTAGTAGGAGAGGCACCAGTTGGAAAAGCTGCAAATTTAAAAGTCTGGAGAGATAAAAAAGAAATTTCTAAAACCGTAGTACTTGGAAGATTAGAAGATACAGCTGAATTTAAAAATAAAATTCCTGCAAAGTCAAAAGAACAAACTTTATCAAGCTTGGGTATCGATGTTAGAGATATTAAAGAAGAAGATAAAAAAAATAGAAATAAATTAGAAAAAAAATCAGGTGTTATTATTCATAAAATAGATCCAAACGGTGCTATGGCGTTACTACCTGTTAGACCAGGTGATGCAATTATTTCATTACAAAATAATTCGATTAAAAATGTAAAAGATTTTGAAAAACAGTTAAAAAAACAAATTAAATCCGGTAAAAAAACATTATTACTGACAATTATCGACCTTCAAAATACGACAAGATATATTGGCGTAAAAATAAAATAATCAATTCATGAAAAAAGTTATTCTTTTAGCTGGTCCAACAGCTTCAGGAAAATCTGAGCTCGCAATTTATATTGCAAAAAAAATAAATGGAGAAATTATAAATGCAGATAGCATGCAAGTTTTTAAAGAGATTAAAATTTTATCTGCAAGACCTGAAGATTATAAAAACATTAAACACCATCTATATGGTTTTATAAGTGTTAAGAAAAACTTTTCTACTGGCGAATGGATCAAGTATACAGAAAAAAAAATTAAAGAAATTCTTAAAAAGAAAAAAACACCTATTATTGTAGGCGGTACAGGACTATATTTTAAATCTTTAATTGATGGAATTGCTCAGATACCAAACATTTCTAAAGCTAAAAGAGATAAAATAATTAAATTATTTAATCAAATAGGAGCTGGTGAGTTTTATAAAAAATTAATCAAATTAGACCCAAAGTGTAAAAATAAGATAATTAAAAATGACAAACAGCGAATGATAAGATTTTATGAAGTTAAATTTTATACAAAAAAGTCTATTTTTGATTGGCAAAAAAATACAAAAAATAATTTAAAAGATATACATTTTAAAAAAATATTTTTAAATTTTCCAAGGGAAGTCTTGTTGGTCAAAATTGAAAAAAGATTTAAGAAAATGGTTGATCAGGGAGCTATTAAAGAGGCCAAAAAATTTAAAAAATTAGGAGTATCTAAGACTTTGACTTCAAATAATATTCTAGGCCTGAAAGAAATCATGTCTTATCTGGAGGGCAAAATGACCTTAAAAGATGCTGTAGAAAGGTCTATAATAAGAACGCGACAATATATAAAGAGACAAATGACCTGGTTTAGAGGCCAAATGAAAGATTGGAATGAGTTTAACGATCTTAAACAGGCAGATCTTAGAAAAAAAGTTTTAAAGTTTATCAGAACACCTTGACCCAGAAATAAGTTACGCTACATTCAACTACTTGGAGAAATGAGCGAACAGTTAACAGGGGCAGAAATAGTTTTTAAGGCGCTAAATGAACATGGCGTTGATCATATATTTGGCTATCCAGGTGGAGCAGTCCTACCTTTGTATGATCAAATTTCAAAAGAAAAAAATATTAAACATATTTTAGTTCGACATGAACAAGGCGCTGGTCATGCTGCAGAAGGTTATGCAAGATCATCAGGTAAACCTGGAATTGCATTAGTAACCTCGGGTCCTGGAGCAACAAATATGGTGACTGCACTGACAGATGCATATATGGATTCTATACCATTAGTTTGTATATCTGGACAAGTTCCAACACATCTTATCGGAACAGATGCTTTTCAAGAATGTGATACCACGGGAATTACGAGACCATGCACAAAACATAACTGGCTTGTAAAAGATGTTAATCAATTAGCTGAAACAATTCATAAAGCATTTCATATTGCAACTTCTGGAAGACCTGGACCAGTCTTAGTTGACATTCCAAAAGATGTTCAGTTTCAAAAAGGAGTTTATAAAAGTGCAAATCAGGTTGTTGTTGAAACTTACAAACCAAAATTAAAAGCAGAATTAACAAGTATCGAAAAGGCAGTTGAATTAATTGTAAAATCAAAAAAACCAATCATCTATTCTGGTGGAGGAGTTATTAATGCTGGAACAAAAGCTTCAGATGCTTTGACTGAATTTACTCGAGTTACAAATTTTCCAATCACATCAACTTTACAAGGTCTTGGAGCATTTCCAGGAAGTGATCCTCAGTTTTTAGGAATGCTTGGTATGCATGGAACTTATGAGGCAAACAACGCAATGCACGAATGTGATCTTATGATAAATGTTGGCGCAAGATTTGATGATAGAATTACAGGGCGTGTTGATGCTTTTTCTCCGAATTCAAAAAAAATACACATTGATATTGATCCATCATCAATAAATAAAATTGTAAAAGTAGATGTTGCAATTGTTGGTGATTGTTTAAGTGTATTAAATGATATGCTTACAACATTAAAAAATAAACATTCTGATTTTTGTAGTTCAAATAAAGAAAAAATTAGTGATTGGTGGAAACAAATTAATAAGTGGAGAGAAAAAAAATCTTTATCATACAAACATGATGATAAACTCATTATGCCTCAATATGCAGTTGAAAGATTATATGAACTAACAAAGAACAAGGATTCATTTATAACTACAGAGGTTGGTCAGCATCAAATGTGGGCTGCACAGTATTATAAATTTGACAAACCTAATAGATGGATGACCTCAGGAGGTCTTGGGACAATGGGATATGGTTTACCTGCAGCAATTGGTACACAAATTGCAAACCCAGGAAAACTTGTTGTTGATATTGCTGGAGAAGCTTCAATCTTGATGAATATTCAGGAGATGTCGACTGCTGTTCAATATAAACTTCCTATAAAAATATTTATTTTAAATAATCAGTGGATGGGAATGGTGAGACAATGGCAAGAGTTATTACATGGTAAAAATTACTCTGAAAGCTACACCGAAGCACTACCAGATTTTGTAAAACTAGCAGAGGCGTATGGTGCAGTTGGAATTCGAGCCAAAACACCAAAGGAATTAGATGATAAAATTAATGAAATGGTTGATATAGATAGGCCAGTAATTTTTGATTGTTTAGTAAAAAAGGATGAAAACTGTTTCCCAATGATACCTTCAGGTAAACCACATAATGAAATGATTTTAGGTCCAGAGGATGAAGAAGGAATAACTGAAGAGGGAAAAGTTTTAGTATAATATGTCTAAATCGGCTTATGAAATAGATGACCATCACGATAGCGTTGAAAGATACGTTGTTGTGGCATGGGTTGATAATGAAGCTGGTGTTTTAGCAAGAGTATCAGGATTATTTTCAGGACGCGGTTATAACATCGAGTCACTAGCAGTTTCTGAAGTTGATCATGAAAGAAAAATTTCAAGAATAACTATTGCAACAAATGGTACCAAGGAAGTTATCAAACAAATTCAAGCGCAAGTTTTAAAATTAGTCCCAGTTCATAAGGTTAATATTTATCCAATTAATGAAGAGACAATTTTTAGAGAACTTGCTTTGGTGAAATTTATTGGAGAAGGTGAAATACTTCAAAAAGCAGAGGAATTATGTGTTGACAATAAGTTTGAGTTTTTAGATAAGACATCAAAATCTTTTATTGTTCAAGCTTTAGGGCTTAGAACAGAGATTGATGAGTTTATTAAAAAAATTAAGGCACTTGGAACAGTGAGTATTTCTAGAACAGGTGCTTTAGCTATGAAAAAAGGATCAGAAACAGTAAAGGATAACAAAGGACTAGTATTATGAAAATGTATTATGACAAAGATGCAGATGTAAATTTAATTAAATCTAAAAAAGTTGCGATTGTTGGTTTTGGTAGTCAAGGTCATGCTCACGCATTAAATTTAAAAGATAGTGGTGTCGAAGAAGTAGTTGTTGCCCTAAGAGAAAATTCTCCGAGTATTCAAAAAGCTGAGTCTGCAGGTTTAAAAGTTATGAATATTTCTGATGCTGCTGAGTGGGCAGATGTGTTAATGATTTTAGCCCCTGACGAATTACAATCTGGAATTTATAAAAATCATGTTGAACAAAGAATTAAACAAGGAGCAAGTTTAGCTTTTGCTCATGGTTTAAATATTCATTATGATTTGATCAAAGCAAGAGATGATCTTGATGTATTTATGATTGCTCCAAAAGGTCCTGGTCATTTAGTTAGAACTGAGTATCAAAAAGGTGGCGGAGTTCCATGTTTAATGGCAGTTCATAAAGATAGTACAGGAAAAGCAAAAGATTTAGCTTTATCATATGCTTCAGCTGTGGGTGGCGGAAGATCTGGAATTATTGAAACAACTTTCAAAGACGAATGCGAAACAGATTTATTCGGTGAACAAGTTGTTCTTTGCGGTGGTTTAGTTGAATTAATCAAAAAAGGTTTTGAGACATTAACTGAAGCTGGATACCCACCTGAGATGGCATACTTTGAATGTTTGCATGAAGTTAAGTTAATTGTAGATTTAATTTACGAAGGTGGAATTGCAAATATGAATTATTCAATTTCAAATACAGCTGAATATGGTGAATACGTATCAGGCAAAAAGATTGTTGATGATAAAACAAAAGAAAGAATGAAAGAGGTTTTAAAAGACATACAATCTGGAAAATTTACAAGAGATTGGATGAAGGAAAACGAAGATGGTCAAAAAAACTTCCTTAAAATGAGAAAAGATTTATCTGAACATCAGATTGAAAAAGTTGGAGAAAAACTAAGAGCCTTGATGCCTTGGATTTCTAAGAATAAGATTATCGATAAGTCAAAAAACTAGAATTATAGCTGGTTTTTAATTTGAGGGATTTGATCGATACAATTTATGCGTTAATTACTAGATTTTTTCCTAAAGGATGATTACATATCATTTATGTCAAAAAATAGAGTAATTATTTTCGATACAACTTTACGAGATGGCGAGCAATCTCCGGGTGCTTCTATGTCTTTAGAAGGCAAACTTCAAATTGCTTCCGCCTTTCAGGACTTGGGTGTTGACGTTATGGAGGCTGGGTTTCCAGCTGCATCACCAGGAGATTTTGAAGCAGTATCTGAAATTTCAAAATTACTTAAAACTACTGTTCCATGCGGATTAGCAAGAGCTGTAAAAAATGATTTAGAAAAATGTGTAGACTCATTGAAGCATGCAAAAAATTATAGAATTCACACTTTTATTTCTACAAGTGATTTACACATCAAGCATAAATTGCAAAAAACAAAAGAAGAAGTTTTAGATTTAATTAAATATAGTGTTGAGTTTGCTAAAAAAAATACTGATGATGTTGAATGGTCTCCAGAAGATGCAACACGAACAGACCCTGATTATTTATGCAAAACAGTAGAGCTTGCAATTAAATGCGGAGCTACAACAATTAATATTCCAGATACAGTCGGTTACGCATTACCAGGTGATTATGAAAGGATTATAAAAGATTTATTTAATAGAGTTCCTAATATTGATAAAGTTACAGTTTCAACACATACTCATAACGATTTAGGATTAGCTGTTGCTAATGCATTAGCTGGTGTTGCAGCAGGAGCTAGACAAATTGAATGTACAATAAATGGAATTGGTGAAAGAGCGGGTAATGCAGCTTTAGAAGAAGTGGTTATGGCAATGAAAACACGTCATGATTTAATGCCATATGAAACTAATATTGTTACAAATAAAATTAATAGTTGTTCAAAATTATTATCAAATATTATTGGTTTTCCAGTTCAATATAACAAAGCTATTGTTGGAAAAAATGCTTTTGCTCACGAGTCAGGTATTCACCAAGATGGAATGTTAAAAAATAGCCAAACTTACGAAATTATGACACCTGAGAGTGTTGGTGTAAATAAATCATCATTAGTTATGGGCAAGCACTCTGGTAGACATGCGTTTAAAGAAAAATTAGCTAACCTTGGATATTTTAATTTAAATGAGGATAAGATTGATCATGCTTTTAATAAATTTAAGGATTTGGCTGACAAAAAAAGACATGTATTTGATGAAGATATTGCTGCCTTAGTTGACGATGATTTAATGAAAAATAATAATGTTATTAAATTAATATCATTGGATGTTGAAGCTGGGACTAAAGGACAAAAAGCAAAATTAGAATTAGAAGTTTATGGTGAAAACAAATCTACTGAGCAATCAGGAGATGGACCAGTTGACTCTATATTTAAGTGTATCAAAGAAATTTTCCCTCATGATGTGAATTTACAACTTTACCAAGTTCATGCAGTGACAGAAGGAACAGACGCACAAGCTACGGTAAGTGTAAGGATTGAGGAAAAAGGAAGAATTTCTGTAGGTCAAGCAGCTGATACTGATACTTTAGTAGCTTCTGCTCAAGCTTATATAAATGCATTAAACAAATTAATATTAAAACGAAAAAGATCTGCACCGAGTGACAAGGATTACTCGGCAGCTATTTAAATAGAAAGGATAATATGTCGATTTTTTCAAAGGTAATGGGAATGTGGTCTACTGATATGGCCATTGACCTTGGTACTGCAAATACACTTGTTTATGTAAAAGGGAAGGGTATCGTGTTGAACGAACCTTCTGTTGTTGCAATTGTTAATGAAAAAGGAAAAAATCAAGTATTAGCAGTTGGCGAGGATGCTAAGCAAATGCTAGGTAGAACGCCGGGATCTATTCAGGCGATAAGACCACTAAGAGATGGTGTAATTGCTGACTTTATTGTGACAGAGGAAATGATTAAGCACTTTATTAAAAAAGTGCATCAAAGAAGTGCATTTGCAAATCCAAGAATTATTATTTGTGTTCCAACAGGATCAACGCCAGTTGAAAGACGAGCTATTCAAGAGTCTGCTCATGCAGCAGGTGCTAGAAAAGTTCAACTCATTGAAGAGCCAGTTGCAGCAGCGATTGGAGCTGGATTACCTATTTCGGAACCTACAGGATCTATGATCGTAGATATTGGTGGTGGCACAACCGAGATAGCAGTTATGTCACTTGGTGGAATTGTTTATTCTCAATCTTTAAGAGTTGCAGGAGATGCCCTTGATCAGTCAATAGTCACCTATATGAGAAAAAAGTTTAATTTGCTTATTGGAGACTCAACAGCAGAAAAAATTAAAAAAGAGATTGGAACATGCATTCCAACTAACTCGGACAATACTTATATTATGAAAGGAAGAGACATAAGAACAGGCGTACCAAAAGAGGTAACACTTACAGAAAAAGATTCAGCAGAAGCTATGTCTCCAATTATTACTCAAATGATTCAAGCTATTAAGGATGCATTAGAGCAAACTCCGCCAGAGCTTTCAGCTGATCTTGTTGATATGGGATTAGTATTAGCTGGAGGTGGTGCATATCTTAAGAATTTAGATAAATTAATCTCAAAAGAAACTGGTTTACCCGTTTCTATTGCAGAGGATCCATTATCTTGTGTTGCGATTGGTACTGGTAAAGCTTTGGAGCAAGAAGGTATCTTTTCATCAATGCTGACTGAATATTAATAATAATGAAGTTTGCATCTTCTGAAAATGTAGATGTAAAAAAAAATATTATTATATTTATTATAATATCTTTAATATTATTTTTTATCGATCGAAGTCAAAATAAATATATTAAGACTACAAGATCTGTAATTAATGATGGAATAATTTATACCACAGTAGTTTTAAAGTCTCCATTTAATTTTATTTCAGATACATTTTCTTCATTTAATAATTTCTTTGTTGATGAGAAAATTATCGCCAAAAACAAATTATTAGATTTGGAAAATGAAGTTACAAAGTTAAAGAATGAAAAAATTACCTTGTTACTTCAGCTTGAAAATTTAAAAAAAATTACTGGTGAAGAGAATTATAAATTTGAAACAATCAAAACAAAGGTTCTAAGTTATAAAAGTAACATCTTAAGCGAGTCTATAATTATTAATAAGGGGTCACGCCACGGAATTTCATCTGGAGATCCTATAATTAAAAATAATATTTTAGTTGGAAAAATTACTAATGTAAATTTCAATTCATCCTATGGTGTTTTAATCACAAGTATTAATAGTCGTGTTCCAGTAAGAATTGGACAAAAAAATTATAATGCAATTGCGGTTGGAAATCCCAGTAAAGCAAACACTATTAATTTAGATTTTTTACCTAAGGAATATTCATTAAACGAAGATGATTATGTTTATACAACAAGTATAGATAATATTATGCCGGATGGAATTTTAGTTGGGCAAATTAAAAAAGATAAACAAGATAAATTTTATCTAAAACCAATGTATGATTTTAATCAAATGGACTATTTAACAATTGTAAAAATGGGTAAATAAAATGATAGGTTTTATTAATCGATATGTTGCAACAATTGTTTTATTATTGAGCGTCCTAATTAGTTCTTTTGAAATAAACATTTTAGGCAAACCAATTTCAAATTATGCAAATATACAACTTATTTTAATCTACGTTTTTAAAATATCTAATCCTGGTTTAAATTTTGGAAAAGGGGTATTTTTATTTCTAATCAGTATTATTAGTGATGTGTTAAATGGACTTTGGTTTGGAACTTCAGGAGTATTATATTTTATTGTATTTGCAGTAGCGGCATTTCAAGCATCAATTAAATTAAGAAGTTTTTTTATTTCAGAATGGATTTCATTTGGAGTATCGTTAATCATTGCATACTGCATATTTTTTGGTTTAGAATTTTTACACCATGAAACAATTTATAAATATGCTCAAACAGCCCATAATCATATGTCAGAGCTTGTGCCATTATTAACTAACTTCATTATAACATTATTGGTATATCCAATATTTTGGTTTATTATTTCAAAATTAGTTTCACAAAATGCTTACAGATAAAGAAAAAAAAAACTTAGAAAAAAAAATCAAAGGTATTAATAGCATCAATCAGAAAATTACTATTATGCTTTTAGATAAACTTAAGAGTGATTTAAAGTCAAAAGATATCATTAAAAATGATATTAAATCTAAAATATCAAAATGCGATGGTGAAATATTCTACTTATATAATATTGCTAGCGATATGTGGTATTTGGCAGGAGATAAATCTACTGACTATAATTTTTACACAAAACGATTAATTTTAGCTGGAATACTTTCAAAATTATATTTTAAGATATTAGCATTAAAAGATTATAGTCTAGAGCAATTGGAAGTAGATATAAAAGGTGAAATTAAAAATATTGGAAAATTTAATAAATTAAAATCAAAAATAATTTCTACTTTTCAGAATTTAAAGGACAGACCATTTTCAAAAAATACTGGTAGAGGTTATTAATCTAATAACTTTGTTATATGGCCCATTTTTCTTTTATTTTTTGACTCCTTTTTTAAGTAATCAAAGAAAAATTCATCAGAATTTGTTTCTTTATTTCTATATTCAAAAATTTCATCTCCAATAATATTTTTCATGACAGCTTTTGATGTCATTTTAGGTTCAATTTTTTCTAGATTACATACCGCTCTTACATGAGATTCGAACTGACTGACATTGTACGCATTAATTGTCAGGTGTCCTGAATTGTGTACTCTTGGCGCTATCTCATTTACAAGTAGGTTATCATTTTCATCAATAAAATACTCAATACACATGGTTCCAATATAGTCTAATTTATCTGCTAAAAGTTTTGCATATTTTTTACTTAAATTTGTAATTTCATTGCTCACACTCGAAGGAATAGTGGAAGTATCCAGTATTTGGTCTTTATGAATATTTTCAATTGGCTCATAAGTTGCACTGCTACCATTTTGATATCTGGTAATGATTACAGATATCTCTTTTTTTAAGGTAATTTTTTTTTCTAAAATAAAATCGTTATTTAATGGAATTTTATTTAGATCGTTATTTTTAGAAATGATATATTGTCCCTTTCCATCATATCCTAAAGTTGTAGTTTTTAAAATTCCTGGAATAAGTTTATCTATATTTTCAAGATCTTTTTGAGATGATATTTTTTTATAACTCACGGTTTCTATACCAAGATCATTAATAAATTTTTTCTCCCTGCTTCTATCTTGAATAATAAAATTAATATTAGGATCAGGGTAGACTGGTTTTACAGATTTAATTTTTTTTAGAGTAGGAACAGGAATATTTTCAAATTCAAAAGTTACAACATCAACCTGATTTGCAAACTCAATGATTTTATCATCATCATTATATGCTCCGTATATAAATTCATCAGAGTAATTTTGTGCAGGTGCATCTTTATCATCACAATAAATTTTTGTTTTAATATTAATTTTAGACGCTGCTTGACAAAGCATACTTCCTAATTGGCCACCACCAATAATACCCAGTACTTTATGATTAGACATATCTAGGGTTTTAATTTAACTGATTTTGTTTGTCGAATTCTATATTGTTTAAGTTGATTGCTTATTTTTGAATTAGAAATTCCAAGAATTGATGCAGCAAGTAAAGCAGCATTCATTGCTCCACCTTCTCCGATTGCAACCGTTCCCACGGGAATACCTCTTGGCATTTGAACTATTGATAATAGACTATCAAGTCCTTTTAATTTTTTACTCTCTACAGGTACACCAAGCACTGGTACTTCGGTTAAAGATGCTATCATTCCTGGCAGATGAGCTGAACCTCCAGCGCCTGCAATTATAACTCCTATATTATTCTTTTTTGCATTAACTGCATACTCAAACATTCTTTTTGGAGTTCGGTGAGCTGATACTATTTTTTTTTCAAACTTTACTTTAAGAGATTTTAAAACATTTGCAGCATGTTTCATTGTGGGCCAATCTGATTTACTTCCCATAACAATAGAAACAATTGGAGAATTATTTTTTTTTCTCTTTTTCATTATTAATTAAATTAATTTTGGACTTCAGTTGATGCTGCAGCTTTTGCTGCTTTTTTGGCTTCTCGCTCTTTTTTCTTTGCTTCTCTTTCTTGTCTTCTTTTAGCTTTATCGATTGCCGCTTGTAATTCAGTTTGAGAACATAAGCTTGCCATCACAGGATCTTTAGGTGAAATATTTGACATGTTCCAATGCTTTCTATTTCTAATCGCATCCACAGTATTTTTTGTTGAACCAACTAACTTACAAATTTGAGCATCAGTTAAAATAGGATAATTTTTTGTCAGCCAAGCAATTGCATTTGGCTTATCTTCTCTTTGAGAAATTGGAGTGTATTTTGTACCAACCATTTTTTTAACTTCAAACTCAACATTTTTTTCAACAAGTTTTAATGGTCTATTTGGATCTTTTGATGAAGCTTCAATTTCATCTCTAGTTAACTGATTTGATAAAATTGGATTATAAGCTTTTATACCTACTGCAACATCGCCATCCGCAATGCCTTTAATTTCTAGTTCATGAAGCCCACAAAAATCTGCAATTTGTTTAAAAGTTAAACTCGTATTTTCAATTAACCAAACAGCAGTTGCTTTTGGCATTAATGGTAAATTCATAATTAGTTCTTTTTTAAATTAGCAAAACGCTTATTAAATTTACTTACTCGACCTTTGTCTTGAGCTTTTTGACTTTCTCCTGTCCAAGCAGGATGAGATTTAGGATCAATTTCGAGTTTCATTACTTCTCCATCTGAACCCCATGCAGACAAAGTCTCGAACTCTGATCCATCAGTCATTTGAACTTTAATTTTATTTAGCTTTGGATGTAAATCTTTTTTCATAATTAAAGGCTGGTTTATAGCAAATAAAGTAGGATACTCAATGGAGATTTAACCCTCATTTTTAATACTTTTGAATAAAAACACATACCCTGTGGCTACAATCATTAAGAATATCACATCAAAATAGAAGGGAACATTTTTGCCAAAATACAAAAACATAAAGCCTGCTAAAGGTTGTCCAATAAACCTTGCCGCTGCCTGACAAGAGTACCCCGTTCCAAGAACTAGTCCTTTATTTTGTTCTGATTTTTTTGACAAAATACTATTAATACAAGGGTTAGAAATTCCCATACCATAACTTAATAAAATTATTGCAACAGGAATAAGATATATATTTTCTGTAGGGATTAGTGCAAAGCCAAAAATAAAACAAACAAAACCTGAGATGATTAATTTTATTTCATCAAATTTTTTAATTAAAACTCTTAACAAGCCACCTTGAACTATAATTTGACATATGCCAGCAAGCAACATCACAAAACCAACTTCCCTTGGCCCCCATGTAAATGTTTCTTTTGTCCAAACTGCAATAGTGCCCTCCATTCCTGCAAAAGAAATATAGATTAAAAAAATAAGTAAAAAGAATGGGAATAAAATAGGATTTTTTAATGTTTCTATTTGTTTATATAAAGCTTTATCTGATTTTTTATTTTCTGTTTCAGTTTTGTTAATATTGGTTTCCTTTAAAGACGTTACAACAAAAATTAGATTAAATAGATTTATTGCAGAAGCTAACCAAGCTACATAACTCAAAGTTTCCTGGGAATAATCAGATCCAGCTATTAATCCACCTGCAAGTGGACCAAAGGTGAAACCTAATCCAAAAGCAACACCAAACATTCCCATGCCTTTTGCTCGGTTCTTTTCATCTGTAATATCTGCGATATAAGCTGTTCCAACTGATATGTTTGTTTTAAACAAACCAGCGATAACTCGAGCTAAAAAAATAATTGGCAAATTAGTTGCAACTGCAAGTAATATATTTGCGATTAATTCTGCAACACAATTTAAAATTAAAAGAGGCTTTCTACCTATTCGGTCAGATAAACTACCCCAGAAAGGTGAGACAAAAAATTGAAAAAAAGAAAAAGAACCAAATGCAATTGTAACCAGCAATACCGAACCTCCAAAATTATTTATAACAAAGGGAAGGGTTGCAACCAGAACACCACTGAAAGCAACAACATCTAGAAAAAGAAAGATTACAAATTTAAGCATTAATTTTTAAAAAGAATTTTTATAACTTCATCATGAATATATGAGTTAGAAATAAATGTTTCTTTTTGTTTAACAAAACTTTTGCCAGCAAAATCTGTAATAGTCCCACCTGCTTCGAGTAAAATAATTTTACCCGCTGCATAATCCCAGTAATTTAGATGATCGTACCAGGCAAAATCAGCTCGGCCAGCTGCAACGTAGGCAAAATCTAAAGCAGCGCTTCCAT
This sequence comes from Candidatus Pelagibacter sp. HIMB1517, assembly GCF_052047895.1. Classification (NCBI taxonomy): domain Bacteria; kingdom Pseudomonadati; phylum Pseudomonadota; class Alphaproteobacteria; order Candidatus Pelagibacterales; family Candidatus Pelagibacteraceae; genus Candidatus Pelagibacter; species Candidatus Pelagibacter sp. HIMB1517. The sequence continues at coordinate 36,392 of NZ_JBNAIW010000005.1, forward strand.
AGTTTCTTAATTTATGAATTTGGGAAGATGCTTTTTTTATTTGATCAAAAAATTTATTTCCGTCAATTTTTATCATTGGCGGACAACCATATAAACCAATAACTTCATCCAAACTTTTTCTAGACGAAACTCTAATTCGCCTATTATTTAAATAAGCACCTCGGCCTTTTTCTGCATAAAATGTTTCATTTTTAATGGGGTCACAAACAATTCCAGATATAACTTCGCCGTTTTTTTCTAATGCTATTGAAATAGCAAAGTGCGGAATACCATGCATAAAATTTGAAGTTCCATCTATTGGATCTATGATCCAATTAAACTCACTTTCATTTTTTCTTTCACCAGACTCTTCGGCAATAAAACCATATTTGGGCCTTGCTTTTTCAAGCTCTTCAATAATGATTTTTTCAACTTTCTTATCTGTTTTGGTCACAAAATCTCCAGGACCTTTTCTTGAAACCTGTAATTTTTCAACTTCACCAAAGTCTCGAATAATAACTTTGCTTACTTTGTCACAAATTTTTTCTAAAACATTTATTTCTGCTGAAAGAAGAGGCATTAGTTAGCCTTCTTGATGTATTCTCTAGTATGACAATCTATAGAAACAGTATCACCTTGATTTATAAAAGGTGGAACCATAATCTTTACATTATTTTGAATGATGGCTGGCTTATATGAGCTTGAAACAGTTTGACCTTTTACCACTGCCTCAGTTTCTAAAATTTCATAATCTGCACTCTTAGGAAGTGTAACAATTAGTGGGTTTTCTTCATGAAATTCTATTTTTACTTCCATATTTTCTTTTAAGATATTTTCATCATCACCAATGGTATCCTTTGATACATTAATTTGTTCAAAGCTTTTGCTATCCATGAACACTAAGTTATCATTGTCACTGTATAAATATTGAAAATCCCTTTCATCTAATGAAGCTTTTTCAATAGTCTCACTAGATCTAAATCTTTCATTTAGTTTAGTACCTTTCGTAATACTTTTGAGTTCTACTTGATTAAATGCACCGCCTTTGCCAGGTTTTACTGCTTGGCTTTTAAGACAACGCCACAAATCATTTTTGTATTCAATAATGGTACCTGGCTTTATTTCGTTAGCAGAAATTTTCATAGGCTTGTTAATACACCTTTTTTTGTAAAAATTAACAGTTATTTAAAAAGTTTTATTGCTTGAACAGGATTAAATTGTTTGTTTTTCCAGATAAAGCCAGAGATCGCAATATAATCGGCACCATTTTTAATAAGTTCTTTATAGTTTTTGTTTGTAATTCCTCCGATTGCCACAACTTTAGTTTTAAATTTTTTAGCTTTTTTTAAAATATCTTTTTTAGCGATATACTTAACCTGCTTAGTTTTTGTGGGATAGAATGCGCCAAATGCAATGTAACGAGGTTTAAATTTTAATGCCTTTTTTGCTAGTGAAATAGAGTTGTGGCATGTAATACCAAAACAATTATTTTTATTTAAATTAGAAATATTATCTTTTTTCATTAAATCTTTTTGACCTAAATGAAAGCCAGTATTTTTATATTTTTTTATAAAGAATGAATCGTCGTTAATAATTAGTTTTACATTATGTCTTTTTGTAATCGTTAACATTTTTTTTAAATGAATATCAATTTTAGATCGAGAATATGATTTGCATCTTAGTTGCAAAAACTTAACTTTTTTAGATGCTAATACTTTAGGTAAAAATGAATAGAATTTTTTTGTTAAGATATTTGGTGTGATTAGATAAATTCTTTTCAATTTTTAAGCAGCGTTTTCAAGGTCAGCTTTCCACTCACCTTTAGCAGCTAAACTATTCATTCTCGATCTTTCATCAAAAACTTTTTGAACAGCTTCAGTATCTTTTAAGTTTTTAGCCCAAGTTTTTAGAGCACTTTGTTGCAAAGCTCTCCCATAAGAATAAGTAAAAGCAAATGATGTTTTGTTTTGTTTATTTATCTCGTTTAAATTCTCTGTTGCTTCAAATTCTGATTGACCACCAGATAAAAATGCTACGCCAGGAACTTCGCTTGGCAAATGGTTTTGGATGCATTTAAGTGTTAATTCAGCAACTTGCTCTTTTTTATTTTTTATACCTGATTCACTTCCATTTAAAATCATATTAGGCTTAAGGACCATGCCTGAAAAATCTATACCTGCAATTCTTAATTGATTCATACATTCTTCTAAAACTTTAGAGGTAACATCATAACATTTCTGGATATCATGTTTGCCATCCATTAATACTTCAGGCTCTACAATTGGAGCCATACCTGCTTCTTGTACAAGTGCCGCATATCTTGCTAATGCATGCGCATTTGCAACCATCGAATTATTGCTTGGAAATTCATTGCTTATTTTATAAACACCTCTCCATTTTGCAAATCTTGCACCTAATATATAATATTCACTTAGTCTTTCTCTTAAACCATCTAAGCCTTCAGTCACTGTCTCATCACTACCAACTAATTTTTTAGCACCTTTATCAACTTTAATTCCAGGGAGTACTTTTTGTTCGCTTAAAATTTCAGGGATAGATTTGCCATTTTTTTTTTGGCGAATTGTTTCATCGTATAAGATCACCCCGCTAATGTAATTTTGAAAGTTTTTTGAGGTAAATAATGTATGTCTAAATGCTAAACGGTTTTCTTCATTGGACTCAATATTTACGCTATCCAATCTCTTAGTCATTGTACCAGTACTTTCATCAGCAGCCAGAATCCCTTTTCCTTTGGCAACCATCAATTTTGCAATTTCATTTATATTCATTACTGGACTCAATATTTATTGTTTTATTATTTTTCAAGAACTTTCAAACCAGGTAGCATTTTACCCTCAAGCCATTCTAAAAAAGCACCACCTGCGGTTGAGATATATGTAAAGTTATTTTGTTGATTTGATTTTTTGATAGCAGCAAAGGTATCTCCACCACCCGCTACTGAAATGAGGTTATTGTTTTTTGTATATCTTGCAATGGATCTAGAAATATCATTTGTCCCGTTTGCAAAATCATCATATTCAAAAAGACCAAATGGACCATTCCATAAAACAGTTTTAGATTGTTTTAAAATTTCATCTATTTTACCAGTTCCTTCAATTCCAATATCAAGGATAATATCATTATCTTCTATCTCATTTAATTTTTTGTTCTCACCTGGTTGATCAAATTTTTTTGAACAAACAACGTCAACTGGTAGTATGAGTTCACAATTATTTCTCTTAGCTTCTTGGTAAATTTGTTTAATTGTTTGTTCTATGTTTTCTTCAAGCAGTGATTTGCCGACATTAAAACCTTCGTATTTAAAAAAGTTATTTGCCATTGCTCCACCAATGATCATGAAATCCATTTTTGGCATTAAATTAATAATTAAGTCAATTTTAGTAGAGATTTTTGATCCACCAATCAAACATGCAACTGGCTTTTTAGAGTTTAAAAAAACTTTCTCAAGCGCTTCAACTTCATTAATAATACTTGAGCCAGCATAAGACACTAAAAATTGAGTTATAGCATCGATTGATGCATGCGCACGGTGCGAACAAGAAAATGCTTCATTAATATAAACATTGGCAAATGATGCCAAGAGTTTTGCATAATCTTTACTGTTGGCTTCTTCGCCTGGATCAAATCTTAAATTCTCTAGCATAAATATTTTATTATCACTCTCACTGATTATTTTTTTAGCTTCATTATTGATCTCTAAAAAATTTATTTCTTCATTTAAAATTTTTTCTGTCATTTTTTTAACAGGTTGCAAAGACAACCCAGATTTACCTTTTTTTTGAGGTCTACCGAGATGAGATCCTAAAATAATTTTACAGTTTTGGTTTAATAAATCTTTGATATTTTCTTCTAACTTTTCAATTTTAGTAGCATCTGAAACTCTTCCTCCAGATATTGGAACATTAAAATCAACTCTTAGAAAAACTTTTTTTCCTTTAATTTTTGATAAATCTTTTAAAGATTTAAGTTGGCTCATTATAGTTTATTTTTTAATGTCAAAGCCACATCGATCATTCGATTAGAAAAACCCCATTCATTATCATACCAAGAAAATACAGTTCCGAAATTATCACCAATTACTTTTGTTAAAGCAACATCAATAATTGAAGACCTTGGATCATGATTAAAATCTGAAGAAACAAGTGGTTTGTGCTCAATACCTAATACGTTTTTGAGATAAGTCTTACTAGCTTTTACCAATGCATTGTTAACGGAGTCTTTTGTAATTTTTTTCTTGGAACTGAAGCTCAATTGAACCAAAGATACATTTGGAGTAGGCACACGAACTGAAATACCATCAACCTTACCTTCTAATTCTGGAATAATTAATTTTAAAGATTTTGCAGCACCTGTACTTGTTGGTACCATTGAATTAGGAGCACTTCTTGCTCTTCTCATATCTTTGTGCGAGTTATCCAACAGTCTTTGATCAGTAGTATAAGAATGGATTGTTGTCATATATCCTTTTTCAATTTTAAAATTTTTATGCATAACATAGGCAAGTGGAGCCAGACAATTTGTTGTACAAGATGCAACCGAAATAATTTCATCCTTTTTTGTAATAGCTTTTTGGTTAATACCGTACACCACTGTTTGATCAGCTTCTTTGCATGGAGCTGAAACAATTACTTTTTTTGCCCCAGCTTCTATGTGTTTATACGACTCGTCTCTTGAATTAAATTTTCCAGTACATTCAAATACAATATCAACTTTTTCTTCATCCCAAGGACAGTTGATAGGATCACTCTCGTGATAGCATTGAATTTTATCTTTACCAATAATGATCTCATCTTTCGTATGTTTAATATTAAAATTAAACCTACCGTGAATGGTGTCTCTTTCTAATAAAAAGGCACTTGTTTCTGGTTTAGCTCTATTATTAATTGCAACAACTTTTAATCCTTTGTATTTATTTTCATAAATAGCTCTAAGGACCATTCTGCCAATTCTTCCAAAACCATTAATTGCAACTCTCAACACTTTTTTAACTCCTTAATTTTAAAGCTTTATTAACTATATCATCATCAGTTAATTTAAAATATTTATAAACATCTTTATAAGGTGCACTTCTACCAAAATCTTCAATGCCAAGTGTTACACCATTATTTCCAACATATTTTTTCCATGACATTGGATAAGAAGCTTCAATTGAAATTTTTAATTTAGTCTCTTCTAATATCTTAGATTTATATTGTTCAGATTGAGCATCAAATAATTCCATTGATGGAAAAGAGATTACTTTGGAATTCAGGTTTTTTTGAGCCAATTTCTTTGAAGCTGAAATTGCAATTTCAACCTCAGAGCCACTTGCCATTAAAGTTAGGTCAATATTATCTGAACTTCTAAATATTTCATATGCTCCAAGTTCACAAAGATTTTCATTTTTCATTTGGTCTCTTGGTTGGGAAAGGTTTTGTCTCGTCAAAGATATCACCGTTGGCTTATCTTTGCTATTAAGTGCAATATCCCAACATTCTATTGTTTCAGTGGTGTCGCATGGTCTTAATACATTTAGATTTGGAATTGATCTTAAGCTACTCAAATGCTCAATGGGTTGATGTGTTGGGCCATCTTCACCAAGACCAATAGAGTCATGTGACATGACATAAATGACTCTTTGTTTCATCAAAGCAGATAATCTTATTGATGGTTTGCAATAATCACTAAAAACTAAAAAGGTTCCTCCGTATGGTATTAAATGACTGTGAAGTGCGAGGCCGTTCATAACAGATGCCATTGCATGCTCTCTTACTCCATAGTGAATATAATTACCTTTAAACTTACCTGGTGAAATAATTTGTTGGTGGTCTGTTTTAGTATTATTTGATCCAGTTAAATCAGCAGATCCACCTATAATTAAAGGTAAGTCTTTGGTTATATTTTTTAATATATTTTCAGAAGATTTTCTTGTTGCCAGTGGTTTCAACTCTTTAGCAGCAGTTTCTTTTGAATGATTTATTATCGATTTAATTTTTTTCTTAATTGTTTCTTCTTTAAAAGAAAACTGTTTTGATTTTTTTTCTTCAGCTTTACCTTTTTTTCCAATTTCTCTCCAAGCTTTTAAAATATATTCTGGAACTTCAAATGGCTCATATGACCATTTTAATTTTTTTCTTATTAATTTAATTTCATCATCACCCATTGGACTACCATGCGCTGAAGATTTACCCGCTTTGTTTGGTGAGCCAAACCCAATTTTAGTCTTGCATGAAATTACAGTTGGTTTTTTTGCTTTTTGCGCTTTCTTGAGTGCTTTAAAAATTTCTTTTTCTTTGTGACCATTAATTTCAATAAAATCCCAATTATAACTTTCAAATCTTTTTTTATATTTATCTGACACAGCAAGATTTGTTGGACCATCGATTGAGATTGAATTATTATCAAACAGCATGATCAAGTTTTTAAGTTTTAAATGACCAGCTAAACTCATGGCTTCGTGACTGATACCCTCCATTAAGCAACCATCACCAGCTAAGACATAAGTTTTATGATTAAATATTTTTTTTCCAAATTTGGCTTGTAGAATTTGTTCAGCCAAGGCAAACCCTACTGCATTTCCAATACCTTGACCCAATGGACCTGTGGTCGTTTCAATTCCAGTCCCATGTTCATATTCAGGGTGACCTGCACATATTGAATTTAATTGTCTAAAGTTTTTAATATCCTCAATCGAAATGCTTTTGTAACCCGTAAGATAAAGTAGAGAGTATAAAAGCATAGACCCATGACCTGCAGACAAAATAAATCTATCTCTATTTTCCCAGTTTGGATTTTCAGGATTAAATTTTAAAAAGTCTTTAAATAGGACTGTGCAAACATCTGCCATTCCCATCGGCATACCTGGATGACCGGAATTAGCTTTTTGAACAGCATCAACTGACAGAAAACGAATAGCATTCGCTAAATCATTATGTGTGCATTTTTTCATTAACAAATTATGTAAGACTTAATTTCTCGAAATTATTATTACTTTGTAGTATAATTATAAATAATAATATTCGTTTTCTATGGATAATTTAAAAGAAAAAGAGCAGAAATTACTGGAGTCTTTGGTCAGATTAGACACCATTACCGACTTAGTTGTTGGATCTAAGAAAAAGATTGTTGATCTTCAAGAGGTAAAATCAAAATTAGAGACTGAAAAAAATGATCTTACGGTTAAGTTATCCACACTTGAAAATGAAAACGAAGGTCTAAAAGCAGAGCTTCAAGAGCTTGAGAACAAAATGAACAGCGATGATGTTTCAAATGAAAATTTAAAAGAAAAAATTTTGAACATGGAAACAGAAAATGCAGAGTTAAAAAAATCTATAGCGAAATTAGAAGAAGACTTAGAAACCTCAAGATATAAAGTAATACAGGCAGAGAAAAATAAAGATGAAGTTTCAAAAAGACTTGATGAACTAAATCAAGAAGCAAATGATTTATTAGGGTCTGACGAATGGTAAATGTTAATGTAAATTTTAATGGTAGAGACTATCTTCTTGCGTGTGAAGAGGGGCAAGAAGAAGATCTTCAAAAATTAACAGAAGAACTTGGAAAAAAATTTAATCAATTAAAAAAAGATCTTGGCAATTTAGGTGAAGGAAAACTTCTTTTAATTACAGCAATCCAAGTTATTGATGAATTATATACCCTGAAAACATCCTTAAAAAAATTAAAAAATCATTCAAGTGATCTTGAGAGTAAGTTTAAAGAAATTAAAAATTTATCTATTAGCTATAAAGAAGATAGAGATAAAGAAGTCGAGGAATTAAAAGTCAAGCTTGATGAATTAAAAAAAACGATTGAGGAAAATCAAAATAATTATACGCAGATTTTGAATAAGGCGAGCGAGTCTATAAATAGCTTCATCACTAAAGCTGTTTAATCTTAATGAAAAAAAAAATTAGAGATAAGTTTTTAAAACTTAGAGAAAAAAAATATTTTGATCTTGATAAAAAAAATCAAAGCTTTTTTTCTAATCAAATAACAAAAATTTGTAAAAATCATAAAGTTAAAAAAATTGGATTTTATTATCCTATTAATTATGAGGTAGATATTGTTTCTATTGTTTCTAAAATTAAAATTAAAAATTTAAAACCTTTTTTACCAGTAGTAGAAAAAAATAACAAAATGAGCTTTAGAGAATGGAAAACACTAGAACCATTTTATGTTAATCGTTTTGGTATTTTAGAGCCAAATAAAAAGAACAAAAAAACAAAACCTCAGTTAATCTTAACTCCACTTGTTGCCTTTGATCAAAATAAAAATCGCCTAGGATATGGTAGAGGATTTTATGATCGTTTTTTAAATCAGGTTTCGAAACAAAAAAACATTATATCTATTGGTATCGCTTTTTCATTTCAGGAGGCTAAAAAAATTCCTTCACAAAAACATGATAAAAAACTTGATTATATTTTAACTGAAAAGAAATTGATAAGTTAATGAACTTTTTATTTTTAGGCGACATAGTTGGAAGAGCAGGGCGCAATATTGTTATTGAAAAATTAAAAGATTTGATCGATCAATATGAAATAGATTTTGTCATTGCAAATGGTGAAAATTCGGCAGGGGGTTATGGTATTACTGAAGAAATTTGTAATAATTTATTTGACGCTGGAGTTGATGTCATTACATCTGGAAATCACATATGGGATCAAAAGGAAACCATGAACCATATTATAAAGGAAAATCGATTATTAAGACCTATGAATTTTCAAGAAGGAACACCAGGACGTGGATTTGAAATTTTTGAAAAAAAAGGTTTTAAAATTGGTGTGATGAATATCATGGGCAATGTTTATATGAAAAAATGTGAAGAAGTTTTTCCCTATGTAGAAGAGCAACTAAAAAGAATTAATTTAAAAAAAGAAGTAGACTTTTTAGCTGTAGATTTTCATGCTGAAATTACTAGTGAAAAACAAGCTATGGGTCACCTTTTAGATGGAAAAGCAACTTTTGTAGTTGGTACTCACACCCACACACCCACTCTTGATTTTAGAATTTTGGAACACGGAACGGCTTATCAAACAGATGCCGGGATGTGCGGAGATTACAATTCAGTCATAGGCATGAATAAAGAAAATGCCATTTTAAAATTTTTTAAGAAAAAAAGTGATAGACTTGTTCCTGTTATTAAAGACGCAACTATTTGTGGCATCAAAGTTATAGCGGATGATAAAACAGGCTTAGCAAAAGACATTCAACCTATTATGGTAGGTGGAAATTTAAAATATAATAATTGATATGGCAGGACACTCGCATTGGGCAGGAATTAAACATAAAAAAGGAAAAGCTGACAAGCAACGTTCAAAGCTTTTTTCAAAATTAAGTCGAGAAATTACAGTTTCAGCTAAACTTGGTATGCCGGATCCAAGTATGAATCCAAGATTAAGATCTGCAGTACAAGCTGCAAAAGAAGCAAACATGCCAAAGGACAATATTGATCGGGCGATTAAGAAATCTCAAGGTAGTGATGAAGCTAATTATGAGTCTATTGTATATGAAGGTTTTGGACCATCAGGAACTGGTATTATTGTAGAAGCACTAACAGATAATAAGAATCGTACTATCTCAAATGTAAGATCTATATTTGAAAAAAATGGTTGTTCATTAGGAAGCGAAGGATCAGTTTCCTATCAATTTGAAATTTGTGGCTTAATTCGAATAAAAAAAGACTCATGTTCAGAAGATGAGATATTTGAACAATCAACTAATTATGGCGCAAGTGATTTTAAAGTGGAAGGAGATTTTTATGAAATTTTTTCTGAAAAAAATGATCTCCATACATTACAAATTGAGCTGGAAAAAAAGTATGATCTTAGTTTTTGTGGAATAATTTATAACCCAAAAAATACAATAAAAATTGACAAAGAGGGTTTTGAAAAAATTATTAATTTTATTGATGCTTTAGAAGAGGATGATGATGTTCAAAAAGTTTACTCAAATTTTGAAGTAGATCAAAAAATATTGGAGGAAATGTCATCTTGATCGTATTTGGTATTGATCCTGGAGTAAGTGGTGCGCTTAGCATTTATGAGAATAAAAAACTCAAGGAAGTCATTGATATGCCTACAATGAGTGAAGGAAAAAAAAATAAAAAACAAATTAATGCAGCTCAATTGTCGTTAGAGATTAAACAAAGAATTAACAGATCATCAGAAACAGCAGTAGTCATTGAGCATGTGACAGCTATGCCAGGACAGGGAGTTACTAGTATGTTTAATTTTGGACAATCTTTTGGGGTGATTAAAGGAATATGTTCAGCTTTAACCCTGCCTATTTATTTTGTAAGGCCTGTTAAATGGAAGAAGCATTTTAATCTTATAGGTTCTTCAAAAGATGCAAGCAGAACCAAGGCAATAGAATTATTTCCAAGTTTTTCAAATGATATGGCCAAAAAAAAAGATGCCAATAAAGCTGATGCTATCTTGATAGGAAGATACTTTTTAGATCATTTTAATAATGAAGGATTTCATGGATAAAGCATTTACCTATAAAACAAAAATTTATTACGAAGATACAGATGCAGGTGGGATTGTCTATTACGCTAACTATTTAAAATACTTTGAAAGAGCTAGAACTGAAATGATTTATTCTTTAGGTTACGATCATAAAAAACTCAATCAAAATGACGTTTATATTGTCGTAAGATCGTGTCATACAGATTATGAAAAGCCTGTTAAATTTGAAGAAGAGGTTAGCGTTGTTACTAAGTTATCTAAAATTTCACCTGTTAGAATTAATTTAATTCAGTCTGTAAATGTGAATAGCGAAGTTCGTGTAATAGCAAATGTTGAACTAGCAGTGATTGATCAATCTGGAAAACCCAAAAAGATGCCAGAGGATCTATATAAATCTTTCAAAAGTTGTATTTAACTACAAATATCAATAGATCATTGTCATATTAATGACAATTTTCAAAAATAGGAATTTATAAATATGGAACCACAAGTAGGAGCCGCAGCTTCCGCAATTGCTGCAGCAGATTTTTCTTTTTGGACTCTTTTTACTAGAGCTGATTTTATCGTTAAATCTGTAATTATTATGTTAATTGCAGCATCAATCTATTCATGGGCACTAATTTTTGAAAAATATAAAGTATTTAAAAAAATATTTAAAAGTTCAGAAGAATTTGAAGAAGAGTTCTTAAATTCTAAATCTGTAAAAACTTTGTTTGAAAAAACTAGCTCAGATACAGATGATCCAATGACAGTAGTATTTAGATCTGGTGCTAATTATTTAATGCAAAACAAAAGTCACTCCCAAGCTGTTTTAACTGAAAAAGTTAAAAGAGTGATGGATGTAGCAATTGATAAAGAAGTTGAAAAATATGAAAACAAATTAACTTTCCTTGCAACTGTGGGTTCAGTTGCACCTTTCGTTGGATTATTCGGAACAGTTTGGGGAATTATGAATTCCTTTCAGTCAATCGCAATTTCAAGAAATACTAGTTTGGCAATTGTAGCACCAGGTATTGCCGAAGCATTATTTGCTACAGCTTTAGGTTTGTTAGCAGCAATTCCAGCAGTTGTTGCTTATAATAAATTTACAAGTAGTTCTCGAAAATTTACTCAAAAATTAGAAAACTTTACACAAACTTTCTTATCAATAATTTAATGGGTGTTAATCTAAATAAAAGTTCTTCAAGATCCAATTCTCCTATTAGTGAAATAAATGTTACTCCATTTGTGGATGTGATGTTAGTTTTATTAATTGTATTTATGGTGACCGCTCCTATGCTTACAGTTGGAGTACCAGTAAACTTACCCGAGACTAATGCGGATTCATTACCTGATGATAATGAGCCCTTAACAGTTTCAATTAATGCAAAAGGAGAAATTTTTGTACAAGATACAAGAGTTGGTTATTCTGATTTGGTTCCAAAACTTCTAGCCATATCAAAGAACAGAACTGATACTAGAATATATGTGAGGGGTGATAAAAATTTAAATTACGGACGCGTTATTGATATTATGGGTAATTTATCAGGAAACGGTTTTACAAAGGTCGCATTAATTACAGAAACAAAACGTTAATATGTATAGAAGTTTATCATTATCTATACTTTTTCATGCAGGAATATTTGCCATAACGTTTTTTACATTACCTTTTATTGTAAAAAAGCCAATCGATGTTCCACCAATCATATCAATTGACCTAATACAAATATCAGACAAAACAGCATTACCATTTGCTCCAAAAGCCAGGGAAATTATTGAAAAAATTAAGGAAGAAAAAGAAAGAGTAGTTACAAAACAAGCGCCACCAAAGATTGTGAAAAAAGAAAAGCAGGACGCTGTTCCTATGCCCGATCAAATTAAGAAAAAGAAGCCTAAAGAAACTGACAAACAAAACCCAGAAGAAGTCAAAGATGAGATTAGACAGTCATCTGAGTTTGAAAAAAAAGAGCTTTTTGATCCTAATAAAATTGCTGCTTTAATTGATAAATCTAAAGAAGAAACTGCTGATATTCAACAAAAGCAAAGCTTAGAAATTACACAGGATCAAGATTCTACTGTTAGTTTAGATAAAGGTCTTACTATTACACAAGAAGATGCCATAAAGGCGCAAATCTTTAAGTGTTGGAACATCCCACTTGGTTTGCCTTATGATGAGGATTTAACTGTAAGAGTGAGGTTAAAATTAAATAAAGATGGGTCTATAATGAGTTCAGAAATTTTAGATCACGTTAGAATGAACAGACCGGGACAAGGATTTTATAAGGTTTTAGCAGAAAGCGCACTAAGAGCAGTAAGATTATGCAATCCTTTAAAGATGCCGGCAACTGGACATGACAAGTGGAAAGATTTACAACTTAATTTTGACGCAAAAGAAATGTTAAGAGGATAATTGTGAAAAAAATATTAGTAACTTTATTTTTAATTCTATTTACCAGTAAATCTTTTGCTGTAGTTACAATTGATATTACAAGAGGAAATCTTGAACCACTGCCTACTGCGATATCAAATTTTTATATTGATAATCCAGAAAAATTTTCTGAAAAGATTAAATCGTTAAAATTAGAAGAAAATTTACCAAAAGTAATCAAGGGAAATTTAATGCGCTCAGGTTTATTTTATGTTTTAGACAATAAATCTTACATTCAGCAACCAAAACTGTCTCACTTAAAACCTAGATTTGAAGACTGGAGATTAATTAAAGCTCAAATCATGGTTTCAGGAAAATTGAGAATTGATGACAAAGGAAGATTAAGAGTAGAGTTTAGATTATGGGATGTAGTTTCAGCAAAAGAAATAGAAGGACTTGCTTTATTTGCAACACCATCGTCCTGGAGAAGAATTGCTCATATTATTTCTGATAAAATTTATCAAAGACTTACCGGTGAGGAAGGATATTTTGATACCAGAATTATTTATGTTGCGGAGAGTGGTCCAAAAACACAACGTGAAAAAAAATTAGCTATCATGGATCAAGATGGTGCGAATAATAAATTTTTAACGTTAGGAAATGAACTTGTGCTTACACCAAGATTCAGTCCAAATGGGAAAATGGTAACTTACATGTCTTATTTTAAAAATTTACCGAGAGTTTATTTATTAAATATTGAAACTGGGATTCAAGAAGTAGTCGGTGATTTTCCAGGAATGACTTTTGCACCAAGATTTTCTCCAGATGGAAGAAAAATTATTATGAGTTTTGCAAGAGATGGTAACTCAGATATTTATACAATGGATATTGAGTCAAGACGTGTCGAGCAGATAACATCTAATCCTGCAATTGATACATCTCCATCATTTTCACCTGATGGAAGATTTATTGTGTTCAATTCAGACCGAAGTGGCCTTCAACAAATTTATACCATGAGAAGTGATGGAAGAGGTGTAAAAAGAATATCAAGAGGAAAAGGTTTGTATGGAACTCCAGTTTGGTCTCCAAGAGGAGATTTAATTGCATTTACAAAAATTCATAAAGGAAAATTTTATATCGGTGTTATGCGAACCGATGGAACAGGTGAAAGATTGTTAACACAAAATTTTTATCAAGAAGCACCATCATGGTCACCAAATGGAAGAGTATTGATTTTCTATCGTGAAACAGCTGGTGGAAAAAAAGGACAAGGCTCTAGTGCAAAGTTATGGGCTATTGATATTACTGGTTACAATGAAGTCAAAATTAAAACTCCAACTGACGCATCAGACCCATCTTGGTCTGGTTTATTGTCAAAATAGGCGAATTGAAGGTTTTTTTTATTAATCTAGGGTTGAAACTCGTTTTCAATTATGTAGAAGTGGGACTAATAAAATTTAAATTTTAAGAGGATATATGTCATTAAATAATATTAGAAATTTCGCTCTTGTAGCAGTTTTAGGTTTTTTAGTATCTGCCTGTGCAACTGGCGGAAAAAAGAGAACGTCAAACGATTGGTACACTGGAACAGACACTGTTAAATTTTTAGCAGCTGGTGTTCCTGATAGAGTATTCTTTGCAACTAACAAATCAAGTTTACACACTGCATCTAAAAGTACTTTAAATAAGCAAGCAGCTTATATTAAGTCTTCTGGAATTAGTGTGGTGGTAGAAGGTCATGCCGATGAAAGAGGTACTAGAGAGTACAACTTAGCATTAGGTGAAAGAAGAGCAAACGCTGTAAGAGATTATTTAATGTCTCAAGGTGTTAGCGGAAGTAACGTGACTGTAATCAGTTACGGCAAAGAAAGACCTGTAAACCCAGAATCTTCAAGACTAGCATGGTCTCAAAACAGAAGATCTGTAACTGTAAAAGCAAAGTAATCAGTTTACATAAGGTTTAAAAGATTAATTAAAGACCCTGTCTAAACGCAGGGTCTTTTTTTTGCCAATTTTTTAGGTATTACTTAACTTAATGAGATTTATTATTTTTATTTTTTCATTCCTATTAATTTTTTCTACCGCAAGAGCAGATGAAAAATTAAATCAAGTTTTAAAAGAATTACAGCAAATCAAAAAAGATATGCAAACTTTAGAAAAAGCAGTTTACTCACAAAGCTTTAAAGGTTCTGGAAAAACTCAAGCATCAGGTTCACTGGAAGGTGCTTTAACTCGACAGCTTGTAAAAATAACAGAGCTTGAAGAACAAATGCAAAAACTTACTGCTAGTCACGAAGAAGTTATGTTTTCATTTGAACAGTTAAATGAAAGATTAAACAAAACGCAAAAAGATAATGAATTAAGATTATCAGATTTAGAAACAGGAGATGTTAAACAAGTTACAAAAAAAACAAAACCAAAACAATTTCCTGGAACAGACAAACCTCAAAATTTAGGTAACATGGTGGTTCAAAAAGAACCTGAGCAACAACAAACAAGTTCAATTAATCCTGCAAGTGTTGTGAAAATTGAAGAACCAGAAGTAAAAGAAATTTTACCAAAAAAATCTCCTGAGGAGCAATACAAATTTGCAACAAGTTTAATTAAAGTTGGTGATTATGATCAAGCCGAATTAGCTTTAAGAGAATTTGTTAAAAAAAATTCAAAACATAAACTCGCTGGAAATGCACAATACTGGTACGCAGAAACTTTTTATATCAGACAACTTTATCATGATGCAGCAGCTGCTTATTTAGATGGATATCAAAAATATCCTCAAAGTTCTAAAGGACCACAAAATTTATTAAAGCTTGGAGTCACATTATCTGAGCTGGGTGAAAAAGACCAAGGTTGTCAGATGCTTGATGGTATAAAGAAACAGTATCCTAAAGCTAAACAGTCTGTTATCCAAAAGGCGAAGTATGAAAAGAAAAAATACAAGTGCCCAAGCATTGGATAAAAGCTTAGAAAATATATTTCCTCATTTTAAAAACTTTTTAGACAAAAATTTAAAAGAAAAAAAATTTGTTATTGGGGTATCTGGTGGACCAGATAGTATGGCTTTAGCTTATTTGTCCAAAGTATATTCTATTGATCGCAATAAAAACTTTGAATGCGTAATTATTGATCACGGTGTTAGAAAAAATAGTGATAAAGAAGCCAAAAAAGTTAAATCATCTTTATTAAAACATAAAATAAAATCTATTATTTTTAAGATAAAATTTGAGAATTCTAGCAATTTTCACTCTGAAGCTAGAGTTAAAAGATATGATAAAATCATTGAATTTTGTAAAAGAAAAAAAGTTAAAAAAATTCTATTAGGGCATCATCTAGATGATCAAGTTGAAAATTTTTATATTAGGTTAAGTCGAGGTAGTGGTTTAACAGGACTATCGCCAATTAAAAAAATATCAAAATATAAGAACACTTACTTTTTAAGACCATTTTTAAATAATAAAAAAAATGAACTAGTTAAAATTGCTAAAAAAAACTTTGGTTTTTTTGTTAATGATCCATCTAATTTTAAAGATAAATACCTAAGATCCAGAGTAAGAAAATTAAGAAATTTTATGGAAAAAGAGGGTCTTGGTGATCAGAGACTTTTAAAAACCTTAACTAATTTAGATAAGGCAAGTGAGGCATTAGAATTTTATTCTAATCAAGCTGTAAAAAAACATATTACAAACAAAGGAAACGTTTCTAGTATTTCAAAAAAATTATTTAAAGAACCTAATGAGGTCATTTTTAGATCTATCTCTTCTTTTTTGACAAAAAAAAAGAATTATCCTCCAAGAGCAAAAGGTATTGATCGCCTAATTACAGATTTATCTAAAAATAACACTAATAAAGTTACTCTTGGTGGTTATGTTTTTGAAAATGGCCTTAATTTAGTCAAAGTAAAAAAAGAAAATAGAAAACGTTGATAAATAGGACCTTTTTGATCTTGTTTAAAACGAATTAATAATTACTTTATATTATATGAATATTAAAAATCTGATGATGTGGGGTATCATTGCCCTTTTGGTTTTAGGTTTGTTTAATCTATTCCAAAATCCAAATAATACATCATCTAGAGACCTTCCATTTTCTACCTTCATTACTGAAGTAGACAAAGGTAATGTAACTTCAGTTGACATTAGAGGAAGTGAAGTTTCAGGAACTTTTTCAAATGGAACAAGATTTAAAACTTATTCTCCAAATTATCCTGAACTAGTTCAAAAATTAACTGATAAAGGAGTAGCAATTACTGCAGGACCTTCTGAAGATGGTATGCCATCTTTCTTTGGCGTTTTATTGTCATGGTTCCCAATGTTATTATTAATTGGAGTTTGGATTTTCTTCATGCGTCAAATGCAAGGAGGAAAAGGTGGAGCGATGGGTTTTGGAAAATCTAAAGCAAAACTAATGAATGAAGTTAAAGGCCGAGTGACATTCAAAGATGTTGCAGGAGTTGAAGAGGCTAAAGAAGAGTTAGAAGAAGTTGTAGAATTTTTAAAGGATCCAAGAAAATATCAAAGACTTGGTGGAAAAATTCCAAAAGGTGCTTTATTAGTTGGACCTCCAGGTACAGGTAAAACTTTAATTGCAAGAGCAGTAGCTGGTGAAGCTAATGTGCCATTCTTTACAATTTCAGGATCAGATTTCGTAGAAATGTTTGTTGGAGTTGGAGCATCACGAGTAAGAGATATGTTCGAACAGGGAAAGAAAAATTCGCCTTGTATTATTTTCATAGATGAAATCGATGCAGTTGGAAGAAGTAGAGGTGCAGGACTTGGTGGAGGAAATGATGAAAGAGAGCAAACATTAAACCAATTACTAGTTGAGATGGATGGATTTGAAACAAATGATGGTGTCATTTTAATCGCAGCTACAAACAGACCTGATGTCCTAGACCCAGCCTTATTAAGACCTGGAAGATTTGATAGACAAGTTATTGTCCCAAGACCTGATATTATTGGAAGAGAAGCAATATTAAAAGTACACGCAAAAAAAATCCAAACAGGACCAGATGTAGATTTAAGAACAATTGCAAGAGGAACACCTGGGTTTTCTGGAGCGGATTTAGCAAATATTATTAACGAGTCAGCATTACTTGCTGCTAGAAAAAATAAAAGAATTGTAACCATGATTGATGTTGAAGAAGCAAAAGACAAAATCATGATGGGAGCTGAAAGACGTTCTAAAGTCATTACAGAAGATGATAAAAAATTAACGGCTTATCATGAAGCAGGTCATGCAATCATTGGATTAAATGTAAAAATTAAAAATATTAAAATGCATAAAGCAACAATTATTCCAAGAGGAATGGCTGGTGGAATGGTAATGTGGTTACCTGAAAAAGATGAAGATTATCAATCAAAAGATCAATTTGAAGGAATGATTGCCATGGCAATGGGCGGAAGAGTTGCTGAAGAAAAAATATTTGGAAAAGATAAGGTCACAACAGGTGCAGGTGGTGGAGGAAGTTCTGATATTGGAAAAGTCACACAAATAGCAAAAGACATGGTGACGAAATATGGAATGTCCGAAGAATTAGGACCAATTGCTTATGGTGATAATGAAGAAGAAGTATTTCTTGGAAGATCAATTACTAAAAACCAAAGCATGTCAGAAGAGACTGTGCAAAAAATTGACAAAGAAGTTAAACGAATTGTATTTGAAGGTTACCAAAAAGCTCAAAAGATTATGGAAGATAAAATTGATGATCTACACAAACTTGCAAAGGCTTTGATGGATTATGAAACTTTAACTTTTGATGAAATCTCAAATATTTTATACAAAGATACTTATCCAACTAGACATTCTGATAAACCAGATCAAAATCAAGGTAGTGGTAAAAAAGAATCTGCTCTAGGCTCAATTGGTTTAAAGCCAAAGCTTACTTAATCAATAATCGATGCAAAAAATTTATGTAAGACCCATAAGTATGTCTTATGGTTCAGACGCCAGAAAATTAATTAAATCAAAACAGGCTTTACCCATATGTGCAAATAAAAACTTAGCTTTTGGTAAATTAGAAATCACAACTCGAGGTAAAAAAAACCAAATTAAAACAATAAATATAAATCAATTAAAAAATTTACCATCCAGGTTGAAAAAAGAAGTTTTAAAAAAAATAAGAAACGTCACCCAAAAAAGAAAAAAAATATCAGGTCTAAATCTTGATACCTTCAAAATTTTTGGTGTTTTAAATGTCACACCAGATAGCTTTTCCGATGGTGGTAAATTTAATAAATTAAAACAAGCAATCAAGCATTCTAAAGAAATGATAAATCAAGGTGCTGATATCATTGATATTGGTGGAGAGTCTACGCGTCCAGGTGCAAAACTTATTTCAGTAGAAAATGAGAAAAAAAGGGTATTACAAGTTATCTCAAAAATTAAGAAATATAAAATCTCAATCGATACAAGAAAATCGCAAGTGATGGTTGCTGCAATAAAAAAAGGTGCAAAAATAATTAATGATGTTTCTGCGATGGATTTTGACTCACAATCATTAAGCGTTGTAGCCAAGTTAAAAAAACCAATTATTTTAAATCATTCTCAAGGAACACCTGACATTATGCAAAACAACCCAAGCTATCAAAATGTGCTTTTAGATATTTATGATTATTTTGAAAATAAAATTAATCAGTTAACCAAAAGAAAGTTTTTAAAACAAAATATTATTTTAGATCCAGGTATTGGCTTTGGTAAAAATTTGGATCACAATTTAAATCTTATTTCTAACATTGGTTTATTCCATGCTTTAGGATGTCCAATTATGTTAGGACCATCAAGAAAAAGTTTTATTGGCAAAGTTATGAAAGATAAAGATAGTAAAGATAGATTGGGCGGTACTTTGGCTGCGGTCATAACAGGGTATAACCAAGGTGTGCAGTGTTTTAGAGTTCATGATATAAAAGAATCGTATGAAGCACTTAAAGTTCAGGAGGCTTTGAATTCGATTTAATGAAAAAATATTTTGGAACAGATGGTATTAGAGGGAAAGTA
This sequence comes from Candidatus Pelagibacter sp. HIMB1517, assembly GCF_052047895.1. Taxonomy (NCBI): domain Bacteria; kingdom Pseudomonadati; phylum Pseudomonadota; class Alphaproteobacteria; order Candidatus Pelagibacterales; family Candidatus Pelagibacteraceae; genus Candidatus Pelagibacter; species Candidatus Pelagibacter sp. HIMB1517. The sequence goes on from NZ_JBNAIW010000005.1 coordinate 56,177, forward strand.
AACCAAGGTGTAATTAACGGTGAAAAATTCTTTAAATTTGGTTTGGCCGCGGCGACCTATTTTGCAAACCCAAAAAAAAATAAACCCGTTGCTATTATTGCAAAAGATACAAGGTTATCAGGTTATACATTAGAGCCTGCATTAGTATCTGGATTAACCTCTGCTGGAATGAACGTTTATACTTTTGGTCCTATGCCAACCAACGCACTAGCAATGATTACAAAGCGTATGAAAGCAAATATGGGTATCATGATTACCGCATCTCATAACCCTTATGATGATAATGGTATGAAACTATTTGGCCCAGATGGAATGAAGTTGTCAGATAAAATTGAAAAAAAAATTGAAAAAATTATTGATACCAATACTCAGAAACACCTTATCAATGCAGAAAAATTAGGAAGAGTAAAAAGATTAGAAACGGGTACCGATCTATACATTGATATTTTAAAGAAAAATTTTCCAAAAAACTTTAATCTTAAGAAACTAAAAATTGTTTTAGATTGTGCAAATGGCGCAGGTTATAAGGCTGGACCTAAATTACTTAGATCTCTTGGTGCAAAAGTTATTGCTATTGGAACTGAACCCAATGGATTAAATATAAATAAAAATTGTGGATCGACTTTTCCAAACAAAATTCAATCAGCAGTAAAAAAATATAAAGCTCATATTGGAATAGCGCTTGATGGAGATGCTGACCGAATTATTATTTGTGATGAAAAAGGAAAAATTATTGATGGTGATCAAATTATTGCAATGCTAGCCACAAGGTGGAGAAAAAAAAGATTACTCAAAGGCGGTGTTGTTGGAACTTTAATGTCTAACTATGGTTTAGAAAAATATTTTAAAAATCAAAAAATTAAATTTAAACGCGCAGATGTTGGTGACCGCTATGTAAAAGAAGTAATGAAAAAAAATAACTTTAATTTAGGAGGTGAGCAATCTGGACATATTATACTTGGAAAGTTTGCAACAACCGGTGACGGTTTATTAGTTGCTTTAGAAGTTTTATTTAGCTTAAGAAAATCAAAAAAGACAAGTAACCTATTTAACTTGTTCAAACTTACTCCTCAAATATTAGAAAATGTAACAGTAAAAGATAAAAATATTATTAATTCACTAAAATGCAAAAAGGCGATTAACCAAGCTAATAAATTAATGAAAGGCCAAGGAAGGATGCTGATTAGAAAATCTGGAACAGAGCCTAAAATTAGAATTATGGGAGAGTCTGATAATAAAAAATTATTACAAAAGTGCATTTCAATTATTAAAAAAACAGTTCATTAATGAAACCAAGAGCAAAGATTTTAATTATCGCAGGATCAGATTCTTCTGGGGGCGCTGGAATACAAGCAGACATTAAAACAGTTTCTGCACTTGGTGGCTATGCGATGACAGCAGTTACAGCCATCACAGCACAAAATACAACTGGTGTGAAATCAATTGTTGCCATACCACCAAAAGAAATTGCAAACCAAATCATGTTTACAGCAAATGATATTAAACCTGATGCCATCAAAATTGGTATGCTTCATTCTGTTGAAGTGATTAAGCAAGTTATTAGTTGCTTAAAAAAAATTAAAACAAAACATATTATTCTAGACCCAGTGATGGTTGCAAAAGGTGGGGCTAAATTAATTAATAATAAAGCAATTCAGTTTTTAGAAAAACAAATGATCAAACATGCATATTTGATTACACCTAATATTCCTGAAGCTGAAGTTTTATCAAATATGAAAATTAATACGTCAGAAGATATGATTTATGCAGGGTCAATTTTAATTAATAAAGGTGCAACGAATGTTCTAATTAAAGGAGGCCATTTAAAAGGTAGTTTTGTAAGAGATGTTTTGATTAATAAAAAAGAGATTAAAGTATTTAAAAATAAAAAAATTAATTCCAAAAATACTCATGGAACTGGTTGTACATTATCAAGCGCAATTACAACTTATTTAGCATGTGGAAAAACTATAAACAAAGCATGCGAACTCGGTATCAAATATGTTAATCAAGCTATTGGATCTAAGATTAATTATGGAAAAGGTCATGGTCCAATTAACCATCTAACATCTGTTAGTATAAATAAAGAGTTTAAGTAAGTATGAAGAATGTGGTTGTCGTAGGTTCGCAGTGGGGAGACGAGGGCAAAGGTAAAATTGTAGATTGGTTGTCAGATCAAGCAGATGTTGTTGTTCGTTTTCAAGGTGGTCATAATGCAGGACACACACTAGTTATTGATGGCATCACTTATAAATTAAAACTTTTACCTTCAGGAATTGTCAGACCTGGTAAGATTTCAGTTATTGGAAATGGCGTTGTAGTTAACCCTTGGGCACTATTAGAAGAGATTAAGTCTATTCAAGATCAGGGCGTTAAAGTAACAGAAGAAAATTTAATTATAGCTGAAACTGCTAATTTAATTTTACCTTACCACAGTGAAATGGATGAAATTAGAGAAGATGCTGCTGGAAAAGGAAAAATTGGAACAACACGAAGAGGAATTGGTCCAGCATACGAAGATAAAGTAGGAAGACGAGCAATTCGTTTAATGGATTTAAGATCTGAAAGTAACCTAGATCAAAGACTGGATATTGTGCTTCAACATCACAATGCAATTAGAAAAGGGTTGAATAAAAAGATTTATGAAAAAGAGGAATTAAAAAAAGAATTGATGAAGATTGCGCCTGAGATTTTAAAATATTCTCAACCGGTATGGAAAAAAATTGATGAATTTAAATCTGAAAACAAAAAAATATTATTTGAAGGTGCGCAAGGTATTTTACTCGATGTTGATCATGGAACCTATCCTTTTGTCACATCATCTAATACGGTAGCTGCAAATGCTGCAACAGGATCTGGTTGCGGACCAGATACCATTGGTTATGTTCTTGGAATTACAAAAGCTTATACGACTAGAGTGGGCGAAGGTCCTTTTCCAACAGAACTTGAAGATGCTGATGGAGAAAAATTAGGAAAACGTGGACATGAATTTGGAACAGTAACAAATCGAAAAAGACGTTGCGGTTGGTTTGATGGTGTACTTGTTAGACAAACGATCAAAGTTGCAGGTATTCATGGAATTGCATTAACTAAACTTGATGTCCTTGATGATTTTGATGAAATTAAATTTTGTGAAAAGTATGAACTTGATGGAAAGGAAATTGATTATTTTCCTGCAGCTGTTGAAGATCAAAAAAAAGTAAAACCAATTTATAAAACATTTAAAGGTTGGAAATCTGAAACAAAAGGAATTAGAAATATTGAAGATCTTCCAGATCTTGCAAAAATTTATGTTGGTGCCGTAGAAGATTTTATTGGTGCTAAAATTTCAAGTATTTCAACAAGTCCTGAAAGAGAAGATACCATTCTTCTCGAGAATCCTTTTGATAATTAATTTACAGAAATTAGTTTTTGATCTTTTGCCTGTTCAAGCATTTCTTTTTGTAGTTTTTCAAATGCTCTATTTTCAATTTGTCGAATTCTTTCACGACTAATATTATATTTTTGGCTTAATTCTTCTAATGTCTTTGGTTCTTCATTTAATCTTCGATCAAATAAAATTTGTTTTTCTCTTTCATTTAAAATAGACATTGCTTTGTCCAATAAAGCTTTTCTTTTATTAGTTTCTTGACGGTGTGCAATTTGTAACTCTTGATCAGCATTTTCATCAACGACCCAGTCTTGCCACTCCGATTCACCTTCTTCACCAGAAATGGTAGCATTTAATGATGCTTCAGGACCTTTCATTCGCTGATCCATTGAATTCACTTCATCTTCAGTCACATCAAGTCGGTTTGCAATTTCTGTAACTTGTTCTGGCAAAAGATCAGTTTGGTCTGATCTCATAATTTGGTTTTTCATTTTTCTTAAATTAAAAAATAACTTTTTTTGTGCAGCAGTTGTTCCAATTTTAACTAAGCTCCAGGATCTTAAAATATATTCCTGCATAGACGCTTTTATCCACCACATTGCATAGGTTGCTAATCTAAAACCTCTTTCAGGATCAAATTTTTTAACAGCAGTCATTAATCCAATATTACCTTCAGAAACTAATTCACTCATTGGAAGACCATATCCTCTGTAACCCGTTGCAATTTTTGCAACCAATCTCAAGTGAGAAGTAACTAGTTTATGAGCAGACTCTTTGTCACCTTTTTCCCTCCAATTTTTAGCTAGGATATATTCCTCAGCTGCATCCAGCATTGGAAATTTTCTTATTTTTTGTAAATAAGAATCAAAACTCCCATCAGGAGATAAAACAGGTAGATTGGTTTTACTTATTTCTTTACTCATGCTGTATATGTAATTTTTAATTTCAAACCTTCAAGGCTCAATTTTTTAGTGTTTCCAGCCTATTTTTTAATTTATTTAAATCATCTGGCAATTCTGAGGCAAAGAATACCTCCTCATTTGTTGTTGGATGAATAAATCCAAGAGTATGTGCATGTAGCGCTTGTCTTTTTAATGATTTTAAAATTTCTTCAAATTCTTGATCGATACCTCTAATCTTTTTTATTTTTTTACCATAAGTTTGGTCTCCTAAAATTGGATTACCCTTATGAGACATGTGAACTCGAATTTGATGAGTTCGTCCAGTCTCAAGAATACATTTGACTAAACTGATATCTGGAATTTTATTTCCTTTAAAAACTTCTAACGTTTCATAGTTGGTTATCGCATCTTTACCTCTGATCACATCTGCACTCATTTTTTGTCGGTTAGTTTTGTTCCTACCAATCAAGGTTTCAATTTTTCCATGAAGAGGTCTGAGAATTCCGTAGACAAAAACCAAGTAACTTCTTTTAATTGAGTGCTCCTCAAACTGTTTTGCAATAAAGGCATGTGCTTGATCATTTTTAGCAACCACTAATAGTCCACTGGTATCTTTATCAATACGATGAACTATACCAGGGCGATCTTCACCATTCATGCCTGAAAGATTATTTTTACAATGATAAAGCAAACCATTAACCATTGTATCTTCATAATTACCCGCACCTGGATGAACAACCATTCCAATAGGCTTATCTATGATAATGATATCTTGATCTTCAAATATAATGTTAAGGTCCATTTTCTTTGGAATAAGATTAATGGTTTCTTCTTTTAAATTTTCAAATTCGATCTGGTCCCCTGATTTAACTTTATGAGATGGATCTTTTAAAACTTCACCATTTAATTTAAGGAGCTCAGTTTTTATAATTTTACTAACCTTTGATCTGCTAATTTTTGGATATTGTTGTGCTACAACTTGATCAATTCTTTTTTGATCAAAGTTTTCATCAACTACAAAATTATAGTTATTCATCTGAGTTAAAGTATATCTTATATAAACAAAAAGTTTATAGAATTTGACTTAGGAAAAGTTTTGTTCTCTCATTCTCTGGGTTATCAAAGAAGTCTTTAGTCTTTTTAGCTTCTACAATATTCCCTTCATCCATAAATACGACACGGTCTGCAACTTCTTTAGCAAAACCCATCTCATGAGTTACCACGCACATTGTCATACCGCCTTTTGCTAAATCAACCATCACATCTAAAACCTCTTTAATCATTTCAGGGTCTAATGCAGATGTGGGTTCATCAAAAAGCATAATTTTTGGCTCCATACAAAGTGCTCTTGCAATTGCAGCTCTTTGTTGTTGTCCACCTGATAACTGTCCAGGAAACTTAGCAGCTTGATCATCAATTTGAACTTTTTTCAAATAATCCATCGCTAAAGCTTCAGATTCTTTTTTAGTTTTTTTCTTCACCCAAATTTGAGCAAGTGTACAATTTTCTAAAATAGATAGGTGTGGAAACAAATTAAATTGTTGAAATACCATTCCAACTTCACTTCTAATTGCTGAAATATTTTTGGTATTTTCATCAAGAGTCATACCATCCACTATGATTTCACCTTTTTGATGTTCTTCTAATCTATTAATGCATCTAATTAATGTGGACTTTCCTGATCCAGAAGGGCCACAAATAACAACTTTTTCTTTCTCGCTAACTTCAAAGTTAATGTCTTTAAGGACATGAAAATCACCGTACCATTTATTAACTTGTTTTAATTGAATTATGTTTTCCATTGTCCCTAGTTAGTTGTTTTTAATTTCCTCTCTATATTTAAACTATATCTGCTCATAGCGAAACAGAAAATCCAGTAAACTAAAGCTACAAATACATAGCCTTCTGTTGCCATTCCAAGCCAAGCAGGGTTTGTTTTTGCTAAATTTACCATTCCTAAAATTTCAAGTAGTCCAACCACAAAAACTAAAGGCGTATCTTTAAATAGTGCAATGAAAGTATTTGCAATTCCAGGTATCACTAATTTCAAAGCTTGTGGAAGAATAATAAAAATATGACTTTTCCAATATCCCATACCAATTGCTTTTGATGCATCATATTGGCCGCGACCTACAGCTTGCAATCCACCTCTAACCACTTCAGCCATATAAGCAGCTTCAAACAAGGTAATTGCAATAATAACTCTAACTAATTTATCCATATTAGTTCCTGCTGGTAAAAGAAGTGGGAACATAACGCCTGCCATAAATAAAACTGTAATTAAAGGAACCCCTCTCCAAAATTCAATAAAGCCAATTGAAAAATATCTCACCGCCGGAAGGTTTGATCTTCGTCCCATTGCCAAAAGAACACCTAATGGAAAACAGAAGATGATTGCAAATATTGATATGACAAGTGTTAAAAATAATCCTCCCCATTCTCTCGTATCAACTGGCATCAAACCAAGAAAACCACCAGAAAAAAGCATTAAGGAAAGAATTGGAAATGGAATAACTAAAAATAAAAACAGATATTTTTTATATTTTTCATTCAAAAATCTGTAAACAATGATTGATACTACCAAAAATCCAAATGGGAGATTTACTCTCCAAATTTCATCATTTGGATACATTCCATATAAAAATCTATTAAACCAAGTTTTAACAAACACCCAGCACGCTCCACCTGAAACACATTCTTTTTTACTTTCACCTGAAAAAGTTGCACTGATGAACATCCAATCAAGTAGTGGTGGAATAGTTAGGTAGATTAAGTAACTAATTGATATTGTAAGAAATGCATCAATGGGTGATGAAAAAAATTTCTCTCTAATGTAATTTAAAGTTTTATTCATATTATCTTTCTGTCAAAGAAACCTTTTTGTTGTACCAATTCATAAAGATAGAAATACTTATACTTAAAGTTAAATAAGTAAGCATCGTGATGGTTACAATTTCAATTGCTCTACCTGTTTGCATTAAAGCCGTTCCAGCAAAAACTAAAACAATATCTGGATAAGCAATAGCAGCTGCAAGAGATGAGTTTTTAGTCAGATTTAAATACTGGTTTGTTGTTGGTGGTATAATAATTCTTAATGCTTGAGGAATAACCACTAATCTTAAAATTTGAGTATTCGTTAAACCTATTGATGCTGCAGCTTCTTTTTGCCCTTTATCAATTCCTAAAATTCCAGCTCTAACATTTTCTGCAATGAAAGTTGATGTATAAATCGACAACGCAAAAGCTAGGGCTAAAAATTCTGGTATAATTGATGAACCTCCAATGTAGTTTGCAATTCCCATTTTAACTTCAAGTTTTGGATGAGAAAACTCAACACCGACACCAAAAATAAATATCACTAATGTTGGTAAAATAATTAAAATTCCAAGCGAAATTAGAAATTGAGGTAATTGTTTTCCAGTATTTTCTCTTAATCTTTTGGCATAGACATTAAAGAAATAAATAGAAATAAATGTAAAAATTAAGCCATAAATTAAGAAACTTAAATTTGTCCAAATAAACTCTGGAAAATAAATACCTTTGATATTTGCATAGATAGAGTCAAAAAACACAATGGAATTTTCTGCCTGAGGTAACAAACGAAGTACTGTGAAATACCAAAAAAAGATTTGAAGTAATAAAGAAATATTTCTAAAAAACTCAATATAAGAAGTCGCTAATCCTGATGCTAAAGGATTTGATGAAAGTCTTAATATACCAAATATAAAACCAAGAATAGTTGCAAATATAATTCCAATAACAGAAACTAGAATGGTGTTTAATAAACCTACTAAATAAGCACGACCATAAGTCATACTCGAGTCAAACTCTATTAAACTAAACTGAATATCAAATGATGCTTTATTACTTAAAAACCCAAACCCAGTATTGATACCTCTTGCTGAAAGATTTGAGCTTGCATTGAATGAAAAATAAGAAATGACTGATAAAACAAATATAATAAGAATTGCTTGTGGTAATAAAAATTTTACTCTTGGATGATCATTTAAATACTGATCAATTTTTTCTAGATGATTTTGAATAAAAGACATTTAAGGTAAATTAAAAAAAAGGGCTGGAAAATCCAGCCCTTTTTTAAATAGTGTTTTATCTAACTGGTGGTACGTAAAGTATTCCGCCTTTAGTCCATAAGTTATTTGGACCTCTGTCAGGTAAAATACCAGTATCAGCTATATGTTTTTTATAGCTTTCACCATAGTTACCAATTTGCTTGATAATTCTATAGCTCCACTGATTATCTAAACCTAAAGCTTCACCATTTTTAGTACCTTCAGCACCTACTATTCTCTGAATAGCTGGGTTCGGACTGCTCTTAAGAGAGTCAATATTGCCTGAATTTACGCCGTACTCTTCAGCTTCAATCCATACATTTAATGACCATCTAACAACATCTTCCCATTTAGCATCACCTTGTCTTACAACAGGGCCTAAAGGTTCTTTAGAAATTGTTTCTGGTAATACAATGTGGTCACCAGGTGCAGACATTTTAGTTCTTTGAGCTGCTAATCCTGATTTATCAGTTGTATAAGTATCACATCTACCAGCATCATAAGCTTGAACAACTTCGTCCGCTTTTTCAAATACTACAGGCTCATATTGAACACCTTTAGATTTAAAGAAGTCAGCCATGTTAAGCTCAGTTGTTGTTCCAGTGTTTGTACATACTTTTACACCGTTTTTAAAATCATTAACTGATTTTATTCCAGTTGCTTTTCTTACCATGAAACCTTGACCATCGTAGAAGTTTACACCAACGAATGTTAATCCGATTGAAGCATCTCTTTCTAATGTCCAAGTTGTGTTTCTTGATAGTACGTCGATTTCTCCAGCTTGTAACGCAGTGAATCTCTCTTTAGCACTTAAAGGTGTATACTTTACTTTATCTGCATCACCTAAAACTGCAGCAGCTACTGCTCTACAAACATCTACGTCGATACCTGTCCAGTTTCCTGATGCATCAGCATTAGAGAATCCTGGAAGACCTTGTGAAACTCCACATTTTACAAAGCCCTGACTTTTAGTAGTATCTAGAGTACTAGTTGTTTTTTTAGCTCCACCGCCGTCGCCGCAAGCTGTTAAAACAAAAGCTAATACTGATAAACTACCAATTGCTTTCATTATGTTTTTCATTGTTCCCCTTTTAATTTAAATTAAAGATGCCCTAAGATAGAAAAATCTATGTTAAATTACAATTGTTTAATTATTTCAGTTATGAATTTGAGATATAACAAAAACAATTAAAGGTTGTATTTATTTAATTATTTTTTGAGTAATTCGGTCAAATATAATTGCGATTAAAACAATACCTAGCCCACCAACAAAAGCTTGTCCTATATCCAATCTTCCAAGACCAACATAAACGGTCAGACCAAGTCCACCAGCTCCAATCAAGGCAGCAATCACCGCCATTGATAATGACAGCATTAAAGTTTGATTAACTCCAGCCATGATTGATCTTAAAGCTAATGGTAACTCAATTTTATACAATATTGTAAATTTACTACATCCAAGAGCTTTACCTGCATCTTTAACTCCTTTGGTCACTTGTCTTAATCCTAGATTTGTTAAACGAATGATTGGGGCTAGTGCAAAAATAATAATTGCTATAACTCCAGGAGTAAGACCCACGCCAAATAACATCACCACAGGTATTAAATAAACAAAACTTGGAATTGTTTGCATAACATCAAGTATAGGCCTTAGTATCATCTCAAAGACATTGCTTCTTGAAGCAGCAATACCAAGAGGAATTCCAATTAAACAACAAAATAATACAGCAGTAACGATCATTGCCATTGTTGTCATAGTTTCTTCCCAAATATCTAGCAGATCAATAAAAACTAAACTGACTAAAGTAAAAATAGCAAATTTTATCCCGTTAGTTCTAAATGCTGCAAAAACAAAAAAAATAATTACCAACGGTAAAGGAACAAAGTTAAAAAAATTATCTAATGCATCAAGCGTACTTTCAATAGGTACAGAAAGCTTTTTAAAGACTGGTCGTTGTGCAAACAACCAGTCTTTAACATACTTTTCAATCCACTCGGCTAATGGAACATAGCCATAATTTGAAGGGTTTAAAAAGTTCAATTCAGATTACTTTTTTGCTTTCGTTATCCAGCTATCAAATGTACTCTGGTTAGCCTTTACCCATTCTTTAGCATGACGACGAACATCTCTCTCACTTTTTTCGCCTTTGTTCATTTTTAAGTTTTGAGCAGAAATATCCGCTAAAGGTATAGAGGCAACCTCTAAAAATTTTCTCACTTCTGGATTTTTTTTCAAAAACTCAGCATTAGCGAATGGTCTAATATCGTCTGCGCCAAAACCCATGTTAATCTTTGATTTTGTTGCATTGGCAACCTTAACTGCTTTAGTATCTTTCATAGGAACTTCAATCCAAACAACATCTTTTCCTAATTTAAAAGCTCCAACAGTCCAGTTTGGCGTCCAAGTATAAAACAGAATTGACTTTCCATTTTTATATCTTGCTAAAGCATCAGCCATGGATGCAGAATACTCTGCTTTGATTGGATTGATAAAATCGCCTAAACCAAGTTCTGCAAATTGCTTTGTAATCCTTTTTTCACAGCCCCATCCTGGAGGACACGCAACCATGTCGGCTTTACCATCTCCATTTGCATCAAATTGTTTTGCATGTTTTTTAATATCCAATACAGTTTTGATATTTAATGCATCAGCAGTTTTTTTATCAATTAGGTAACCTTGCAATCCACCCTTTTTCATTACATATCCGACTGCTTTAACTTTACCTTTAACGTTTTTATCTTTTAGATAAGTTTGATGAGTACCTTCCCAGCCATTAACCCAAAGATCAGCGTCTCCAGATGCAGCCGCAAGATAAAATACTGAAGGTTTGATTGCCTGAGGTTTTTTAACTTTATATCCAAGCTTTTCTAATCCTAATTTATATACTTCGGCTTGAAAGTATCCCGTATCCCAATTTGCTTTTGCCATTTTCACAGTTTTACTAAATGCCTGTGTTGCACTTCCGAAGGCAAGTAAAAAAGTAATAGCAAATGATGCAATTATTTTTTTTGTTTGTGTCATTATTTTTCTCCTATTTTTTTATTATTTGTTTAATTTTTTGGCTTCATTTATCCAGCCATCAAATTTATTCTGATTTTTTTTGATCCAGTCTTTTGCATGTCGCTCAATGTCTTTTTGAGACTTTTCACCCTTGTACATTAAGAAATTTTGAGCTGATATGTCTGCCACTGGTATACTTGCAATTTCTAAAAATTTTTTAGCTCTTGGGCTTTTGTTTAAAAAATCTTTACTCGCAAATGGTCGAATATCGTCTAATGCAAAACCAAAATTAATTTCTTTCATTGTTGCATTTTCTGCACTTACCTTTTTTGTAGTTTTTGTTGGCACATCAATCCAAACAACGTCACGACCTAGTTTTAAGGTCCCAAATATCCAATTTGGCGCCCATGTATAATAAAAAATAGGTTTTTCATTTTTATATGCTGCGACTGTATCCGCTAAAGTTGCAGAGTACTCAGCCTTTAATGGGTTTATAAATTCACCTAAATTAAGCTCTTTAAAATGAGCAGTGATAACTTTTTCGCATCCCCATCCAGGCGGACATGCAACCAAGTCTGCTTTACCATCATTATCTCTATCAAAAATTTTTGCGTGTTTTTTTATATCTAATATAGATTTAATATTATATTTCTCTGCAGTTTTCTTATCGATTAGATAACCCTGCATCCCCCCATTTTTAGCCACGTAGCCTACTGGAATGACTTTGCCTCTAGTTTCATCTATGTAAGCTTTTTGATTTGTCTCCCAACCGTTGACCCAAAGATCAACATCTCCTTGAGCTGCACCAATATAAAAGACTGAAGGCTTTACATCCCTTAATTTTTTAATTTTGTACCCAAGCTTCTCAAGGCCTAATTTATAAATTTCAGCATGAAAATAACCGGTATCCCAGTTTGCTCGAGACATTTTTAAATTTTTTGAATATGAGCTAGTTGTAAAAAATACAACTGACAATATACATATTACTATTCGTAGAGTTTTAATCATAATCATATACCAGAAGTAGTGGTAACAAATATTTGTAATCAGCGTAACCGTATACAACTATAAAGTGGTATTTGGCATATTTTGTGGTTTGAAAAAATATATTGGCATATTTGTAAGTTTTTTTAGGACTTTTTATTTTGGCGCGCCTGCAAGGAGTCGAACCCTGAACCTCCAGAGCCGAAATCTGGCGCTCTATCCAGTTGAGCTACAGGCGCATTAATAATATTTATCAATATTTTTGTAATTATTCACCAATATTAACCAAAGTTCCGTTTCTTTTGGCGCTGACAAATGATTTGTAAAATATTGAAATAGCGAGGGTGAGGTAAATTAGATTAAGACCAATTGCGTAATTAATGTTTGTAAAACTCACTGTTTGGTTAACAAGAATATTACGTGTTTCTTCAAATATATGCGCAAGTGGCAACCCAAGTGCGATAGGCTGAACCCAACTAGGCAGAATCTCTACAGGGTAATAAATGCAACCAAGTGGGGCTATAAAAAACAAACTTGCCCATGCCACATTTTCAAATGATGGACCAAATCTAACAAGGCCTGCGGTAACTAAAAGTCCAAGGGTTACACCAAACAAATAAAGACTAAATAATAAGAGTATCAAGGGAACCCCAAGTTCAAATATGGATATTCCAAATAATGGAATAGCTATAAAGGCAGCGGGAACCAATCCAATCATGGTTCGAATTAAAGCAGATGAAGTTAATGCCATGATAATTTCAGATATTTTAAGAGGAGAGACAAATAAATTAATAATGTTTCTGCTCCATATTTCCTCTAAGAAAAGCATATTGTAGCTAATGCTTGATCTAAATAAGAAGTCGTAAAGAATTGCAGCGCTTAATATGACACCAGCAACATTATTAAAATAATCACTGTGCATCGTGAAAAATTTAGAGACAAAGCCCCAAAGAATAATTTGGACGGTTGGCCAATAAATGAGGTCAAAAATTCTTGGGAAAGATGACCTGATTAAATAAAAATGTCTTAACATTAATGAAGAAGATCTTTTAATGTTCATTTTTCTGCCTCACCAATTTTAAAAATACTTGTTCTAAATTTTCTCTTCCGTGTTTATCAATTAAATCTTTTGCTTTACCATGATCAATAATCTGACCTTCTTTCATCATTAAAACATAATCACTTAATCTTGTGACCTCATCCATATTATGAGAGGCTAAGAGGATACTAATATCATTTTCTTTTTTATACTTTTCTAGATAACTTCGTACATAGTCACCGGTATCAGGATCTAAACTTGCTGTTGGTTCATCAAGTAGTAAGATCTTTGGATCATTGATTAAAGATTTTGCTAAGGACACTCTGTTTTTTTGACCAGAAGAAAGTTCACCTGTTCTTTTATTTAAAAAATTTTTTAAGTTTAAATCTTCTATAAGTTGATCAATTTTTTCTTTAAAATTTTTTATCAAATACATTCTCCCATAAACTTTTAAATTTTCTAAGACAGTGAGTTTTTTTGGAAGCTCGACATAAGGAGATGCAAAATTCATGATATTTAAAAATTGATGATCTTTGTAATTTAATTCTTGCCCATTAATAAATATGTTTCCTGATGTTGGAGTAATTAATCCAAGTAACATTCCAATAGTTGTAGTTTTCCCACATCCATTTGGACCAAGAAGTGCTAAAGTTTCACTTTGATTAATTGAAAAATTAATTCCTTTTACAGCTTCAGTTGTTTTAAATTGTTTTTTTAAGTTTTTAACTTCAATTGATTTCATGATGATGCTCTTTTTAACCTGTCATTAATCGCTATTCCAATACCTTGATTTGGAATTTTTGTAACAGATATCGTTTTATATTTTAATTTTTTAATTTGCCTTAACTTTAGATATAGTTTTTTTGCACACTCATCCAATGATTTAGATTTTGAAAGATAGAATATATTTTTTCCTTTTAATTTTGTTTTGCCAAATACAAGCAAAGCACCACCTGGTTTTGGTTTTTGTTGGTTTAAAAAAACAGGTATACCAGGAGAGTAATGTTTTTTAAGCTGGCCAGGAGACAAAATTTCTTTAGATATATTTTTTGTAACATGTTTTATGACCTTTTGAATTTCATGCTTTGTTATTTTGCCAGGACGCAATACTTTAGGTCTTCCAACAAGATTAACTACAGTAGATTCAATTCCAACCTTTGATTGTTTACCATCTAATATGAATTTAATTTTTTTTCCAAATTCATCAAAAACATCCTTTGATGAAGTAGGGGATACATGATTACTGATATTAGCACTTGGCGCTGCTAGAGGTGCATGAGTAAGTCTTATTATTTTTCTAAAATATGTATTTGCAGGAACTCTGCATGCAATGGTGCCATTTTTATTCATAAGTTTTTTTGAAATTTTAGATTTCTTTTTTAACTTTAATACGTAGGTAATGGGTCCAGGTGAAAACTTGCGATAAAGTTTTTGAAGATATGGATTTTGCTCGGTATCTTTAAGGATAGATTGAAGGCTATCAAAGTGAACAATTAATGGGTTTTTCTTTGGTCTTTTTTTTAAACTATATATTTTTGTAACAGCACGATTTGAATATGCATTTCCAGCTAATCCGTAGACCGTTTCAGTTGGTAATGCCGCGATGCCATGGTTTTTTAATATCTTAGAGCACTTTTTTAAATTTTTATCAGTAGGGCTAAAGATATTTGAATAGTTTTTCATTTTGAAATATTTATTATGCATCAAAGTTAAAATCTATAAATGAATAAAGCAAACAAATACGCTGATATTGAAAAAATGTCCTTTGAAAAGGCAATGGCTGAACTTGAGACAATTGTTTCTGATTTAGAAAATGGGTCAATTGAGCTAGAAGAATCTATTGAAAAATATCAACGTGGCATTCAGTTAAAAAAACATTGCGATCAAAAATTAAAAGAAGCAAACATGAAAATTGATCAAATCGAAATTGATAAAAATGGCAATGTTACAGAAAAACCATTTGTAAGAAAAAAAAAATAACAATTCATGTCTAATTTTCAGCAAGAGCTAAAGCTTACTGCAGATAAGGTTAATGCTTTTCTTAAAAGTTATTTCAAGAACCAATCTGCAGATAATAAATTATACGAAGCTATGGAATACGGATTATTCTCTGGAGGCAAGATGATTAGATCTTATCTTGTTCAGTCTGCGTGTAAAATTTTTGATATTGATGAAAAAAAATATATTCCAATTGCTGCAGCAGTAGAGTGTGTTCACAGTTACTCTTTAATTCATGATGATTTACCCTCGATGGACAATGATGATTTTAGAAGAGGAAAAGAAAGTACGCATAAAGCGTATGGTGAGTACACTGCAATTTTAGCTGGAAGCTCTTTGTTAACCTTGGCATTTGAAATGATCTCTGATCCAAAGTTTGAAATTGAGGAAGATATTAAAGTCAAAATCATTCATGCTTTATCATCTTCATCTGGACATCTTGGAATTGCAGGAGGACAATTTTTTGATTTAAGTTTAAAAAAAAGCGAAGTTGATAAAGAGACTATTATTGATATGCAAAATAAAAAAACTGGAGCACTCATGGGTTTTTGTACAGAAGTTGCACCATTACTTTCTCATAAAAACGAATTAGCAAAAACATTTAGAGATCTTGGAATTAAAATAGGTTTATTATTTCAAATTGCAGATGATTTTTTAGATAAGTATGGAAAATCTGAAACTTTAGGTAAACCCACTCAACAAGATGAGAGTAAAGGAAAAAATACTTTAATTGTTCATTTAGGAGAAGAAAAAACCAAAGCACTTATTGCTGATTTAAAATCTGAAATTACAAATCAATTAAGTTCTTTTTCTCAAACTGATGAATTATTAAATTGTATTAATTTTATTATTGAGAGAAAAAATTAATTTTCTCTAAGTTCTCTTGGAAGTTTAAACTCAACGTTTTCTTTAATAATTTCTACATCTTGAACTTTAATATTTCTGATTTCTTTGATTTGATCTATTAGTCGATCAACTAATACTTCAGGCGCAGATGCACCAGATGAAACTCCTATACACTTTGATTTTTTTATAAGATCAATAGGTAATTTAAATTCTTGGTGAACAAGATAACTTTCTTTGCTTCCATTTTTTTTAGCTACTTCAACGAGTCTTTTTGAATTTGAAGATTGCTGACTTCCTACAACAAAAAAGACATCACATTTTGCTGCAATATTTTTAACCGCTGCTTGTCTATTAGTTGTTGCGTAACAAATATCACTTTTAATAGGCTCTTTAATATTTGGAAATTCTATTTTTAGAGCATCAATAATATCTTTCGTGTCATCAACGGATAGTGTTGTTTGAGTAATATAAGCTATTTTTTCTTTGTTAAGTTTGATGTTTTTTATGTCTTCAATATTTTCTATTAATGTAACTTCCCCTGCTGGTAACTGACCCATAGTTCCAATCACTTCAGGGTGATTTTTGTGACCAATAAGAATAATTTGGTAACCTTGTTTATTTAGTAACTCTGCTTCTCGGTGTACTTTTGAAACTAATGGACATGTTGCGTCAATAAACTGAATATTTTTTATTTCAGCATCTTCATAAACTTTTTTTGAAACTCCATGGGCTGAAAAAATCACTGGTCTTGTTTTATCTTCAATTTCATCAAGCTCATCAACAAAGATGACTCCTTTATTTTCTAAATTTTGAACAACATGTTTATTGTGAACGATTTCATGTCTTACATAAACTGGTGCACCAAACTTTTGCAAACTTTTTTCTACAATCTCAACGGCACGGTCAACTCCAGCACAAAAACCTCTTGGAGCACAAAGCAATATATCTAAATCTTCACTCATTATTTTTTATCTAAAATTTCTAATAATATATGAGGAAGTGTAAGTGAAGCCAAACCAATAAAAATCGTTTTAATGATATTTTCATCAAGTTTTTCACTTAATAAAAAGACAAATAATATTGCAGCTAGTGCCGTAATGCATGTTAAGGGGACCGCTTTAACAGAAAATAGCTTTAATCCATTTTTTATATCCTGCTTATCCAGTTCTCTTGCAAGTCCAATAATGTGTTTAGAAGAATGAAGAAAGCAAAAGTAAAGTGAAAAGGCAAGGATGAGAGGTAAATAGACAAATGTTAAAGTGATTAACAAAACTTCAAGTAAGGTTAATACGAGGTGATTAATACTATCTTTAAATAAATAAATTAAACCGGCAACCAAACATATTAAATTAACCGAGAATAAAATAGATTTTAAAGGAATGAGTGCCTCATAATAATTTTGTGGAACCATTAAATATTCAAAAAATAATGACGTGTTTTCAAAACTATAATGAAAGGACAATGTAATAATCAAAAAACCTTTTAAAAAACTTACTAACGTAAAGATAATGCCATTATCCTCTTTGAAAAAACTAAGATCCTCTTCTCCAAAATGATAACCAGCAGTTATTAAAAATAATAATAAGGTTACTGGTGGAAAGGTAACCCAGCTAATAATGACGATTAAACCTAAAATAATATATCCGGGAAAAAATAAGATGGACCATGCTTTATTAAATTTTGGCTCCAAAATTCTTTTGCCACGAATATGATCCAGTGCACCATGCGATACTCCAAGCACAAGAATTAAAAAGAAACAAAAAAATAGCAGGGTTAAATCATCCTGAATGAAGTTATTGGTAAATAATACGTATGAAAGGGATCCAAATATAGAGAATATAATAAGTAATATATTTTGAATTTTGTTTAATGGCATATGACTAATTAAATAAATTTTTTAAAAATAATAGTTTTGGCATCTTAGATATAATTTTCATATCATCTAACCAGCTTCCTTCACTAGATAAAAATCTAATTACGCTTTCCTGATTATTTTGATCAAAAAGTCTAAAAAATATATCAGGCATTTGATTTGTGTGGCTCTTTAATACTTTAACAAACAATTGATCTAAAAATTCATATTTAGCTGAAATTGGTCTTTTGAAACTTAATTGATCTAAAGCATTGGCAATGATTTTAGAATGTGCTTGTATGTATGGGAATGCATACCCTGTACTCATACGATTTATGTTTCCTCTGATACCGATATCATAATAACCCGTTTCATTTTTTGAGGATCTTCTAAACATTGGAATTGCACCGATTTCTTCACGAATAATATTAAATTGATTGATGCCAAGATCATTTTGAATGTACTGATGAATTTCATCAACATACTTATCTTTATTTAATCCATTTAATTTTGATAGCCAGGTTGTCTCAATTAAAGCCAGATTACTTTTAAATGGTAGAATATAAAAAAAATGAACACCTTGTTCTTTTTGTTTAAAGTCCATTAAAGTTAATTTATTTTCATCAAAAGCATTTTGATCTGTTTCAATAGTAAGGCCATAAAAATGTTGATAAAGATTTCCAATTTTAATTTCTGGTACACGGCTATCAAAGATTAATTTACTTTCTATAACTTCGTTATTATTTTTAATCTGAAAAACTTCTGAAGTTTTTTGAATGTCATTAATTTGAAATCCTAATTTGAGAACAAATTTATCATTTAAATTATTTTTAATTTTTTCATAAAATTTTAAACTATTAATCGTTTGATAGGGATATTTTGTTTGGTTAAATATTTTTATTTGCTCTTTGTTTTTCACTTCAAAATTAGACCATTGTTTTTCTAAACAATCCTCAAAGTCATGATCATCTGTTTTCCAAAAAGACCATGTACGATCATTTTGAAATTCAGTTTTAGAATCTACAATGAGAACTTTTTTATTCTGATTAGTTTTAGAAATTTGATGGGCAAGAGATAATCCTGCACATCCTGCTCCAATAATTGCAATATCATAAATCATATTTAGAAATAATTTGAATGAAGCTGATGGGTTAAATGAACAGGTTCTTTTGATTTATATTTTGTAAATACATTTGCTATTAAGATTAAAAGTTTTTCAAAAGTATTTAAGTAAATTCGTTGTTTCAAAAAAAGCGTTTTGTTTTTGATAATTTTTTTACCAATAGAGTTATAGAGTACTCCAGCAATTAAAATACTAAACTTATTTTTTCTAGGTATATAATAAATACCTTCAAAGCCACTTTGATAATATGTTTCAGCAATTTCAAGTAATTGTTTTGTTATATTAAAAATTAATCCATCATTTGACCCATCAGTAATGTCAGTTGGCTTAAAATTATTTGGCAGCATATCTTCTGGAATATAAATTCTGCCGTTTTGTGCATCTTCTTTAATATCTCTGGATATATTTGTAATTTGCATTCCAATTCCAAGATCTACAGCAAATTTCCAAGCATTATGATCATTTGCACCAAGGATCTTTGCCATCAAACCTCCAACAGTCCCAGCAACTTGATAACTGTATTTTATTAACTCACTTAAATTTTTAGGTTGCTTAAAATTGATGTCTGATGAGACACCTGTAATTAAATCATCAATAAATTTTTGATTTAACTGATATGTCCTTTGTAACTTTTTAAATTCCTTATTAATTAGGTCTTCTGGATCTTCTTTTTTATAATCTGTAATTAAATCATTAAGCTTAGTTTGTTGATCTTCCTCATCAGCCGCATCATCAAGTTGTCTGCAAAAAGCATATAAAATTGCTGCATCATTAAGTGTTTTTTTATCAAGTAATAACCCTGCAAAATAAAAAGACTTTGCATGTTTTTTTAAAATATCTTGAGCAGTATTATTCATTATTTAAATATCAAGGTGATCTAAAACTTTAGCAGAAGATAATACTCCTGGAATACCAGCTCCTGGATGTGCACCCGCTCCTACAAAATATAGATTATCTAATATTTCAGATTTGTTATGAAACCTAAAGTATGCTGATTGTGTAAATACAGGTTCAATTGAAAAACCAGATCCGTATTTGGTATTTAATTCTTTTTCAAAATAATCTGGAGTAACAAAAATTTCTGCTTCAACATGTTTAGATAGTTCTGGCATACAAGTTTGTTCTAGTTTTCTTATCACTTTATCTTTAAAAGCTTCGCCTTCTTGTTCCCAGTTTATTTGAGATTGATTATTGGGAACTGGCACCAAGACATAAAAACAATCTTTTCCAGCTGGCGCCATGCTTTGATCGGTTGCTGAAGGTCGGTGTAGGTAATAACTAAAATCATCATCAAGCGTTTTGGTATAAAAGATTTTGTCTAATAATTGTTTGTGGGATTTTCCAAGGTAAATTGTGTGGTGTTCAATATTTTCATATTTCTTTTTTGTTCCAAAATAATAAACATATAATCCCATTGAATATTTCAACCGATCAGTCTTTAAATTAAATAATTTATTATTAATTTTTGGATGTATTAGTTCATCGTAAACTTTAGGTGGATCAGCATTACAGACAACACTATGAATTTCTAAAACATCATTATTCTTTAAGACTATATTTTTAACTTTTCTATTTTCATGATTTATTTTTACAATTTCTTGTCCTTTAATAATTTTTACACCCACTTCATTCATTAATTTCTCAAATGCACTAATAATATTTCCAGTACCTCCCATGGAATAATGAACTCCCCATTTTCTCTCTAGAAACAAGATCAATGCATAAATTGAAGTCGTACTGTAAGGGTTGCCACCAACTAGTAACGGATGAATAGTAAATGCTTTTCTGAGTTTTTCATTTTTAATAAACGAAGATATGAAAGTAAAAACTGAATTATAACTTTTTAGTTTAAGTAATGCTGGAATTTGTTTGAGCATAAACCACACTTTGTGAAAAGGTTTGTCTGCTAATTTTAAAAATCCAATATTAAATATTTTTTCAGACTCAATTAATAACTTTTCAAATCCTTTTTTGTCATTTGGATCAATTTTTTCTATATCTTGTAACAGTTGGTCTAAATCTTCACCATAATTTAATTTAGATAGGTCATCAAATATGAATTGATACCAAATTTTGAGAGGAACGATGTTTACATAGTCTTGATATTTTTTATCAAACAGTTCGAAAAGTTCATAAATTAATTGTGGTGCAGTGATAACAGTGGGTCCAGCATCAAAAGTGTAGCCATCTTTTTTAAACACTCTTGCACGTCCACCAAGATCATTTTGTTTTTCAATTAAAGTAACTTCATGACCTTTTGCTTTCAGTCTTAATGCTGCAGCAATGCCACCAAAACCAGATCCTATGACTGCAATTTTTTTAACTTCACTCATTTTGAACTATCTAAAAAGTATATTAAAAGTTGCATTTTTTCAGGAAAAAAGCGTCTTTTTGTGGAAATTAATGTTTTTTAAGGGTTTTAATGAACGCAAATTTGAGTATAAATTGCCGCATCTAAAAGCGACTCCTAATGGTTTCGCTTTTTTTTGTTTAAACAAAAAGGAGAAATATGAAAAACGTAATACTACAGTCAAATGACTTCACTGGAGTTACTTTCTGGTTGATTTCAATGACTATGTTAGCAGCTACTGTTTTCTTTTTCATCGAAAGAAATTCAGTAAAAGCATCTTGGAGAACTTCAGTTACGTTATCTGGTCTAGTTACTGGTATTGCATTCGTGCACTACATGTACATGAGAGACGTTTGGGTAACAACTGGTACTTCACCAACTGTATTTAGATATATCGACTGGTTACTAACTGTGCCGTTATTGATGATTGAGTTCTACTTCATCTTATCAGCAGTTAAAAAAGTTTCTGGTGGTATTTTCTGGAGACTATTAATCGGTACTTTAATCATGCTAGTAGGTGGTTACTTAGGAGAAGCTGGTTACATCGGCATCAACTTAGGTTTCATCATTGGTATGGCTGGATGGATCTACATCCTTTATGAAGTATTTGCAGGTGAAGCAGGTCAAGAAGCGAAAAAATTAAAAGGCGCTGCTGCGAGCTGTTTCGAATTCTGTAAGTGGATCGTTACTATCGGTTGGGCGGTATATCCATTAGGTTACCTATTTGGTTATATGACTGGTTCAGCGGATGAAGTTTCGTTAAACATCATTTACAACCTAGCAGACTTTATTAACAAGTTGATCTTTGGTTTAGTGATCTGGCATACAGCTAAGTCACTTACTCCTGCATCAGCGAAGTAATAAGGCTTAGAGCTTAAATTAAGGCCCGCTTCGGCGGGCCTTTTTTTTTATTTATTCCAATAATTTTCTAATCAGTTAAAATATACACATGTCAAAAACTCCATTGCTGGATAAAATTAATTATCCTCATGACCTTCGTTCTTTTGATAAAAAAGATCTTACAACACTAGCAAAAGAATTGAGAGAAGAGATGATTGACGCTGTGTCTGTAACAGGAGGTCATCTTGGAGCAGGACTTGGTGTTGTTGAACTTACTTTAGCCATTCATTATGTATTTGATACTCCAAAAGATAGATTGATCTGGGATGTTGGGCATCAAGCCTATCCTCATAAAATTATAACAGGAAGACGTGATCGTATACGAACATTAAGACAAGGAGGCGGGTTATCAGGGTTTACCAAAAGATCTGAAAGTGAATATGATCCTTTTGGAACCGCACATAGTTCAACTTCTATATCTGCAGGACTTGGAATGTCTGTGGCTAGAGATTTAGATGGTAAAACAAATAATATTATCTCGGTCATTGGTGATGGAGCCATGAGCGCGGGTATGGCTTATGAGGCAATGAATAACGCTGGATCCATGGATTCAAGGTTAATCGTGATTTTAAATGACAATGATATGTCGATTGCACCACCAGTCGGAGCGATGAGTTCATACCTGGCAAAATTATTATCTGGGAATAAATATATTGGTTTTAGAGAGTTCTTTAAAAAACTATCAAATAAGTTTCCAAAATCTTTAAAGAAAAGCATTGGTCAAGCTGAGGAATATCTTAGAGGACTTGCAGTTGGGGGGACTTTGTTTGAAGAAATGGGTTTCTTTTATGTGGGTACTGTTGATGGTCATAACTTTGATCATCTATTGCCTGTTCTAGAAAACGTTAAAAATTCTAAACATGAAGGGCCTTTTTTAATTCATGCTATTACAGAAAAAGGAAAAGGCTATAAGCCAGCAGAAGACTCAAAAGATAGATATCACGGGGTAACTAAGTTTAATGTTGAAACAGGTGAACAGTCTAAATCAAAATCAAATATTCCATCATACACTTCAGTCTTTGGAGAAACTTTAACAAAGCATGCTGAAAAGGATAGCAAGATTGTAACTGTAACCGCGGCAATGCCATCTGGAACTGGAGTAAATATTTTTCAAAACAAATTTCCAAAAAGATCTTTTGATGTAGGGATTGCTGAGCAACACGCGGTGACTTTTGCTGCAGGACTTGCAACAGAAGGGTATAAACCTTATGCAGCAATTTATTCTACATTCTTGCAACGTGCTTACGATCAAGTGGTTCATGATGTGGCTATTCAAAAACTTCCAGTTCGATTTGCAATTGACCGTGCAGGATTAGTTGGAGCAGATGGTCCAACACATGCAGGGGCATTTGATATTACATACCTATCAACACTTCCAAACTTTATTGTGATGGCGGCAAGTGATGAGGCAGAGCTTGTAAGAATGATTAATACCTCAGTTGAAATTAATGATGCACCGTGTGCATTTAGATATCCAAGAGGGAACGGTGTTGGACTAGAACTGCCTGATATTAATGAGACCATTGAAATTGGGAAAGGCAGAGTGATACAAGAAGGGTCCACTGTTTGCATTTTAAATTTTGGAACAAGATTGGAAGAATGCAAAACAGCTGCTAAACAACTTGATCCAAAAGGAATTACTACCACCATTGTTGATGCAAGATTTGCAAAACCGCTTGATCAAGATTTAATTTTAAGATGTGCAAGAGAACATGAAATGATGATTACGATTGAAGAAGGATCAATTGGTGGCTTTGGTTCTCATGTCTCACATTTATTAGCTGAAAAAGGTTTTTTTGATAAAGGTTTGAAATTTAGATCAATGACTTTGCCAGATATATTTATCGATCAAGATACGCCTGAAAAAATGTATGACATAGCAGGTCTTAATACCAAACAAATTGTAGAAAAAATTGAGAACGTTTTTTTTAATAAAGATGGAATAAAGATTATAAAATAATCAATATGAAAAAAATTATAACTTTTTTTCTAGCATTTTTAATTTTCAAAACTGATTTATTAGCAGATATTACTAAATTAAAAGTTGATGGACGAGTTAGGTACTTTACAACTCTGGTTGATGATCTTGGAACACGTTACGATGATACAAGACCAGGACCTGCTTTAGATTTACATTTTACTTATCCTTTAACAGATAACCTATCGATTAAGAGTTTTAATAACGTTATCAATTATAATGACACGACTTCTGGTGATGAAACAATGAATACCGAGTTTAACCAAAGATTAGGATTATTATATAAGAGAAGAGGCACTATATTTTATCCGTATGGAAAAATACTTTGGCATGATGAAAATCCGGCAAAACAAGTTGACAATTCTCATCTAGGTATTGTTGTCCAACAATATTTTTCAAAAGATGTATTTATAAGTGCTGATTATAGAGAAGAGTTATCGAATGGTGCGGTTTTAGCTGGGGTAAGACATTCTCAAAGAGTGTTTGATTTAAGATATAATAAAAAAAACCTTACAAGTATTTCTGATTATCCTGTTCATTTAAAACTTGGATATGCTGAGGGTGTGAATTTACGTGGAGTTAAATCAATTAGATTTGATATGGATGTAACAAAGCGTTTAGAGCTTTCTGTAAAATATGTAGATAATATGGGAAAAGGTCCAATTTCCTCAACTTTAGACTCTCAAAACCAAGACTTCTTAGTTGGTAGTATTGGTTACAAATTCTAAAAATACTTGAAACCCATTTTAGGTTTAAATTGCCCATTTTGAGTAGTAAAATCTCATTTTAAGTTTAAGTGTTTCAAAGCTTTTAGAGAGAGGGAGAATTTATGAGTTCTGCGATTAATAAATTAACTGGTAAACAGTTAATGAAAGATCAAGTCGATCAACCCAATAGTGACTTGTCAATTGCATCTTATGCTTTTCTAGTTTTTTTGACAGATTATTATCGTAGAGTCAAAGTAGATTATAAATTAGATTTTGATACATTTATGATCATTGCTGTAGTCATGCAGCACGCAATTTATGAGTCTAATAAAATTAGAGAAGAACCTATTGCAAGATTAGATAAGTTAAAGTCAGATGTTGAGCAAACTCGTTCAGAAGGTTTTTTTAAAACACGAGGTCGTAAATTAGGAATTAACAGCATCTCAAATGTTTTAGAAATGCCTGAGGAGACTACAAGAAGAAAAATTGAAAACTTAGTTAAGAGAAAGATATTAGCAAAATCTAAAATTGATGGGATCATATTAGGTCCTGACTTTTTAAAAAATCATTCTCCATTCGCAGACAAAACACTCAAATCTTTCAAAGCTTTGATAAGACAAATGAATAGAACGGGATTAGTTGAAGAGTTTATAAAAGAAAAAATATAATTTTTTTATGAAAAAATATATTTATGGGCTATTTGATGTAGCCAACTCACCCTTTCAAGTATTAATTATCAGTCTTATTTTTTCACCTTACTTTGCTAATCAAATTGTTGGTGACCCACAGATTGGCTCTGCCTATTGGCAATGGACGGTTGGACTGTGTGCAATTGTTGTTTCTATTGTTGGAATTAAATTAGGATCATTTAGTGATCAAATTAAAGGTGGAAGAAGAAATTTTTTTTATATCACAACTTTACTTTGTATTTTTTCAACTTTTTTTCTATGGAGCTGTGCTCCTGGTACCGGGAATATTTTTAAATGCTTAGCTATTTTTTTTATTGCTAATTTTTTTTATGAGTTATGCCAAATGTTTTATAACTCATACTTATTTGATTTTTCTGAAAAAAATAATCGAGGTTTTGTATCAGGATTAGGTTTTTCCCTAGGATTTATTGCAATCATTCCATTATTACTTTTGTTAATAAATTTATTTATTTTACCAGAACAAACTTTTTTAAATTTAGATAAATCTCAATTTGAACATATTAGAATTGTGCCGGTTGCAGTGGCTATTTGGTTTTTAATTTTTTCTATCCCAATATTTGCCTTCATTCAGTTTACAGAGCCTAGACCTGTTACAAAAAAAGAAGATGTTCAGCCTTTATTAAGTTTAGTTTATCATGAAAACAAAATAACTAATCTTGGAAACTTTTTGATCGCAAGATTATTCTATGCTGATGCAATTATTGCAATACAAATTTCTTTTTCAATATTTGTGGTAAAAGTTTTAGGTTTAACTGTTAAAGAAATTTTTCAACTCGTCATCATCACATCCTTCATCCAAGCTATAGGAACATTTGTTGGTGGATTATTGAATGATAAAATTGGAAGTAAATTATTAATACAATATTCTTTATATGTTGTTTTATTTGCGATAATTGGACTTGTATCTTTCCAGGAAAGAACAGTCTTTATTATTATATTTCAAATTGGAGCTTTTTTCTTTGGCATACTTCAAAGTGCAAGCCGTGTTTTTATGACAAGTTTTGTAAGCCAAAGTAATCTTGGCCAAGGTTTTGGACTATTCACTTTGGCATCTAGATCAACAGCAATTCTTGGTCCAATTATGGTTGGAACAATTACTTATTTTACCAGTCTAGACTTTGGTTTCTTATCGATTACGGTTTTAGTGTTAGCTGGTATCATTATGTTAAGAAAGGTTGATGTTCCTAAGAGTTATTAACAACACCTTCTGAGGTTGTATTTTTGAATCAAATTGGAATCAAAACAGAATCAAAACGAGAACATTTGATTAAATAATAAAGTAAAATGTGAGTAAGTTACTGCCTCAATACGCCTGTGGAATATAAATTTAAAATATTTAAAAAACTGCCGTGGAACAAAAAACCCTAGAATTTGATACTATTATTGTAGGAGCAGGTAGTGCGGGTTGTTTATTAGCTAACCGTTTATCAGCGGATCCAAATCACAGAGTACTTCTTGTAGAAGCCGGTGGTCAGGATGATTGGATATGGATCAAAATTCCAGTTGGATATTTATATACCATTGCAAATCCAAGGACTGATTGGTGCTTTAAAACAGAGCCCGATCCTGGCTTAAATGGAAGATCTATTCATTATGCAAGGGGACGGGTTTTAGGTGGATGCTCTTCTATTAACGCTATGATTTATATGAGAGGTCAAAAGAGTGATTATGATTTATGGAACCAAGCAACTAATGATTCAACGTGGAATTGGGGAAGTGCTTTAGAGACTTATAAATCGATAGAAAATTATTTTGGTGGTGAAAATGAGTGGCACGGAACTAAGGGTGAGATTAGAGTTGAATATCCAAGAGTAAGTTGGCCAATATTAGATGCATGGAGAGATGCTGCTGATGAAAATGGTATTCCAAAAATTGAAGAGTTTAATCGAGGGGATAATGAAGGGTGTGCTTATTTTCACATGAACCAAAAAAAAGGTGTCCGTTGGTCAATGTCAGACTCTTTTTTAAAACCTATTCAAAATAGAAAAAACTTAACCATTATGACCAAGACTCAAGTTTTAAAAGTTTTAACAAGACAGAAAACTGATGAGACTAAACAAAATCAAAAATATAACGAGAGAGCTTGGGCTAATTCTAAAATTGAAACTTATGGTTTAGAGGTTGTAAATCAAAAACAAAAATTAAATGTAACAGCTAAAGAACAAGTCATTTTATCTTCTGGTGCAGTAAGCACTCCACATCTTTTACAAGTATCAGGAATAGGGTCAAAAGATTTAATAAATAAAATTAATGTTGAACATGTTCATGAATTACCTGGCGTTGGAGAAAACTTACAAGATCATTTACAAATTAGAACTGTTTATAAAGTATCAAACTGCAAAACAGTTAACACAATGTATAAAAATATATTTTCAAGAATGATGATGGGATTAGAATATTTATTTTTTAGAACTGGACCATTGACGATGCCACCATCAACATTAGGAGCTTTTACTAAAAGTGACGAAAGCCAACAAAGTGCAAATCTTGAATGGCATGTACAACCTTTATCACTTCCAAAATTTGGAGATGACTTACATCCTTTTAACGCAATCACACCTAGTGTTTGCAATTTAAGACCAACATCACGAGGTTACATTCATGCAAAAAGTTCTGATCCACTTGAATACCCAAAAATCATGTGCAACTATTTATCAACGCAAGAAGACCTTGATGTTGCGGTAAGTGGATTAAAAAAAACAAGATCAATTATGAAAAGCAATGCTTTAAAACCTTTTGCTCCCGAGGAAATGTTACCTGGTCCAAATTTAAATTCTGAATCAGAACTTCAAAATGCAGCTCGTGATCTTGGAACGACTATTTTTCATCCTGTAGGAACATGCGCGATGGGTGAAGTTGATATTAATGGAAATGCAAAAGATCCAATGACCGTATTAGACTCTGAGTGCAGACTAAGAGGAATTTCAAAATTAAGAGTGATTGATGCATCTGTTATGCCATCAATTACATCGGGAAATACCAATGCACCAGTGATGTTAATTGCAGAGACGATTGCTAAAAAGATTTTGAGAAAAAATTAACTACTTGATAGTCTTTCACTCATTCCAAGTGAAGCTTCTGGAGATATAATTCTAGCTTTTATTCTAAGTTTTGATTGTTTAATATTTACTTCGTTTTGAAGATCTCTAATTTCCTTTAAAACATTTTCTAATTGTTTTTGTTTATCATTTTCACTTTCAATTTTTAAAATCTCTTCTTTTTTCGATTGAAGCTCTTGTTGTTTTTTAAAGCCATCATCGTAAACTTTGTAATATTCTTCCCATATAATCTTAGTCTCGCTTCTTTTATTATGGATTAAAATAGCTAGGTTATTTTGACATTTTTCACACTTTAACTTTTTCTTAATGGTAAAATCCTGAAGCGTTATGAAGTCATTTTCAAATGTTATTCCATTTACTGTAGTAAAATGTAGTTTTGAGCAGCAAGGACATTTGAAAAATTTCATAGAATTCCATTAAACCCAAAACACATTTCCAACACAATATTATCCACACCCAATTTAGGGTTTTTATTTGTCAGATTGGGTTAGGCTTGATCGCAAGGATTTTTGATTTTTTTTGAAACTTTTTTTGCTCGAGCAGGTTTTCCTCTCACTCCTCGATTGAAGAAGAGAATTGCGATAGCTCCAAAGATAAAACCACCAATGTGAGCACCGTAAGCAACACCACCACCTGTACTACTTGTCGCAGCTGAACTGATGAACTGAAGAACAAACCAAAAACCTAGAACAAAAATTGCTGGGATCTTTATGATCTGGGAGAAGAACCCAAGAGGGATTAAAACGAGCACTTTGGCTTTGGGATGATTAACAATGTAAGCTCCAAGTATTCCTCCAATGGCACCACTTGCGCCAACCATAGGAATAGTAGACTCTGTATTCATATAGCCTTGTGTTAAAGTTGCAGCTATACCTGATAAGAGGTAAAAAATTATAAACTTAGTTTTTCCAAGTTCATCTTCAATATTATCTGCAAAGATCCACATATAAAGCATGTTGCCAATAAGATGCATGAACCCTCCATGCATAAACATTGAGGTAAACAATGTTGCCATAGGTGTAACTCGGTAAACTTCACTTGGAACTTCAAAATTATGAAAAAAGGATGCAGGGATAAATCCCCAGGAATAAAATATTGCTCCACTATCATAATTAGGAGATGAAAGTTCTAATAAAAAAATAACAATACATGCTCCAATTAAAAAGTAAGTTATGATTGGGGTTGAGGATGTTGGATTATCGTCTTTGAGTGGGATCACTTATTTTCCACATTGTGCTTTATGCATCAGATAATGATCTAACAAAATACATGCTAGCATCGCTTCACCAATTGGAACGGCTCGAATTCCAACACAAGGATCATGTCTTCCTCTTACAGAAATTTTTGTATTCTTTCCTTTTTTATTTACAGTCTCTCTCGTGTTTAAAATAGATGAGGTAGGTTTTACTGCAAATGAACATATGATTTCTTGTCCAGATGAAATCCCACCTAAAATTCCACCAGCTTTATTAGATTTAAATTTTACTTGTTTACCAGATGCTCTCATTTCATCTGAATTTAATTCACCTGATAATGATGCTACTTCACTTCCCGCACCAATGTTTACAGATTTTACTGCATTAATACTCATCAAACCTGCTGCAATATCTGCATCAAGTTTTGAATAAATAGGAGCACCAAGACCAACAGGAATACCTCTTGCTCTGAGTTCAATCATTGCGCCACATGAACTTCCAGATTTTCTAATATCCATGAGGTAATGTTCATAAATAGAAACAACATCTTTATCAGCAGCAAAGAACGGGTTCTTGCTAATTTGTTTATCATCCCAATTTTCTGGATTTGAAAAAACGGGACCCACTTGCGTCACTGCTCCAACAATATTAAATTTTTTTCCAAGTTTTTGTTCTAAAACTTTTCTCGCAATTGCACCTACTGCAACTCGCGCGGCAGTTTCTCTGGCAGATGATCTTCCTCCACCTCGGTAATCTCGAATTCCATATTTTTTAAAATAAGTAAAGTCAGCATGACCTGGTCTGAATTTATCTTTGATATCACCATAGTCTTTTGATTTTTGATCTTCATTGTAAATCACAAGTGAAATAGGTGTTCCTGTAGTTTTGCCTTCAAAAACACCAGATAAAATATGCACGGTATCACTTTCTTTTCTTTGCGTTACAAATTTAGATTGTCCAGGTTTTCTTCGATTAAGTTCTTTTTGAATATCAGTATCTTTTAAAGGGATATTTGGAGGACATCCATCAACCACACAACCAAGCGCAGGACCATGAGATTCACCCCATGTCGTAAATCTAAATAATTTCCCAAAAGTATTGAATGACATAAGGGTATTATATAGGTTAATTTGGCTTAATTATGAATGAAAAATTAGGACTAGATCCAGCTTTTTTAAATGAAGAAAATCCATTTGATCTATTCAAAGCATGGATGGAAGAAGCAAAAAAATCTGAACCTAATGATCCCAATGCAGTGAACGTTGCAACTGTAGACAGTGCAGGTCAACCCGATAACAGAGTAGTATTGTTAAAAGGTTTAACGGATACCAGTTTTATTTTTTACACAAATTTAGAGAGTAAAAAGAGTAAGGATTTAAAAGGAAACCCAAAGGCTTCGATGTGTTTCCATTGGAAATCATTACTCAGACAAATTCGCATTCAAGGATCCGTTGAGCTTGTTGATAGCAAAACAGCTGATGAATATTATAATTCAAGACCATATGGCAGTCGTATTGGAGCTTGGGCATCATCTCAATCTGAAGTGATGAAACACCGTGATGAGTTTGAAAATAAAATTAAAGAATTTAAAGAAAAATACCCTGATGAAAACAATGTCCCAAGACCAGCGCACTGGTCAGGCTGGGCACTAACGCCTTATAAAATAGAATTTTGGAAAGATGTAAAAAACAGATTACATCAAAGGTTGTGCTATAGCCGAATAGGGCAGGCGTGGTCTAAAGAAATTTTATATCCTTAATTAAAAGTTTTTGTAAACTTTATAAATCGTATGCTTAATATCTCTTAGATTTTTTTGATTTGCAGATACCCAAGGTTGCTTACAACCCCACTTTCTTATCGTTGGGATAAGAGAATGCTCCCAATTTAAATAACCTCTTGAATGTGATTTGTTTCCAAGATGTCTTTTTGGAAAGAAATACGTTGGATCAGGTTTTGTAATCGAATAACTTTTTTTAAATGATCTTGGATTTTTAATTTGCCAAATTGCATCATATCCCATTCGTCTTAACCAAATCGTAGCAAAGACAGCAGAGGTTGGGATATTAGAGAATATAAATATTTTAGTTTTGGTTGATGCAATAAACTTGTCTGTATTCTGAACTAAGGTTGTTGCGTTTACCTGTTTCCATCCTTTTATTTTTTTAAAATTTTTAATTTCAGAATTTAATTGAAAGTAGTGACAGCTATGATTTTTATTTTTTTGTGATGATTTTGGAATATTAAATTTTCTTGCGATTTTGTTTGCAAGATTTAAATCTGATTTAAAGTTTAGTTTTGTAGATTTGATTTTTGATTTATTTTTAAAATCTCTGTCATATCCATTTAAAACCCAGTTTTGTGTACCTCCATTGAGTACATATTTTTTATTTTTAAAATTAAAATCCTTTAGTGTTTGATAAGCAACAATACTTCGTGTTCTTCCTGCGCAGTGAACGATATAATCCTTTTTTAAATTAGTTTGGTTATTAATAAAGCAAGGAAGCTCACCTCCTGAACATTGTACTGAGTTTGGGAGTGTAAATTTTTCAAATTCTTTTTTTGGTCGTGCATCGATTTGTAAGTAATTGTGAGGTTTTTGATGAATTTTTTTGAGTTGTTTTGGGAATAGATTTTTAACTTCTGAAGTAATTTCAATCCACTCACCAAATGCTTTTGAAAATGTGTATTCCCCAGCCCAAACTGGTAACTTTTCTTTTTTCCATTTTTTATAATCACCTTCAATTTGAAAAACATTTTTATAATTTAAAGATTTAGTTATTCTTCCAACTTTTTTAGCCTGAACTGAATTTTTAATACCTATAAATAATATAGCGGTAGATTGATCGGGTAATAAATCTTTAATTATGGTTTTAAATTTAGATAAAGGACAATTGATAGTTCCAAATGCAAATCCCTGTACGTATTGCTTTCTTTCTCTGATATCTAAAAAAGCAATATTTTGTTTTAGGTTTTTTAATAGTTTAATAGCGTTTTTAACTTCAATAATTTGCATTAAACAATTTCAATCCAGTATCCATCTGGATCTTTGATAAATGCAATATTACTCATACGTCCATCTTCAGGCTTTTTTTGAAATGTAACTCCAAGTTTTTCAAAACGTTCACATGCTTTTTGCACATTAGGAACACGAAAAGCTATGTGGCCAAAGCCCCTAGGATCTTTATTTCCATCATGATAAGCAAAATCTTTATCATCTTCTGTACCGTAGTTATGAGTAAGTTCTAAAATTGATTTTTGACCAAGCACCCATGCTCTTCTTTCATCATCGGTTTCAGGAATATCTTTCACTTCCTTTTCATCAAAGCTACCTAGGAAATACAAAGAAAACTTTGCTGCTGGAAAATCAATTTTTCTTAACAATTTCATTCCCATAATTCTTGTATAAAAATCAACTGACTTTACAGGGTCTTTCACTCTGATCATGGTATGGTTTAATCTGTAACTTTGAGTTTCTTGGTCCGGGGTTTTACAATTTCCTTCAACTTCACTAAACATATGCTCTCCTATTTATCGTTTGCTTTTTTTAGTCTTAAATAAATTTTGTTAAAATTATTTTCCATTTTTTTAAAAAACTTATCTTTTTCTAATCTTTTTAAAAGCTCCTCATTAATTCCACCTTTTGTTTGGAGTAGTTTAACTGACTTATCTAAATCAAAGTTTTGGTTGTTCATTTCAAATAACATGCCAGTTAAAAATGTATTAAGATACTTATTTGCATCTTGTTTTTGAACTTTGTTTTTTTGTAAATATTTTTTTAATGTTTTTATAATAGATACATAGGTTGCCATAAAAGATGACATCACCCAAAGGTGATTATTTTGATTTTCATTTTTAGCAACCACAACAGTTCCAATAAGTTCAAACAAACTTTTTACAATTTTGTGATTTGGGTAAATAATAGTTGGGCTAAGCCCATCCTCTGCAATAGGTAGAGGTGCAGCTTTTACAATTTTTGTAACAGGTTTGCATAATTTTTTTAAAGTTTTTAAATTTATAGTTGAGACAAAGCTCACAACGATCTGACCCTTTTTAAATTTAAGTTTTGATAGCTCTTTACTTGCCACTTTTGGTAATAGGCTGACGAAAACAATTGAGGATTGATCAATGATTTCTTGATTTTTATTAAAAACTCTAATCTTTTTTGATTTACGTCTTAATTTTGATGAGTTTTTTTTTGAACGTAAAGAAATATTAATTTGCCCAAGCCTTGCTTTTGACTTAAGTAAGCCCTCAATGACTGCCGTTGTAATAGTTCCTGTTCCAATAAAACCAAGTTTCATAAAGTTAGTATTAAACTAATCAAACATGTTATCCAATTATAAAATTCCAGGTTTTTTGTTGGTATCCCTTGGAGGATTATTCCTAAGTTCTGGTGGAGCTTTATTTAAACTCTTTGAAAACCAAGACGTATGGACAATTTATTTTTGGAGATCTTTTTTCTTCACGCCTGCCGTTCTTATTTTTTTATTTTTTTCATCAAAAAATAATGTGATTAATAAATTTAAAAACGTTGGTATCATTGGTATTTTTTGTGCAGCATTATATGCAACAGGTAGCGGTGCTTATATGTTTGCCATGAAGCATACAACGGTTGCTAATGTTTTATTTATTATCAGCACTCAAACTTTTATGTTGGCAGTTGCTGGATACTTTATTCTCAAAGAAAAAATTAATTTAACTACTGGTATTGCAATTTTGATGGCATCAATTGGAATCTACATCATGATTGGAACCAAAATTTCAAACGGCACAATGCTTGGTAATGCTTTTGCTTTTATAACTCCAATTTGTTTTACAAGTATTGTCATGATTATAAGAAAATATCAGCATACAGATATGGTTCCTGCAGTCGCTCTATCTGGAGTTTTTTGTATGGTTGTTGGGGCAATGATGAGCAACAATTTAATGATGACATCTCATGATTTCTTTTTAGCTTTTTTATTTGGATCTTTACAATATGCACCAGGATTTATTTGTTTAACTCTTGGTTCAAGAACCACAGAGTCTGCAAAAGTTGGCATATTTGCTTTCTCTGAAGCTATTGCTGGACCTTTGTGGGCATGGATATTTGTTAATGAAAATCCATCTATTGGAGTTTTTATTGGTGGTACAATTATTTTCTTAGCACTATTGTTAAAATCATTTAAAAAATAATTATGAATAATATTGCAATATTAGGAGCTGGATTTTCTACCTCTACACTTTGTTATTATTTAAATGAAAAAGATATTAAAGTTTTTGAAAAGGCTAGAGGACCAGGAGGTAGATCTTCTACAAGGAAAGTAGATGATATTGGAGTGTTTGATCATGGTCTTCAATATATTTCTCCTAAAGATAAAAACTTTTCAGAATTTTTAAAATTAAATAAAAGTGTTAAGCAATGGGATGGAGATTTTGTTGAGATTGACGGGAAAGTCTCTGTTTTACCTCCGTCTGAAAAATTGATTGGTATCACCGGTAATAATGATTTTGTAAAATCAAATATCAATTTAGATCAATGTCATTTTAAAACTAGGATTGAAAGAATTGAGTATCAAAATGATCATTGGAAACTGATTGACGATAGTTCAAATGAGTACCTTGCAAAAAAAATTATTTTAACACTTCCTCAAGAACAAACGAATATTTTAATAAAAGATTTAGATTTAAAATTTGAGATAAAAGAAAATTTTATGAAACCATGTTTTACTGTCATGCTAGCTTTAAAAGAATCTCCAATTTTTAAACATTCAGGTTATGTAATTAAAAATAATAAGATTATATCTTGGTGCGCAAATGAAAGTTCCAAATTAAGAGATTTAAATAATAAGGATCTTACGTTGTTAACTCTCCAAACTACTGAAGAGTATGGTTTTGCGAACTTTAAAAGATACAGGGAAAACAAAGAGTATATCTTAAATGAAATTTTGAGTGAATTTTTAGATATTTTTAAAATTGATGAATCTGAAGTGATTCATAAAAATGTTCACGGTTGGCTATATGCTTTTTCTGAAAATCAATCTTCTGAAGTTTTTTGGGATGATAAAAAATATATTGGCATTACTGGTGATTGGTTTACAGGTGGAAGAGCTGAAAATGCTTGGATTAATGCTAAATTATTATCTGAAAAAATAGACAGATCCTAATTTTCTAATCGTAATATTTAGATTTATAAAAAAATAAATTTTATTTTTATCAGCAAATGCTTTGATATTTAGATATATTTCTCAAAATTTCTTTTGCAGGTTTGGTTTTTAAAATCCATTTTTTTGGGATATTTTTAAGACCTTTTAAGGCTGAAAAATAAGCGCCAACAAAATTTGCCCTAGAACAATTACACCCACCCGCTTTAATAGTTTTGTTGATAGCACTCTTAAAGCTACTAGAAGTCATAATTGCATGAATAGACCCATTAAATGTCCCAGGGTAACTACATGCTTTGCCAAATTTTTTAACAACAAAAGTATGAGGCTTATTTTTATTCTTTTTAACTTTTTTAATATTTTCTACAACTTCTTTAAAATAACTATTATTTTTATATTTTTTTAAAAAAAAATTTACAGGATTTTTGTATTTTTGATCTGCAAAATTTATGATTTCTAATTTTGCTAAAGCAAATTTTACACTCAGCTTATTATTTGAGACAGTTTTAATTATTAGTTTATTTTTAGTCATTGATTGATTTTGTAAGTAGTACGGCAGAGTTGCACAAAAACCATCAGACTCATTTACTTTTTTTCCACCTGTAATTTTTTTTTTTAATTTAATATTTTGTACCGTCTCCATTATATTTTGATGTATCCAAGGACCCTGAACAGGTTTTTTCCATTTAATTTTTTTATATTTTTTTCTAAACTTTAAATTTTTCCAATAATCTGAACCCTGGCCAAAATTTTTTATTATATTTTTTTTAAAATTATTAACTAATGTTTTGTTATTATTATTTTCTATGAGCGTTTTAAACATAACTTGGCCCACATCATTATATCCCGATACTTCTCCAGTATTTATTGAATAAAAAGGACATTTGTTATTTTTTAAAAATGCTACTTCTTTTTTATTTTTTAAATAAGATTTTAATTTTTTCTCATCATATACCCAGTGCAATGGCCTAGCGGCTGCATCAGCAACTGTTGCGCCCAGAAAAATATGAAGTTTTTTTAACATTAAACAGTAATACTTTATTTTAATTAAAATTATATTAATTTAAATTAAATTATGCCTCATCTTAAAAATTGGGATAATAGAACATGGCTTTCTTCAAAAGAATATATTGAAAGTTTTATTAAATTTTTAATTAAAAACAAAAAACTTAATAAAGATTCACATATATTAGATATAGGTTGCGGAAGAGGTAAAATTCTAGGAAAAATAAAAACTAAATTAAAATTAAAAAATAAACCAGTTGGTGTCGATCTAGTTAACCACAGGAATAAAGATCGAAACTTCATATTTAAGAAAACTGATGCTTTTAAATTTTTAAAAACTAACAAAAAAAAATTTGATTTAATAATTATAAAACAAACCATTCATTTTTTTCCATTAAATAAAATTTTAAAATTAACAAAGTATTGTCACAATACATTAAGTGAGAATGGAAAATTAATGATCTTTTCAATAAATGAGAAACAAAGTCAAATTCCTACATTTAATAAGATGCAGAAAAAATTGCAAATATCTTACAAGAAAGACTCAAAAATAAGAAAAAAAATTTCAACAAATTTTAACAACATTAAGGATAATGTTTTTAATTTTAAAGTTAAGATTAAACAAAAATTATATTTAGACATGATTAGAAAAAGGTATATTTCTATACTTCTTGAATTTAGTGAAAAAGAATTAATTAAAGGAATTCAAGAAATAAAAAATCGATATCCTAACATTATTAATTTTAAAGATTCGTTGATCTGTTTGATGCTCAGCAAAAGTAATTAAAAAGCTTTTCATATACGAAAGCTATTTTCATAAGAAACGGGGAAAAAAAAAATAACTATAAAAAAATCTGAATACATCCGAAAATTAGAATTTAGAATCATAATTCTTAGTCGCATCATGCTCTATGATAGAAAATTACAATTTTGGGACTAATTAAGAGACATTGTAAATATAAGTGCAAAAACCTGATATAATCTAGCCAGATATGACCAACAGTTATACTTGATACAACTAATGGTTCATTGTAGTTATTGTTTTGAATTGATAAGTAACTTTATGTGCGGGAGAGTCTGTTAAATCAGCACCGAAGGAGCAAAGCCCAGGAAACTCTCAGGTAAATGGACCGTATATAAAATAAACTCTGGAAAGCGGATTGAAGTCCCACCGAAGGAGCAAATCTCTCAGGTAAATCGACAGACGGGCACATGAACAGAGTTTATTAATGAGTCAAAACGCAGAAAAAATTACAGATTTAAAAACAGCGCTTTACGATTTTCATGTATCCGTTGGCGGAAAGATGGTTCCATTTGCGGGATACCAAATGCCAGTGCAATATCCTGAAGGCATTATGAAAGAGCACTTACATGTAAGAGCTAATGCTGGAATTTTTGATGTTTCCCATATGGGGCAATTCTCAATCTATGGAACTGAAGAAGAGTATTTGCCTTTAGAAAAAATAGTTCCTATTGATTTAAAATCATTAAATAACAACCAATCCAAGTACACTGTGTTGATGAACAAAGATGGTGGTATTGATGATGATTTAATTGTCACGAAAGTTGAGGATGGACTAAATATAGTTCTTAATGCGGCTTGCAAACATCACGATATTAAAAGAATTCACGAAGTTATTGATCCTTCAAAAACTAAATTACATGAAGACTTATCTTTAATTGCAATACAAGGTCCTAAAGCTGTTGAAATTTTAGATAATATCGTTCCTGGAGTTTCAGCTCTAACTTTTATGAACGGATCACAGTTTAAATTAAATAATGAAGATATTTATGTCACGCGCTCAGGCTATACAGGAGAAGATGGTTTTGAAGTATCGATAAAAAATTCTTTAGCTGAAAAATTTTGCAAAACATTATTAGAAGATCAAAATGTTAAGCTTATTGGTTTAGGAGCAAGAGACTCTTTAAGATTAGAAGCTGGTCTATGTTTATATGGCCATGATCTAGATACCAAAACTACACCTGTAGAAGCTAGTTTAATTTGGGCACTATCCAAAAAAAATAAAGAAGAAGGAAATTTTTTAGGCGCTTCAATTATAAAAGATCAAATCAAGAATGGTGCTTTAAAAAAGAGAGTAGGTATCAAACCTGAAAAAACAATTGCAAGAGAAGGTTCAAAAGTTTTTAAAGGTGATAAAGAAATAGGAATTATAACAAGTGGTGGATTTGGACCAAGTGTAAATGGGCCTGTTGCAATGGGTTATGTATTGAAAGAATTTTCTAATGAAGGAGAAGATTTAGAATTAGAGGTGAGGGGAAAAAGGCATGCTGCAAAAATTTTTAAGATGCCTTTTTATAAAAAAAGTTACGTAAAATAGAAAGGAAAGTTATGGCTGAAAAAAAATATTCAAAAAAACATGAGTGGGTTGAACTAGATGGAGATACAGCAACGATTGGAATAACAAAACATGCAACTGAGCAATTAGGAGATATTGTGTTTACTGAGGTTCCAGATAAAGGAAAAACATTTGAAGCTGGAGGAGAGGCTGCAGTTGTAGAGTCTGTAAAAGCAGCAAGTGATGTTTATTCACCGATTGCTGGCGAAGTTACAGAAAGTAATGAAGCAATAGTTTCTGACCCTTCTCTTGTAAATCAAGATCCAGAAGGAAACGGATGGTTTTTTAAAGTAAAGGTGACTAATCCTGAACAAATCAATGAATTGATGAGTAAAGATGATTATGACAAATTTGTAACGGAGAATGCTTAATGACAGATAACAGGAACAAAGAATTTATTAGAAGACATATTGGCCCATCATCTTCGGATCAAAATAAGATGTTATCTTATTTGGGTTTTAACTCTTTAGATGAATTTATTAAAAAAATTGTTCCTGAAAAAATTTTAGAAAACAGTGCTTTAAATATCGATTCACCCATTTCTGAAAATGCAGCGCTTCAACAATTGAAGCAAATCGCTAGTCAAAACAAGATTTTTAAAAGCTTTATTGGTATGGGTTATTACGGAACCTATACGCCAAATGTAATTTTAAGAAATTTATTAGAAAACCCAGGTTGGTATACATCTTACACTCCATATCAACCCGAAGTAGCTCAAGGAAGATTAGAGATGTTATTAAATTTCCAACAGATGGTTACTGACCTTACGGGCATGGATATCGCGAACGCTTCACTATTGGATGAGGGAACTGCGGCCGCCGAAGCTGTAGCGCTTTGTCAAAGAGTAGATAAGAGTAAACTTCACAAAATCTTTATATCTAAAAATTGCAATCCTCAAACTATTGATGTTGTTAAAACAAGAGCAGAACCTTTTAATCTCGACGTTATAATTGGAGATGATG
Source organism: Candidatus Pelagibacter sp. HIMB1517 (assembly GCF_052047895.1). Taxonomy (NCBI): domain Bacteria; kingdom Pseudomonadati; phylum Pseudomonadota; class Alphaproteobacteria; order Candidatus Pelagibacterales; family Candidatus Pelagibacteraceae; genus Candidatus Pelagibacter; species Candidatus Pelagibacter sp. HIMB1517. The sequence goes on from NZ_JBNAIW010000005.1 coordinate 96,729, forward strand.
ACAATATCGATAAAGTAGAAGGAGATTTGCTTTGCTCAATTTATCAATATCCTAATACTTATGGAGAAATAAACGGAGCGGAAACTTTTATTAAAAAAACTCAAGATAAAAATGGAAAAGCTATTCTAGTAACAGATTTATTAGCTTTAACATTATTAAAACCGCCTGGAGAGATGGGTGCAGATATTGTTGTAGGTAATTCTCAACGTTTTGGTGTTCCTATGGGTTACGGTGGTCCTCATGCAGCATTTTTTGCAACTAAAGATGAATTTAAACGAGCGATGCCAGGAAGATTAATTGGTGTATCAAAAGATAGAAATAATGATCAAGCTTTGAGAATGGCTCTTCAAACAAGAGAGCAACATATTAGACGAGAAAAAGCGACAAGTAATATTTGCACAGCTCAAGCATTATTATCAATAATGGCAGCAGCATATGGAATTTATCATGGTCCAGATGGTATAAAACATATCGGAGAAAGAACGGCAAAATTTGCAAATGCATTTGCAGATATTGTAAAAACAAAATTTGAAATTTTATCAGATCAGTTTTTTGATACTGTTACAATAAATACAAAAGATAAAACACAAGAGATTTATGCAAAAGCTTTAGAGTTTAAAGTCAATTTAAGATTAATAGATCAACATGCACTTTCAGTTTCTTTTGATGAAACAACAGAAATTAAAGATTTAAATAATCTTTTAAAGATTTTTGGTTTAAATGAACAAATTGATAGTATTGATAAAGTAAATATTTCTTCAATCGAAAGTTCACTTCAAAGAACTTCACAATTTTTAACTCATGAAATTTTTAATTCTTATCATTCTGAGACAGAAATGCTTCGATATTTAAAAAAATTAGAAGATAAAGATATAGCATTAAATCGATCAATGATTGCACTCGGATCATGCACGATGAAATTAAATGCTGTTGCTGAAATGATACCGGTAACGTGGCCAGAGTTTGGCGGTATTCATCCTTTTGCACCTTTGGATCAGGCTAAGGGTTATTCAAAAATGTTTGCTGATCTAGAAGATATGCTAACAGAAATTACAGGATTTTCTGGAGTATCTTTACAACCAAATGCAGGAGCACAAGGTGAATATGCGGGATTGATGGTAATTAGAAAGTTTCATTTAAACAATGGAGACAAAGATAGAAATATTTGTTTGATACCAAGTTCAGCACATGGAACTAATCCAGCAAGTGCACAGATGGCAGGTATGAAAGTTGTCGTCGTTAATTGTGATAAAGATGGTAATGTTGATATTGATGATCTAAGCAAAAAAGCTGAAGAAAATTCAAAACAACTGGCAGCTTTAATGGTTACTTACCCTTCAACACATGGGGTATTTGAAGAGCACATTAAAGAGATTTGTGATGTTATTCATTCACATGGTGGTCAAGTATACATGGATGGAGCAAATTTAAATGCTCTAGTAGGATTAGCAAAACCTGGAAAGTTTGGACCAGATGTTTGCCACATGAATCTTCATAAAACTTTTTGTATTCCGCATGGTGGCGGTGGACCTGGAATGGGACCAATTGGTGTTGAAAAACATTTAGAACCATTTTTACCAAATCATACCCTTGTTAATTCTGGCCCTAAAACTGGGATGGGTTCTGTGTCAGCAGCACCGTGGGGAAGCGCAAGTATTCTACCGATTTCATGGATGTACATCAAAATGATGGGAGCAGAAGGTTTAAGATTAGCAACTGAAGTTGCAATATTAAACGCAAATTACATGTCAAAAAAATTAGAGAGTTCTTATCAAACTTTATACAAAGGAAAAAATAACCTGGTAGCACATGAGTGCATTTTAGACTTTAGGCCAATAAAAGCTGAGTCTGGAGTCTCTGAAGAAGATATAGCTAAAAGATTAATAGATTATGGTTATCATGCTCCAACAATGTCTTGGCCAGTTGCTGGTACATTAATGATTGAGCCAACTGAAAGTGAAAGCTTGTTAGAAATGGATAAGTTTTGTGATGCGATGATTAATATCAGAAAAGAAATTAAAATGGTTCAAAACGAAGTTTTTGATAAACAAGATAATCCACTTAAAAATGCACCTCATACGAATTTGGAATTATCATCTGACTCTTGGACACATAAGTATACAAGAGAGCAAGCAGCATTCCCGCTCAGCTATTTAAAAGTCAATAAATTCTGGCCACCTGTGGCAAGAGTAGACAATGTTCATGGCGATAGAAACTTGATTTGCTCATGCCCATCTATAGATAGTTACCGCGACGAAGAAGCGGCTTAATGAAATTAGAAGTATTATACAATCCAGGTAACGTACTTTGTGATTATCTAAAAATGAAAGATGATCATAAATTTATATTTAGAGTTTTTGTTAACTTAACTTACTACGGTCATATTTTAGGTCTATTAGCTTTATATTATTCTAAGCACTTTAGTTTTTAATGATCAAAAAGTATAAGAGCTTAATCTTAATATTATTAGTCACCTTTTTTTCATCATCAATTGCAGGTTATGTTACAAGAATAAATCTTGATCCTTGGTACCAATCATTAAATCGTTTGCCAATTTCTCCACCTGATTGGGTTTTTGCCCCTGTTTGGACAACACTTTATGCATTCATGAGTATTGCGATTTGGATTGTTTATGAAAAAACAAAAGTGAGCGAACCAAGTTTTTCAAAAAAAATTATAAAAATTTATTTTTATCATTTGGTGATTAACTTAACATGGAGCTTTGTGTTTTTTTATTATCACTTAATTTTTGCTGCTTTTATAAATATTATATTTTTAATTATAGCGATTAGTATTTTAATGTTTTTATATTTACCAAGATCAAAAATATCTTTTATACTTATGGTACCTTATTTACTTTGGGTAATCTTTGCTTCAGTTTTAAATTTTGGATTATATTTAATTAATTAAGTCTATTAACAATATAAAAAGATAATTCTTGTAGTTTTTCTACAACAAAATTTTTTTCAAAAACTGATAATGAGTCAGAAGCTACATTTGAAAAGTAATCAGCTCTTTTTTTACAAGTTTCAATAATTTGATATTTATTTATTAATTTTAATGTTTGTTCAAAGTCATTTTCAGATCTTACACTTTGAGAAAAATACTTTTGTAGCACTTCTCTTTCTTTAGGGGTTGATTTTTGAAATAGTAAAATGATTGGTAATGTTATTTTACCCTCTAAAAAATCATTTCCAATTTTTTTTCCAAACACCTTTTCTTTTGATGAATAATCTAGAATGTCGTCTGTAATTTGAAAACAAATTCCTAGATTTCTTCCATAAGATTCTAGCGCTTCTTTTTCTTTGTTTGATCTATCATTGATACAACCACCAACGCGCATTGAAGCACCAAACAAAGATGCTGTTTTTGCAGAAATAATATCTAGATAATTTTTCTCAACCATATCAACTTGTTTTTCAAATTGTAATTGCATAATTTCACCTTGCGCGATTTCAGACGATACTGATGACAAAATTTTTAAAACTTCTTGCGATCCATCATCTACCATCATTTCAAAACATCGACTAAGCAAATAATCACCTGCTAAAATTGAACTTTTATTTCCCCAAATTGCATTAGTTGTTTTAAAACCTCTTCTAGACTCACTTTTATCAATTACATCATCATGTAATAAAGTGGCATTATGAATAAGCTCTACACAAGCTGCTAAATTAATATGTCTATTACCTTTGTAGTTAAATATTTCAGAAGAGCATATTGTTAAAAGTGGCCTTAGTCTTTTGCCGCCCGTACTCATTAGGTGAGTTGCCATCTCCCCAACAAGTTCGACATGGCTTGATAGTTTTAACTTGATATGATCATCGACCTTTTTCAGCTGTTCTTGATATGCCGATTTAATTTCCTCAAAAGGGTTAGTTTTTATCTTTTTAAAAGGTAATACGTTTAAAAGCATATGTGTTATTAGCTTATTTAATGATGATTTGTTAACAATGAAATGACGCAGTTGTAATAAGCACTTTTAATTAAATTACCAATAAATATAAGTATTTTTTATAGTTATGATTTTTTCAAAAAAACCACAAGTTGCACACATTAGATTAAGCGGAGTTATTGGAAATGTTGGACGATTTCAGCAAGGCATGAGTCTAAGTAGTCATGAGCAAATTATTAAAAAAGCATTTAATCAAAAAAAACTATCTGCTGTAGCAATCTCAATTAATTCACCAGGTGGATCGCCAGTACAATCTCATTTAATTTATTCGTTAATCAGAAGATTGGCAGAAGAAAAAAAAGTAAAGGTTATAACGTTTGCTGAAGATGTGGCTGCATCCGGAGGATATATGCTGGCTTGTGCGGGTGATGAAATTTATGCAAACCCCAGTTCGATTGTAGGTTCTATTGGAGTTATATATTCATCATTTGGATTAAAAGAACTTATTAAAAAAATTGGTATTGAAAGAAGAGTTCATACTGCAGGTAAAAATAAAAGTACTCTAGATCCTTTTATGGATGAAAAGCCAGAAGACATAGAAAGATTAAAAAAAATACAATTAGATTTGCACGAACAATTCATTAGCTTAGTAAAAAATAGTAGAAAAGATAAAATCTCATCTGATAAAGATGATCAATTATTTACTGGTGAATTTTGGTCAGGTATTCAATCTAAAGAATTAGGATTAATTGATGGTCTTGGTAATATGGAAGATGTTATTCAAGAAAAATTTGGAAAAAAAGTTGTAATTAAGAAATTTGATAAACCTGAAAGCTGGTTAAAAAGAAAATTATCAAGTCAAATATCAAATCAATTTTCAAACATTGCAGACGAAATTGAAACAAGATCATTATGGAATAAATTTGGACTATGATCAAAAAGAAAAACTTAGTTAAAAAAAAAGTTAAAACGAAAGTTAAAAAACAGCCTAAAGTTAAAAAATTAAAAAAAAAAGTTCCTTATCTAACTTTTCAAGAAATTATTTTTAAACTGCAAAAATTTTGGTCAGATCAAGGATGCGTAATTTTACAACCATATGATATTGAAGTAGGCGCCGGTACATTTCATCCAGCAACTACATTAAGATCACTCGGGCCAAAGCATTGGAAAGCAGCGTATGTTCAACCATCAAGAAGGCCAACAGATGGACGTTATGGAGAAAATCCAAACCGTCTTCAGCATTACTACCAGTTTCAAGTAATTATAAAACCTTCGCCAGAAGATATTCAAAAGTTATATTTAAAAAGCTTAACGGCTCTTGGAATTATTTATAAAGATCATGATATTCGATTTGTTGAAGATGATTGGGAAAGTCCAACTTTAGGTGCATCAGGACTAGGTTGGGAAGTGTGGTGTGATGGAATGGAAATTACTCAATTTACTTATTTCCAACAAATGGCAGGGTTTGAGTGCAAGCCTGTATCATCAGAAATTACTTACGGTTTAGAGAGAATTTGTATGTATATTCAAAACAAAAATAATGTTTATGATCTTGATTGGAATCATGAAGGTGTCAAATACGGAGATGTATTTTTACAAGCTGAAAAAGAATTTTCAGCATATAATTTTGAACACGCAAATACAGAAGGCTTATTTGACCAGTTTAATAAAGTTGAAAAAGAGTCAAAGGATTTAGCAGAAAAAAAACTTTGTTTACCAGCTTACGACCAGTGTCTAAAAGCTAGTCACTTATTTAATTTGTTAGATGCAAGAGGAGTGATTAGTGTTGCTGAAAGAGCTAACTATATTACAAGAATTAGAACTTTAGCAAAAGCATGTGGAGAACTCTGGATTGAAAAACAATAATGTCAGATTTTTTTCTAGAACTTTACTCTGAAGAAATTCCACACAGCTTACAGATTCATGCTAGAAAACAAATTCACGAATTAATATTCAAGGAATTAAATGAAAATAATATTAAGTTCAAAGGATTTGATATTTTTTCTACTCCTAAACGATTAGTAGTTTTTATTGAAAATATTACTTTAAATCAAAAAATAGAATCTCAAGAAGTGAAAGGACCCAAGGTTGGGTGCAACGATCAAGCTCTTGAAGGATTTTTGAAATCTAAAAATGCACTAAAAGAGGATTTAATTCAAAAAAGTACAGATAAAGGAGAATTTTATTTTGTAAAATTACCAGCTAAAACTCTATTAACCTCTGATATTTTAAGGAAAAAATTACCTTCAATTCTTCAAACCATTAATTGGAAAAAGTCGATGAGATGGTCTGATTATGATTGTTTTTGGGGAAGGCCTTTAAAGTCTATACTGTGTTTACTTGATAATAAAGTTTTAGATTTTAGTTTTTTTCATATTAATTCATCAAACTCTACTTATGTGAATGGGCCTTTTGAAGACAAAGAAATTAAAATTAAAAATTTTAAAGATTATAAAAAAAATTTAGAAAAAAATAAAATTGAGATTGATCATAAAAAAAGAGAGCAAAAAATAAGACTGGAGTTAGAAAAAGTATTAAAAAAAAATAAATGTACTCCTGAGCTTAATAATTACTTAGTCGAAGAGGTTACAAACTTAGTTGAGACCCCAGTAATATTAAAGGGAAAATTTGATCCCGAATATTTAGTTTTGCCAGATGAATTATTAAATTTAACAATGATCAATCATCAGAGATACTTTCCGATGAAGTCTATATTCGATGATAAACTTATAAACTCGTTTCTTTTTGTTGCTAATAATTTTGATAATAAAAATTTAATTACCAAAGGTAATGAAAAAGTAATTGATGCTCGACTTTCAGATGCTAAGTTTTTTTGGGATAAAAATAAAAGACAAAATTTAGTTAAACAAGTTACAAAACTAAACTCAATTGTTTTCTATCAAAAGTTAGGAACTTTATATGACAAGACTCAAAGAATCCGTCAACTTGGATCAGTTATAGCTGATTCAATTGGAGCGAATAAAGAGGATACAGAAATTGCTGGATCGATTTGTAAGTCAGATTTAGTTTCTGACTTAGTTGGTGAATATCCTGAGCTTCAAGGAATTATTGGAAGTTATTTTGCTATTGAACAAGGTTTTAGTAAAGAAATAAGCAATGCTATTCAAAATCATTATTTACCTCTTGGCCCAAGTGGGAAAGTTCCTAAAGAAAAGATCTCAATTGCAGTTGCGATAGCTGACAAAATAGACACCCTAGTTGGATTTTTTGGTATTGATGAAAAGCCAACAAGCTCCAAAGATCCTTTTGCTTTAAGAAGAGCTTGCCTTAGTGTTTTAAGATTAATCACAGAAAACAAAGTTAGTTTGTCATTAAAGGAGATATTGAATAATTCAAAGAATTTATATCTTACTCAAAATTATCAATTAACTAATGAAAAAATCATAGAGGACCTTTTTCAATTTTTTATTGAAAGATTTAAAATTAATTTAAAAGATAAAGGTGCAAGATTAGATGTTACCAATTCAATTTTAGAAAATAATAGATCAGATGATTTTTATTTGGTTATGAAAAATATTAATGAACTTTCAAAATGTTTAAAAAAACCCCAAGGCCAGGATGTTATTTCAATTTATAAAAGATCAAAAAATATTTTAGATCAATCAAATCAAGAAGAAGAGTTTTTTGGAAATCCGGATAATGTTTTATTTCAACACCCTTCTGAAGATGAAATACTTATTAAATTAAATGAAGCTAGAGATTATTTTACAACTCCCAGTCGACTAAGAGATAATGAAAAAACCATAACTTTATTGTCAGAGTTAAAACCTATGACGGATAATTTCTTTGATAATGTAAAGGTCAACGATGATAATCAACAGGTAAGAAAAAATAGGCTAGAATTATTAACTCTCTTATGTAAAACCTTTGAAAAATTTACTGATTTTTCAAAATTAGATGGATCTTAAAAATGGCAACTTGGGTTTATAATTTTAGCAAAACTCCTAAAAAAGATAAGGCAGGTTTAAAAAACTTGCTTGGTGGAAAAGGCGCTAACCTTTCGGAAATGATAAAGATTGGCTTACCAGTTCCTCCTGGATTTACAATTACGACTGAAGCATGCAATGAGTTTTATAAAAGAAATAGAAAAAATCCTATTGGTTTAGACAAACAAGTAAAATCTGCAATTAAAGAAGTAGAAAAAAAAATCGGTAAAAAATTTGGAGATAAAAAGAATCCACTTTTAGTATCTGTAAGATCAGGAGCGAGAGTATCAATGCCTGGTATGATGGATACGGTTTTGAACTTAGGTTTAAATGATGAAACAGTTCTAGGTTTAGCCGCTAAGACTAAAAATGAAACATTTGCGTATGATAGCTATAGACGTTTTATTCAAATGTATAGCAATGTTGTACTTGGTGTTGATCATCATAATTTTGAAGATTTAATTGAAAATTATAAATTAACCAAAGGTGTAACATTAGACACTGATTTGGATGCAGAGGATTGGAAAAAATTAATTAAAGACTTTAGAGATGTTATTAAAAGAGAAATCAAAAAAGATTTTCCTCAAGATGTATATCAACAATTATGGGGAGCAGTTGGAGCAGTCTTTCAATCATGGAGAAATCAAAGAGCAAAGACTTATAGAAAATTAAATAATATACCAGAAGAGTGGGGAACAGCGGTAAATGTTCAATCAATGGTTTTTGGAAACATGGGAGATGATTGCGCAACTGGAGTTGCGTTTACAAGAAATCCATCAACTGGTGAAAAAAGTTTTTATGGTGAATATTTAATCAATGCTCAAGGCGAGGATGTTGTTGCTGGAATTAGAACGCCACAAAACATTACTAAAAAAGCAAGATTAGAAGCAAAATCAGATGCTTTATCAATGGAAGAAACAATGCCAAAAGTTTATGGGCAATTGGTTCAAATTTATAAAAAATTAGAGAAACACTACAAAGACATGCAAGATATTGAGTTTACAGTTGAAAATAAAAAACTCTGGATGCTTCAAACACGATCTGGAAAAAGAACTGCAAAAGCTGCAATAAAAATTGCTGTAGATATGGTGAAAGAAAACTTAATTAAAAAAGATGAGGCGTTATTAAGAATTGATCCTAAAATGCTAGATACCTTGCTTCATCCAACTCTAGATCCAAAAGCTGAGAAAGATATTATAGCAAAAGGACTACCAGCTTCTCCAGGAGCAGCATCTGGAAAAATTACTTTTTCTGCTGATGATGCTGAAACTTTGAAATCACAAAATCAAAAAACAATACTTGTTAGATTAGAAACATCACCAGAGGATATTCACGGTATGAATGCAGCAGAAGGAATCTTAACTTGTCGCGGTGGTATGACAAGTCACGCGGCAGTTGTAGCTAGAGGAATGGGTAAACCATGTGTATCTGGTTCAGGAACAATTCAAATTGATTATCAAAGTAAAGAATTTAAAGTTGGCAATCGAGTCTTTAAAGAGGGTGAAATCATTACAATAGATGGGTCAAGCGGAGAGGTAATGTCAGGTGAAGTTAAAACCATTAAACCAGATATTTCTGGGGATTTTTCAAAAATCATGTCTTGGGCTGATAAAACTAGAAAAATGCAAGTTAGAACTAATGCCGAAACTCCATTAGATACAAAAGTTGCAAGAGAGTTTGGGGCAGAAGGTATAGGTTTATGTAGAACTGAACATATGTTTTTTGACGAAGAAAGAATTTTATATGTCAGACAGATGATTTTATCAAAATCAAAAGAAGATCGTAGCGAAGCTTTGGGTAAAATATTACCTTTTCAAAAGAAAGATTTTTATGAAATTTTTTCCATCATGAAAGGTTTGCCCGTTACTATTAGATTATTAGATCCGCCTCTTCATGAGTTTTTACCAAAAAGTGAAAAAGAAATTTCATCTTTGGCATCTTCTTTGGGAATTTCAGAAAAAGAAATTAAAGATAGAATCTCTGATCTTCACGAAGAAAATCCAATGCTAGGTCATCGAGGTTGTAGATTAGCCATTTCTTATCCAGAAATATACGAGATGCAATGTGAAGCAATTTTTGAAGCAGTATTGCAGTGTAAGAAAGAAAAAATAAAAGTTTTACCAGAAATTATGATTCCACTTGTTGCCACAGGTCAAGAATTAGAAATTTTAAAAGAACTTGTAGATAGTAAAGCAAAAGAGATGTCAAAAAAATATAATCAAAAACTAGACTATATGGTTGGTACGATGATTGAGTTACCAAGAGCTGCGCTTAATGCTCATGATATATCTAAGCATGCAGATTTTTTTAGTTTTGGAACAAATGATTTAACTCAAACTACTCTAGGTATTAGTAGAGATGATGCGGGTAAGTTCTTAGATGATTATGTAGATAATAATATTTTTAAAATTGATCCATTTGTAAGCATAGATGTTAATGGAGTGGGACAATTGGTTGAACTTGCTTGCAAGAATGCAAAGAGAAATAAATCAAAAATTAAATTAGGAATTTGCGGTGAGCATGGTGGCGATCCAGACTCAATTATGTTCTGTCAGAAAGCAGGATTAAATTATGTTTCTTGCTCACCTTATAGAGTACCAATCGCTAGACTTTCAGCTGCCCAAGCTAAAATTTTATCAAAAAGAAATTAGTTAAAATTCAAGAGAAAAATCAAAATTTTTCACTGAGTGAGTCAAATAACCTAAAGATATTCGTTTCACTCCAGTTCTAGCATATTGAATAAAATTTTTTGGATTAATATTACCCGAAGCTTCTGTTTGAATAGTTTTAGGTATTATTCTTAAAGCTTTTTTCAAACTTACTGTTGAAAAATTATCAAGCAAAATTCTATCAATTTTTAAATCTACAATTTGTTTTAATTGATTTAGATTATCAACTTCAGCATTAATAATTTTTTTATTTTTATTTTTTTTTATAACTTGAATAATTTTATCTCGAAATTTTACTTTATCTAAATGATGATTATCTTTAATGAAAATTTCCTGTTCCAAATCATATCTATTATTAAAACCACCTCCAGCCTTTATTGCTAGTTTTTGAAGGTAACGCATGCCAGGCAACGTTTTTCTCGTACAACAAATTTTTGTTTTATATTTTTTAGTTTGATTAACTAGTTTTTTAGTTTCGGAAGCAACTCCACTTAAGTGACCTAAGAAATTTAAAATTATTCTTTCACTTTTAAGGATTGATTGTCCTTTACCTTTTAAATTTATAATTTTATTCCCTTTTTTAATTCCTTTTCCATCTGATTTAAAAATTTTAATTTTTATTTTTTTATCAATAGTTTTTAAAATTTTTTTTACTATATTTACCCCAAATAGAATCCCATTACCTTTTGAAACAATGTTTACTGATACAATTAGATTATTAGGAATTGTTAATTTGGAAGTAATATCTTGATGTACTTTATCTTCTTGGATTGAAAGATTGATTAATTGCTTTATTTGATTTTCACTCACTAATGTTATCTGCCAACAGCAATCATTTTTTCAATTGCACCTCGAGCCTTCAAAATAATTTCATTGTCAATTTCAATAAAATTATTGTCTTCTTTTAATGATTTTAAAATACTCTGTAATGTAATTTTTTTCATGTGAGGACAAAGGTTACATGGTTTAACAAAATTAATATTTGGGTTTTCAACTTGAATGTTATCACTCATTGAACATTCAGTGACTAAAAAGATATCTTTAGCTTTTGTATTTTTAACATAATCAATCATCGATCCTGTAGATCCAGTATAGTCTGAAGCTTTTATAACATCTGGAGGACATTCAGGATGAGAGACTACTTTTAAATCAGGATATTTTTTTCTTAGTTCTAAAATTTCTGTATCAGTAAACTTCTCATGGACTTCACATTTTCCTTTCCATGAAATAATTTCAACTTGAGTTTTGCTTGCTACATATTTTGCTAAATATTCATCTGGTAAAAAAATAACTTTATCTACATTAAGAGACTCGACAATTTTAACCGCATTAGCTGATGTGCAACATATATCTGTTTCAGCTTTAACATCTGCAGATGTATTGACATAAGTAACAACTGGTACTCCTGGGTTTTCTGCTTTTAACTTTCTTACATCTGCAGGGGTGATTGACTCTGCTAATGAACAACCAGCCGATAAATCAGGAAGTATAATTTTTTTTTCAGGCGACATAATTTTTGCAGTCTCAGCCATAAAATGAACACCGCACATTAAAATTTTATCTGTTTTTACTTTAGCTCCATCAATCGCTAGCCCAAGTGAGTCTCCAACAATATCAGCGACACCATAGAAAATTTCTGGCGCCTGATAGTTATGAGCTAGAATTGTGACGTCTTTTTCTTTTTTAAGTTTATTGATTTCGTAAATATAAGGAGCCATTGTTGGCCACTCAATCTCTGGGATGGCGCCTTGTATTTTTTTATATAGTGGGCTTGTTATGCTCTCTATTTCAGAATTAAACTTAAGTTCGTTACTCATAATTAAATATAATATTTATTTAAAAAAAAATATTTAACATTAATGTCACATTTTATATTCTGAATACAGTAAAAAAGCGGTCATGCTGGAATTGGTAGACAGGCACGGTTGAGGGCCGTGTGGGTTTTCCCGTGAGAGTTCAAGTCTCTCTGACCGCACCATTTCAATTCATCCAATTTGGTTTAGAAATTTTTACTTTTATATCTTTTTGAGTTTTTAGATCTTTATCATTGAATTCATTGAACTTTGACATTTTGATCATTGCAAAATTTGGATTCTCACTAACAATTTTTCCAATTATTTCTTTGTTAAAGAATATTTCTTCACCAGAACTTAGCTTATTTTCATTACTTAGGGGAAATAGTTTTTTTGATATTTTTTCTTTTAGACTCATTCTGGCTGTATTTTCTTGACCAACATAACAACCTTTGGAAAAATCAATAGCGTTTAACTCTTGCATATTCAATTCTAAAGAAAAATATTGACCTTGTATTTGATTAAAAATGCTATCAATCAGTCCATTTAAATTTATTAATTTATAATATTTTTCATTACCTTCTAAATTAATATCTAAATTGTCATTTTTTTTTGAAATAAAATATTTACCAAAATTAGGAATTCTTGGATCTTCAAAATCTAAAATTGAATTAAATTTAAAATTCTCATCTGTTGTAAATATAACATTATATAAATTTTCATCTATTATATCTACTTG